>PEAO01000070.1 GCA_002753615.1 Magnetococcales bacterium DCbin2
AGTCAAAAGCAAAACCCTGGGGGCAATCCCCCAGACCCCTTTTTTCTTTTAATAATTTTCTGGTTGCTCTACCAACTTTTATGGGATGAAGCGGTCGCATGATCAAACCGGGAAAAAAAACGATTTCTCCCCCTTTCTGTCGCCAGCATTGGTATACGCCGGCGATTGTTCTGAGCTTGTTGGTGGTGGGGACGTTTGTGTGGGGGATCCACCTCATCAATGATCATCGCCGTGAACTGCGTCTTTTGTCCGATGTCGCTGCGGGTGTTGGGCCGACGGTTCAAGTTGCGGCGTTACCGGCGGCCACCAGTTATAATCCGGTCAACACCATGGTGCGGGCCGCTTTGGTCAATGTTGCCGGGATCAAGAGCGATTCGGGAAAAGGGGATTCGTTTGTATCGGTGGGTTCGGGGGTCTTGGTGAGTCCCAGCGGTCATGTGGTGACGGCCCATCATCTCCTGGAGGGGTTGAAGGAAATTTTCATCCGGGTGCAGACGCCGATGGGGCCGAGGCAATATTCGGGTCGTCTGGTCAAGGGGGTGGTGCGCCATGACTTGGCGTTATTGAAGATTGTTTCCAAGGATGTTTTCCCCTATCTGATCCCTGGAGATTCGCGGCAATTGCAGCCGGGACTTTCGGTGGCGGCTTGGGGTGATCCCGATGGCTCGGCGACGTTGCGCAATGTTGGCGTCATCACGGCTGGGGTTTCACGGGAGGTCGTGCGTGTGGGGACGACGGAATTGACCCATTTGTTGGCGACCAGTGCGGTCAATCATGGGGCCATGGTTGGGGGGCCGTTGGTCGATGGGAAGGGGCGGCTGTTGGGGATCAATTTGTTGATCCAGGCTCCAGGGAATGTATTTCTGGGGTATGCCTTGCCGTCCCATGTCATCGTCACCCATTTTCAGGATGTAGTGGATTTTCCGGTTCAGGGGTTGGTGGCTGCCCAGCCGGGTGGTATGGCGACTCCGCAGGTGGTCCAGGCGGCCATGACGGTTCCTCAGCAACCGGCTTCTAGCACCATCGATCGACCACCCCGCATGGCGGACAATTGGTGGAACCGAGCCAGAGAGATGTTGGAGGCGCAACTGGGTTACCAGTTGCCGGCGTATCAGGGGGTGCCGGACATTAATGCCGGCGGGGGTGAGAGTCACGCGACGACACAGCGGATTTTGGGTTTTCCCATTCCCTCTTTTTTAGGTTTGTTGTTATTGGGATTTTTTTCTGGATTGTGTGGTGGCATGATGACTATGGGGGGCGGAATCATCAAGGTCATCGGCTTGATGTCGGTCTTCGGCTATGGATTGTTGTTGGTCCGCCCCGTGGCCTACATCACCAATATTTTTATGTATGGCGCGGCGTCCCTGCGTTATCGGCGGGATCATGTCTATCGCTGGTCGGACATTCAACCCATGATTCCGTGGGCCATGGTTGGGGTGGTATTGGGATATTTTATCGGTAACGTCCTGAATTCCGGGATAATCCGCCTCCTCTTGGGGATCTTTGCTTTTTTTCTGGCGATCAAAATGCTGGTGGAAATTTCCGAATCCAAGCAGCGGGGAGGAATCTTGGGTGATTTGCAACGCGCCATCGGTGCCAGCGAACCCAAAGGGTCTTCTCCTACGTCTTTGGTAGGGCACTCCACCTTGGCGCATGGGCTGCTTGGGTTGCCCATGGGGATGATCAGCGGTATCCTGGGGATCACGGGTGGTGTCATTGAGGTACCGTTGCAACGGTATGTTTTGCAGGCACCGTTGCGCCGGGCCATCGCCAATAGTGCGGTGTTGGTCTTTTTTGCTTCGATCGTCGGCTCTTTGGTGGCGATGATCCACGGTGTTCAGAGTGGTGCTTTTAATGTTTCCACGCCGGTAATTTTGGCGATCATTTTGACTCCGGGGGCCTATTTTGGTGGCTTTGTCGGTGCTTGGTTGACGACGGTGGCACCATTGAACGTGTTGCGTTGGATGTATGCCATCCTGATGTCGGTCATCTCTGTGCGAATGATGATGTCATGAAAAACATGGGACAGGGGGTGGTGACCGTAGGGATCTTTGTCATCCTGGCCATTATCGTGTGGGGATTGTCGGACAATTCGGATACCGCTGGTTTGGCGGCGGGCAAGAAAAGGGATATCCCTTTGCAGGCGGCACTGATGCCGGTATTGGTGAACGTGGCGATGAACGCTCCGGCGGGATCCACTTCGGTGATGGCCCCCCCGTTGGCGGCACAACCCGATTTTTTCTCTCCCAAGATCAAACGTTCGGAAGCGCATTGGCAGGGGATGGAGGCTTTACCCCTGACGACGGAACTCAAGAAAAAATTAAATTATCCGATGAGTATCGAGGGTGTGCTGGTTGATGAGGTCAGTTTGCAGTCGGCTTTGGCGGGGATCTTGGCGGGTGATATCCTGGTCTCCATCAACAATCGTCCGGTTTTAAACCTGGATGACGTGTACCGGCAGAGCCGCAAGGTTCAGAAGAATAAAAGCGTTATGCTCATGGTTTATCGCAATGGGCAATGGATGCGTTTTCAGCTATCGGCGGTGCCGGGAGAAAATCTTGGGTTTGCGCAGGTGGAAACGGCTCCGATGGTGTTACCGGGGGATATCCGACCCCATCCTTACCGGGGGCCTTGTACCGATTGTCATGCCATTGGCGTCACTGGGCATTTGGTTCCCGACCCGGATGGGATTGTTTTGCCGCCGCCAGCCATCAAGGTGGGGGTTGGTAGGCCGCATCAGGATCGTGGTCCGTGTGTGGCTTGTCATCGGATCATTCCTTGAGATTGCGGGAGTGTTGGCGTTGAGATTTATGAATTTGCCTGATAAGGAATGTGACGTATGAGACCCGACAACCGGAGTCCCAATCCCCTGTCCGAGGTTGGATTTTTTATTCATGCCGCTTTGCACGTCGTGAAGCGGGCCTTTGTTTCAGCCACGGAGAGTTTTAATGAATTTTTCTCGGTGGATCCTGAAATGCGGCTCCGTTATTATTTACAGCGGGGTGTGGATTTTACCCGGCGTGGTCGCTATGACGTGGCAGCGGCTATGTTGGAGAAGGTGCTTTTGGAATGGCCCGCAGATGATGAAGCTTTGTTTCACTTGGGGTTTTGTTATTTGAAGATGGATCGGACCGAGGAAGGGATTGAGCTTTTGGAGCGTGCCGATGCGTTGGGGCGTGGTGGTGTTCGGGTGCAATCGATCTTGGGGATGGCTTTTTTGCAGACCAAGGAATATGCCAAGGCGGTGGGTGTTTTGGGCAGGGCACTGGAGGCGGACCCACACAATTTTCATTTGAATTATCGGATGGCGTTGGCGTTGGACAACAGTGAACAGTATGAACAGGCGGTTACCTATTTTAAAAAGGCGATCATGATCCGCCCGGAGGAATCCAAGGTGTATCGATCCTTGGGATTTACTTTGGAGCAAATGGGTCTTCATGAGGAATCGGTGGTTCAATTTAAAAAGGCGGCGAGTTTTGAGGAGGGGCGGGCGGCTTTTTAGAGTGCGTTGACATGAAATAAAATTATTAAAAGAAAAAAGTGGTCTGGGGGATTGCCCCCAGGGTTTTGATTTTAAATCAAAAGCTTCAATTTTTTCTTTTGACTCTGTTTTTGAGTTGAAACAAGTCAAAGGCGAAGAATGAAGCTTTTTGTTTAAAGTCAAAGACAAAACCCTGGGGGCAATCCCCCAGACCCCTTTTTTCTTTTAATAATTTTATTGAATGTCGTTTCTTTCAGGGTTTCTCCCCCTTCGGCAAAGATAACCCCAGGGCGGCAGAACTCTCCTCACGCAGTTTTTTAAAGACCACATCACTCTCCTGATGCGAACGAAACTGCACCCCCACATCACCCACATGAGGAATCGCCCCTACCAGCGTATCCTCCACCCGCATGGCCACCGCCTTGGCCCGAACCAAAGTCAACTCCGGGTCCACGCCGATGATCAGGTTGATCCACAACTCCTGGCCCACCTGCCGGGTACGAACCTCGCCGACATCCATCACCCCCGGAATCTGCAACGCCTCCTTGCGAATGGTTTCAATCACCTTCCTGGGGGCCGCCGCATCCATGAGACCACGAAATGCATTCCAAAAAATATCGCCCGCCAAATAAATCAGATGGATACTCTCCAGCATGGCGACCACCGTATCCAACCATGGAAGCCCAAGATAATGGGCACCCACAATACCAAAGGCCACCGCCAGCGAGGAAAAACCATCGGCCAAATGGTGCTTGGACAACAACTCCACCACCGGAGAGTTGATTTCGGTACTGACACAATGGGTATAGCGGTGCAAAAACCAGTTGATGGCCACCGACAACAAGGCGGTCCACAAGGCGATCAGATGCGGTGCATTATGATTCCCTTCCAACAGATTTCCGGCGGAAAAATAAAACAATAACCCCGTCACCACCAGCAAGACCAGACTGATGGCCAAAGCCAACAAAAACTCCACCTTTCCATGGCCAAACGGATGTTCCTGGTCCAGCGGTTTCTTAGAAACTTTGAGTCCGACAATGATAATGACGGAGGTCACCACATCCTTGGCCGAGTACAAACCATCGGCCACCAGGGCGTGGGAACCCGATAGGGCACCAACAAATAGTTTGAGAACCGACAGGACCAGATTGGACCCAAAACCGATCCAACCGACCCCCTCATAACAAACCACACATTTAGAATATCTCATGGGCCAACCACATCCTGCCCCGACTGCGACAATAACGAATTCATCCGGTCAATAATCGGTATCTTCCCCCGATTTTTTGCTCCCCGCACGAACGATAAAGTAAAAAATTGCCAACGCAAACCCAGCGATGAACGCCCCGGCCAACGCCAAAATAACCGGCATCTCCACCGCCTCGCCAAAGACAAACCTCACCTCGGTGCCATGCATGTTCTGAGAGGCAAAGATCAAAAGGAATATGGCAAAAATCAGTGATATGACGAGCCTGACCACACGTTCAATCCCATGGTTGGTCTTCCCAAAAAAATCCGCCCTACAGTTTATCGGCCAACTGTGCCACCAGAGGAAAACGCCACGTGCGCCCCAGAAACACCGCAACCAGACCCACAACCGAAAGGATGAAACACAACAAACTAGAGACCTGGAAAAAAGCTTTACCAATCACCGGAATCACCAAACTGAATACGGCCAACACTTCCCAAATCCAGATGACCACCCCCTGACGCGCATGAAACCCCACATAGGGATGGACCTTGCCCAACACAAGCGGCACCAAGGCCAAAATTCCCAGATAACTCATCGCCGCCGTTATCTTGATACTGGTCGATATGGATCTGTGCATGACCGTATTTTCATCCTCACACTTGCAGCCCGTCCGACAAAGCCCGGAAGGAAATCCGTCATTCCCCGATAACATCACCCACTTGCGTCCAATAATCCGGTGGCAGTTCCGTCGCCAGTTTCAAAGCACCCGCCGCCCCGGCATAATCCGGCTCGTCCACTTTGAACACATGGACCTCGCCAAACGATTTCAACCCCTCCTTCAACATTTGATCCAATCCCCGGATGGATGAACCACCACCCGCAAGAATAATATTTTTCACCGCATCCGCCTGATCCTCAGGATCAAAGACGCTCACCAACTGCTCCAAATTTTCCAAAATATCCGGGACAATGGTTTCGCAGGCAAAACGGACCTCGCGTCCAATATCATAATTTCTCGGTTTACCACCAGAACGCAATTCCACCACCGCCACCTCCTGGGGGCCTGGCCCCACATGGCCAAAACGCTCCTTGAGCTTTTTGGCCAACAGGGTGGTCATCTGGACCTCAGGGTGGGCTTCGGATATGGCCGCCGCCAGCAGTTCATCAATATAACTGCCCGCTTTGAGAAGCGTCACCTGCTCTTCCGGCAAGGGGATCGTCCCCTTCATGGCACACAGGTCGGTCGTCCCGGCCCCGATATCGACGATGATGGCGTTGGTCAGACGATTCAAACCATACGCGACCATAAACGGTTCCGAAACCACCATGGACAGGTCCATCACCTCATCGGCAATCTTGAGCAGTTGCCCCTTGTTGGTGACCGACGCCCGCGCCGGCACCCCCAAAATCCCGCACAACCGATCCCCGGAAGCGGGCGATACCAAACCGATGGCATACTTGAGGAGTTCCCGCGCCGCCTGGGTATTCTGCTCCCCGGTCTCCTTGAGAACGCCATCCTCCAAAGGAAAATGCAAATCCATATAGGACTTCTTGGCCAGGGCCTCTTCCCCCACCGCAAAGGTTCTATTGAGGAGTTTGACGCCAAGGATATCCTTGGGATAGCCCACCACCGACCTGACCAACCCCTTACCACCACGGCTAGACATGATGGTCGTGCGTGAAGTCCCCAGGTCAATACCCAGAAACAGCGTTTTGTCCATTTCCTGAATCATCCTGATCAACTCCCGTGTTGAACGCGAAAGCCACACCCACAACCCGCACCCAAAAACCAGACAGCTCGCACCTCTCCTACTGAAGCGTAGCAAACATGCGTTGATTCATCCGCTCAATTTCCACCAAAACACCCGTCTGCGTCTTGACCGCTTTGATCGCGTTATCCAACGCCTGGGCGGTGGGGACCGGCAGCCCGTTGATCGCCACCACCAAATCACCCCGTTTGATCCCGGCACGCTCCGCCTGTCCGCCCACATCCACATCCGCGACCAAACCACCAAATTTCCCCGTAAGGGCCGGAGTCCGTTTCCAAGTCGCCTGACTCACAGGCCCCATCTCCATCCCCATCCATTCAAACTCCGTCGGTGGAGCGGGTGGTTTGGCCTGCCCCAGAGTCCCCACTCCACCAAGTCCCGCCGCTTGATTGCCCGCCGCAGGACCATTCTGCCAACCGCCCCCCATCTGTCCCAGATCAACCATCATGTTCGGATCCGTTGTCATAGGTCCAACCGGATACTGTTGCATCATCCCCGGTTGCTGCATCGTTCCCGGTTGCTGCATCATCCCCGGTTGCTGCATCGTTCCTGGTTGCTGCATCATCCCCGGTTGCTGCATCGTTCCCGGTTGTTGCATCATCCCCGGTTGCTGCATCATAACGGATTCCGGCTGCAACCAACTCGGCTGCTGGGGTGCCATCATCAACGGAGGTGTCGCAGGCTGGCCACCCGCCACCGGCAACCAAGTCGCTGGAGGCGGCAGTCCACCCACGTTCTGGTTGGCCGTATCCAGTTCCATCCGTTCCCCCTGGCGTTGAACCGACAAGCGCACAGCATCCCCCGCTTCCAACCGATCGAAGATCCCTTGAACCTGGTCCTCCGTCTTCAGCCAACGTCCCTCCGCCTTGAGGATGACATCATCCACACGGAATCCCAGGGTCTCTCCCCGCATTCCCGGAGTCACCG
Organism: Magnetococcales bacterium DCbin2; assembly: GCA_002753615.1. Lineage (GTDB taxonomy): Bacteria > Pseudomonadota > Magnetococcia > Magnetococcales > UBA8363 > UBA8363. The sequence goes on from PEAO01000070.1 coordinate 7,370, forward strand.
AGGTCACCACCGCCCCAAAGGGGACGGAAACCTGCAATCTTGCGGTGTTGGCGGGATCCATCATGTTCCATGTCACCCCCAAAGCCGTGCCACTGACGCCCGCATTGGGATCGTTCGTCGCAGCGACAGTGACCCCGATGGCCCCCCCTGGAGAGAAAGAAAACTGTTGCATGGCATCGAAGTTACCTTCATCCGCCTTGCCAGGACCGACCCCCATTCCCATCCCACGACCTGGCTGTTGGTGCAAACCGGGTCCGGTCCCCATACCAAAGGCGATGGGCTGGGATGAGGGGATAATCTGGTGGCAGTTGGTGCATGGCCCCCAATCGTCATGGGGCATCGTGGCATTGGCCTGGATGGGGGGGGCATTGCCTGCGGGTGCCGCAACGTTGGTAAAAGCAACCGTCTGCGGACCCGGAAGAATATCGTGACAGTTGGCACAAGGACCGCGATCACCATGAGGCGGCGTCGCATTGGCCTGAATGGGCGGGGGTGGGCGGACCGCAATATGGGCACCCGCCGCCTGACCCGGCATGGGCATCTCTGGACGAATGTTGGGCAGGGTGATCCAATCTTCCAAAAATTCACGCGCCGTGTTGATGGGAACCGCAAAACCAACACCGGAAAACGCGCTGGTGGTGGTATAGATGGCAGTATTCACCCCGATCACCCACCCTTGACCGTCCACCAAAGGGCCACCGGAATTACCCCGATTAATCGCGGCGTCGGTCTGTAACAATCCCCGATGCAAAACCCCGCCAATATTGACGACCTTACGCTTGCCCGCCACAATCCCCTTACTGACCGAATGGTTCAGGCCAAAGGGTGACCCGATGGTGATCACCGAATCCCCAATCTGGGCGTTATCACTGTTGCCCAAAGCGGCGGGCTTCAGCTTCGAGGTCGGCTCGATCAGGAGCAATGCCAGATCACGGGTATTATCTCGGGCCACGACATCGGCAAAAAAACTTTTATCCCCCATTTCGTTGTAAACCAAGACGACAACATTCTTGGAGTTTTCCACCACATGGAAGTTGGTCAGGACGTGCCCCTCTTCGGTGACGATGATACCGGAACCAATGCTCTCCTGAGAAACACCGCTGTAGGGGTTGGCGAATTGCAACCCCCCCGGGGATGGCGTCTGAGCCGCCTGGGGCAACTCTGGACCGACCGCACCACCGACCCCCTGAGGCCCCGTAGCCTGGGCACTCGGCGGGGCATCGTTGTGGGCACTGATATTGACGACGCTGGGCATCATGGACTTAACCACCGCAGCAAACCCCGATGATCGAGTCAACGGGGTCCAAGGACCCGGATCAGCCAGGAGATCCACAGGGGGTTGTTGCAGCATACCGGCAGCGATGGCCTGAGGTTGCGGCGAGACCATGGCGGGGATGTTGGAAATGGCGTTGGGTGCCGGGGAATTCGTCGGATTGGGATTACCGGACCCATGGTATTCGGAATACCAATAGCCACCGATCATGATGGCGATAGCGACCACGACAACAGCGTAGAGATACTTATGATACTCTTTGCCGCAAAACTGATCTGTTCCGGTTGACTTGAATGCCATGAGGTTCTACTCGTCCTTGGATACCGTTTCCCCGCTGAGTCCCTCAGCCAGGTCAACGGCACCTGAACTGCCCTCATCGCGCACCCGGGTGATACCGGCTCCAAGGGCGACGAATCCGAGGATGATCAGCAGCAAGGGGACGATACCGCGCAACATTTCCACAACGGACCACCACCACACGGAAAGACCCCAGAGGCCAAGCGCAAGGGCGACAAGCCCGAAAATGATGTTGGCCATAAATCCCACTCCACGTTTCAATCCAGTTTGCCCAGTTTTAAGACCTACGATATCGGATTTGAGCGACCCCTCAAAGTTCCAGATCCAGGTCAAAAGGCCGTCGATCATCCCTACGCAGGTCCGGTGCAAAACGATCATTGGATCCCGTTCGCAAAACCCAGAGACCATAAGCCATAATGACAAAATTTGCAAGCCCGGTGAATATAAACGGTGCCGTAGGACTGATCATATCAAACAGGAACCCACCGATTTGGATAAAAAAAACGATACCGACACATCCGACCGTATTAAACGCCCCCATCACCGCGCCACGCATAGGGGCCGGAGAGAGATCCAACGCGAGCGTTTGTGGTGCCAACAGGCAGCCCGCCTGCCCCAAACCAACGAAAAAGGCGGGAACAAACGTCCAAAGGCTCAAAGGGTTCATGATCAACCCCATGCTGGTAAAACCCGCGCCGGAAAGGACCATCCCCAACGTCAAAGATTCGACCCGACCAAAATTTTGGATAAGCCATCCCCAGAAGGGGAGGCTGACCAGGATAATGAATCCGACGAAACCGATGACCATCCCCGCCATCCCCGCCGCCTGGGCATGGCTGACCCCTGGGAGGATATCGGAGAAATAAATAAACCATGTCATCAGGAACAAACCGATGATCACCATATCGTTACGGGAGGAGAAAGCGGCCAGAAAGCTCAACCGAAGATCTTTTTCCCGCCGCAGCAAGTCGAACACCTGACGCAAAGGGAATTGTTCCTGTCGTGTCAGTTCCGCCTTTTCCACCAAAAAATGCCGCGTCAGCCAGGCACCGGCAACAGCGGTGACTGCCGCGATCATCATCACCAGGGTCAAGCCGATGATTTTGGGCAATTGCATGAAGACCGCATAGACCAACGTTGCGCCAAAGGCGGTCATGAACCCCACCTTGGCCAGCAACATGGGGCGGTCCTGTTTGTTAGAATAGTCGCCGGTCAAGGTTCCCAATTGCGGCCAGACGGCGGTGGAACCGATGGACATGAAGATCCGCGCCACATAATAGACGGCGACCCCATTCACCCCAAAGAGGAGGCCGAGTTCCAGGCTGAACGGGGTCAGGACGGCGGTGATGGCGGAGATGACAAAGCCATAATACATGATGGGGATGCGACCAAAACGGTCGGAAAGGTGTCCCAAGTAGCCCACGAGGAGCAGATCGACCAGTTCGGTGATGACCTGGATGTTGGCATTGACAAAACCGGCATTATCCCGCTCCAACCCCAGCCCTTTCAAAAATAACGGCTGCACCGCCAACACCAAGGTCATGAAAATCATCGACAAGGCGACGACCAAGTAGAGGCTGTTCCGGTGACTGGCTTGCAAATCCTGGGACATAATCGTTTTCATCAGTTGTTTAGTCAATATTGATTACAAAGAAAATTCCAGACCATCCATGACCTACCCAATCAGCGACTTCAAGGCGGGAAGGACTGTCACGATGATGATCAATGCCAACATCCAACGGTTAAGCCGAATCTCCCCCATAACGCGAGCCTCGAATTCACGCATTTTTCCTTCAAGTTCCCTGATGTCTGCTTTGGTGGCGAGATCGTCCAGATTTTTGGCAAGCACATCGGCCTGTGTTGCGGCCAATGCCTCGGCCTGTTGCTCATCAAACCCGGCAGCCTTGAGGGTCTTGACGTACTTGAGGGTGTCAAAAGTAATCGCGGTCATGTGCGGCTCTCCAAGCAAATGGGACAACGACGATAGCGTACCACAAGATCGGGTTGCTATGGAAAAATTTTTACCGCCGAAATCTAAAGTAGACGGAATTTCCGTGAAAAGAAAAATGAATTACTCTACAATGCGTACCGGTTGAATCAGGATCGTTGTCCCACGACACAATCATCAAACCATATAAGAACATGGGGAAGAACATGGCTATTCTTGCAAAAGCCCCGACAGGGGGGATCCCTCGGGGAGCAACCGTCGCCCCACCGGGGACCGTCTGCCCACTACCTCCTGGAGCGGAAGCACCCGAAGGAGCCGCCAAAGTGGCCAAGGTGGTTGGAGCCAAGAATGCTGGAGGGGCCAAAGTCGCCGCTGCGCAAGCCGTTCGCCCCGCCAACCTCCCCCCTGGAGCCGAGTGGGAAGCCCCTGAAGGGGTCAAGGCTGCCAAAGTCGCCAAGGCCGCCAACGTCAAGGCCACGACCGTCGCCAAAGGGGCTGCGACAACCAATCCCGTCCCGGCCAAAGCCGCCACCGGAACCCTCGCCGCCGGCAAGGGAGCTACGGGAAAAAGTTTGATCGCCACCGGGACCATGGCCACCGGAAAAGGTGGACTGGCTGCGGCACCCAATGGCGTCGCCGTCAAGGGGGTCACTGCCGCCGGAAGTTCCTTTTGGTCAGGCGGACTCTCCGGTCTCGGTATCAGCCTGGGTGGATGGGGACCGGTCCTCGTCGTCGGCACCGCCGCTGCGGTGGGCATTGGAATCTACAGTTACATGAAAAACAAGAAAAATCCAATCAACGAACTGGAAGATGCGATCAGTTAAGCGCGACGAGAGGATCCCAGCATGGCCAAACGTAACTGGCTCGTGACAAAGCAAAAGTCTCCCAAGGCCCAACTCCTGGCCATATTTAGCTATCTTGGCGTGTTGTGCCTCGTCCCCGTGCTGTTTAACAAGGAGGGGGACGAATACGTTCATTTTCATTCCCGCCAGGGGCTGGTTTTGTGGATATGGGGCGTTTTGGCCATTTTCAGCCTTTATATTCCGGTTCTGGGTGGGTTTATTTTCAGCTTTTCGGTTTTGGTCATCAGCCTCTATTCCGTCGCCGGCGTCATCTCGGTTTTGTTCACCCGTGCTTGGCGACTGCCGTTTGTCGGCCACGTTTCCGCTTACCTGTAAGATCCTCCCCCCCCCTTTGTGATGGGGGGAGAAATCATTTCAGTAAGAACCTAGAGAAAATCCCGGTATCCCGGTCCCTTCGTTGAGGCGTCCCAGGATAATTTGGGCCGCGCCTCGTTCCGCGAATGGCCCGGAAAACAGGCAGGACATGTCGCCATTACGGATGATCTTTCTGTAAACCGATGGGGTGAAGGGGCGGACTTTGCTGCCCCGTTCCAGCGCGTTACTGGCTTGGGAAAAACAACCCAGTGAGATAAAATACCCCTGTTTCTGGGTTTGTGTGGGTGGGAGGTTAAAAATGCCCTCCTCCAACGATGCTGGGGTTGTCGTGTTTTCGGCTGTTGCCGGAACCGCCTGGGCGACCGTCACCGATGCCGGTTCGGTTTTTGTGTTTGCGACGGCCATCGGCGGAGATACATCGTTGACCACCGGCATCGTTTGCGTTGTGACGATTTGTGCCACATGAATACGATCTCCAACCACCTTGGAGCCGTTCACCCCCGATTCCCCGAATTCCCGAGCCCCCCTTGATCCTTGGACGATGGCTTCTTGGGCCAACGTTTCCAACTTTTCATCGATCTCTTTGCGCAACTGCGACCATTGAAGTTCCTTAGAATCTTTCATATGATCCAGTTTATCGCCTAAACCCACGATCATCCGGCCCAAACGGTCATCCCGAATTCTAAAATTTCTATCCAGTTTTTCCGCCAAGCGATCCGCCATCCCATCGATTGCCTCATCTGCCACCAGCGGCGCGGCATGGGGTTGCATGATGATATCCTTTTTCTCTTCCACCACCGGCATTTTCTGGCTCAAAATGATGGCGGCTGACAATACAATAAATCCCAAGAACAGCAACCCGGCAAACACTTCGAGCAGTGTTACCGAAAGCAGACCATCACTGGGACGGGCGGTCATGGACGTGGCCATCATGAGGGCTATCCTTTCTTGTTTTAAGAACTCGAAAGAGATAAGCACAAATCGTACCATGATAATTATTAAAAGAAAAAACAGGTCTGGGGGATTGCCTCCAGAGTTCTGATTTTAAATCAAAAGCCTCAAACTGAAAATATTTTTGTTAAAATTTAAAAGAAAGGTCAAAGGTTTAAGCATGGAAACCTTTTTGTTTCAATTCAAATTCAAAAGCAACACCCTGGGGGCAATCCCCCAGACCCCTTTTTTCTTTTGATAATTTTCTTTTTTCTAAGCATCGGAAACTTGCAAAATCAAGGTGCCAAAGGCAGAATGCCCGACAGACACGCATCCCATGCCACACCAACCCCCGCAGGCGACAACATCATGAGTACTCCCCTGGATGTCAATATTGCGCGAATCAGTCATCTGCGCTGGGAACTGGAACTGGAAGCGGTCGCCCTGGGAGCCAACAAAACCCTCCATATGCCCAAACACCAAGATTGCGAACTGGGCATCTGGCTCCACAGCCGTGGACAACAACAAATCGAAAATAGATCCCTGCTCGAAGGACTCCTCTCCTGGCACAAACAGTTCCACCAAACCGCCGAACTGATCATGCTCCATGGGCCATCCACCCAGTCCCCCCCCCTTCCCAAAGGAAAAATGGACGAACTGCTGGCCCAATTACGATCCTCCAGCCGACATATCGTCACCCTGCTCACACAAGCGGAACTGGAATTCTACGGCGACGAACTGAAAATCCCCAGTACCAGCCAACCCCTGGCCAAATTTGTCACCCGCCTGTTCCAAGGCCCCCACACCGCCGCCTCGGAAACCATCGGAATCCTGGAGATCGGACATGCCCGCCTCGTCCACCTCCAATGGGCCAACCATCTGCCTGATACCTTCCGCAATCGCGGTCGCCACGTCTCCCTGGAACCGGCAGAATTGTGCGCCCTGGGGGTGTGGATTCATGGAACCGGATTGAAACGATTCGGCCAGATCAATGAGCTGGTCCTATGTGACCAAGCCCATACCGCCTTCCATACCCGCGCCGCTGAAACACTGCGTAACCTGCGCAAACACCGGGATGAACACGCCGACCGCGCCTATGCTGAAGTCTTGAACCTGAGCAAAGAAATCATCTATCTGCTCTCGGTCATCGAATACCGCTTATTGGGTGACGCCGCCATCTCCCGCTTTTCCTCCATCATCTCCTGAACGTGGCGACGTGATCCCCTCCAAAACCGGCGGATGCGTCACTTCCATCCCCTCAATACTCTCCACCGAATGCGACAACCCATAGGTAATCAAATACGGAACACGAAAACGACGCTTGCCATTCACCATGATGTCAAACTCTCCGCGCCGGGACTCCTGCTTCCAAATGACACGGTAAAGGACCTTCTTGTGAGGAGAAACAGAAAAATTAAGCCTGATCTTCCGCGTAATCTGACTGCCTACCCGAACCCCCAGCGTTTTGGATAACTCCCCACCAATCTGACTGGAAAATAGTTTTCCAAAACCACTGCGCACCGAACTGTTGACCTCCGTACTGCGATCAATATCCAAAGTAACCGTCGCCGTGCGGCTAAATTCATTATCACTGCTTAATACCCGATCACCATAACGATTGTCCAAAGGGACATCTTCGGTGGCCAAAATGAACGATTCATCGCTGAATACATGATCTCGGATCATCTCGATCCGCATTTCATTGGCGTGAACGGGTTCCTCCCCACCCTTATTTTTCTTCGCTGCCTGCCTGCCCAAAACATAACCCACTGCGGAAAAAACACCGACTGGAAGCAAAAATGGGAGCATACATCACCTCGATAACCGATTCGGAGAATCCAACAGCCCCTACACTAACACAAAACTTCCCACCTGACTGCGTTCTGCGCCGAAATATTGGCAAACCTCCATGACATGATCGATTCAACTCCATGAACTCTTGGTAAAACCCGTTGAATTCCTTTGGCTTTCGTCAATCGGCCCCATTTTTGCTGTGCCATAAAAATCAAATCTTTGCAAGCCTACTCCAGCCATGAGGAAAAATTTATGGAAAAACATCCCAACACCGAGCCATCGCTCCCGTTTCCAGTCATCCCCGACAAACCGCCCGAGAGTGAATGTCATGGTCACTCCGCAGCGGTCGAAGAGACATCATCCTGTTTTGCTAGCACCGGAACCACCATTCCATTTCCCCCCATGTTCCACGGACAAACCCCCACCGCTCAGAATCTGCTGGCGGCCCTGGATGCACAATCGGAACCCATCGTCGTTCGGGGGATTCAGTTTATCACACCGCAACCTGAAAGTGACGAGTCTCCAGGAGACATGGAGAAAAAAACAGGGATTCGGATGGTCAATCAAAAGCGTTATGGCAAGGCCATCCACGCTTTGGAGCGTGCCATAGAGCTTGGGCAGGATGATTATGCCTGTCAAATGAATCTGGGCTTGGCTTACACCCGCGTTGGCCGTTTGGAGGAGGCGATTGCCCTGCTGTCGAATTTGCAAAGGTTGCACCCACAGGATGCGGGCATTGCCACCCTGTTAGGGAAGTCTCTTTTGCTATCGGGTCAACGCCAGGAGGCGGTCAACACCATGGCACCGGTGGCCATGACGCATCCCGAACGGTTTCACCTCCATTATTATCTGGGCATTGCCTATGCCAAACTGGATCAAACCCGCAATGCCATGGACGCATGGGAAAAAGCGTCTGCGCTCCGTCCAGAACACAAAGAGATCAAACGTTGGCTCTCCATTGGGGAACGGATGCTGGCTTAGGATCATGAACGCCACGTACTGCGTTGACGTGGGCGATGCTCACAAAGGTCCGGGAAAGGGACTGCTCCCCAACCGAAAATGGGAACACCTATCCCGGACCTGTTAAAGTTCAATATCATATTTTTACTTTAAAAATCAATATCATCATGCTACAAGAATGGCACTGGGGGTATTTTTTTTGGTGGTGCTTTACACCGGTACGGCGACAAAGGATCCCAACATGCCAGTCAATGTCAAAATTTCCGATGCGTTGGTTGCCGAAGCCAAACGCTATGGACAAGTCTTTCATCGATCACTGCCCAAACAGATCGAATACTGGTCCCGAATTGGCAAAATCGCCGAGGAAAATCCCGATCTACCCTATTCCATGATCAAGGACATCCTTCTTGCCCGGGAAGAGTCGGAGTTTGAGGAATACAAGTTCGACTGATGCGTATTCTTCAAACCCGATCTTTCAAAAACGCGGCCAAGCTTCTGACTGGCCCTTGGCTAACAGACCATTGTATGTAAAGAGCGATCCACTTGGAAAAAGAGGGCAAAACCTATTGGCACCGACTGGTCGGCGAAACACTGAAAGTGTTGCTGGAACCTGTCGGCATCGAAGTGCGCGTGGAAGTTCCTGTTGTTTCTGCCCCACCTGTCGCAGACCTTATCTTGATTCGGCGCAAGGAAACGACCACAGGGGGTTGGACAGAAGAACAACGTTTGCGTTTGGCGGATGGCTTGCGCGATGTTGCAGCAGACCATATTCTGGCCGAATTAAAGATCACTGAAAGCCTGAACGAAAAAACACTTACATGGCTTTCGATGTACGATACCCTGTATTTAGACGCGGCAAAATTGAAACGCCATCAATTAAAGAGTATCATTGTTAGTTCCATAACGCCCCGGAAAGAGTTTCTGGCAAAACATTCTTTCAAGCCAGTTGGACCGGTTGGCGTCTATGAGTGCGCTCCCCCTTGGGGCGGTGTTGTCCGGTTGATTTTTCTGAACGAGTTGGCGGATGAACCACACAACGCGCCGCTAAAATGCTTCGCCAGCCGCCAAGGTGAGCAGAAAAAAGCATTTGCGACCATAGAACATGCAGGGTTGTTAAAACTCTCGACGACCTTTAGTCAGATTGTTGCCGGTTTATGGAGATTGAAAATGAAAAGTGCCTTGAATCGTCCTGAGATGGAAGGAATCACGCCAGAGTATGTGATACAACTCGGAAAGGAATGGTTTGAGTCCATGGTGGATGCCACGCCGGAAGAGGAACTTTTTTCCTTGCCGAAGTTTAAGCATCGGCTGGTGCAAGCATACCTGGACGGAGAGAAGAATGGTGAAAAAAATGGTGAAAAAAATGGTGAAAAAAATGGTGAAAAAAATGGTGAGAAAAAAGGCGAGGCCAAGATTGTAACACGTCTGCTGCAACGCCGTTTCGGCACGGTGCCTGACTGGGCCAGCGAAAAAATCGCCAAGGCCGAGCTTCCCTCTCTGGAGGAATGGAGTCTACGCATACTGGACGCCCAATCCCTGGACGACGTTTTCTCGGATAAGAGATAACACCGTAACAGTTTTTACTTCCCCATAACCAAAACGCCGCAACCTGAAACCAAGTCGCGGCGTTCGAAATCGTCCGTTCTGTCCCCAATCAAAACGGCCAGATACGCTCTGCCTGTTTTTTGCGATAATAAATATAACCACCCACCACAGCCGCCGCCAAAATACCCGGCCCCCAGGCCCCCAAACCCAGCCCCAACCCCAGGCTCATCCCCTTCCCAGTCCAGATGGTCCCCGCCTTGACCGCCGTGGAAGACGCCGCCACAGTACCCGATTTGGCAACACCCCCCATGGTCTGCACATTGGCCCCAACAACCCCCTTCCCCGTCGCAGCAGCCCCTGTTGCAACCTTGGTCGCCTGAACGGTTTTCGCCGCTTGCGCCGCCTGGAACTCGACCTTCCCCGGACCAACCAGGGTCATCACCTCGCCAGGAAGAAGATCCGCATTAATCGTTGTAGCTGGCATGAGAAAAGACTCCAAAAAAAATGAAATGCACGCCTCGGTGTTACAGCTTCGTAGATAAATTAAACACAAAAGGCAACCGCCAAGCACGATCAAAAATCACCGCCACCATCCCTACCAACGACAAGAAGGTGATGACCAGGATCGAGAAGTCGAAGAATACCTTACCAACACCGGGAAGATAAAGTCCTAAAATCGCCAACACACCCCAGATCCACAAAGCGACACCCTGTCGGGCATGAAAATCGACGTATTCATCATCCCGATTAAACACCAAAGGGACCAAGCACAAAATACCCAGGTAACTCATAATCGCCATGACCCGACTTCTGCGCCCCGCCTTTCTCTTCAGTTTTCCCGCCAT
>PEAO01000161.1 GCA_002753615.1 Magnetococcales bacterium DCbin2
CCCTTTTTTCTTTTAATAATTTTATTTAATCCTATGCCGGGGGGAACAATCCCCCCGGACCTTGGTAATCATTTTATTGGACCGTCGGCGTCATCATCCCCAAAGCCTGCTTGTAAAGATGCAAAATGGCATCCTCTTCGTCAATTTCCGCTGGATCCATTTTGCGCAGTTTGACAATCTCACGCATCACCTTAGGATCAAAACCATTGCCTTTGGCCTCCAAATAAAGATCACGAATATCCTGTCCCAGTTGGGTTTTTTCTTCTTCCAACCGCTCAATGCGTTCAATATAAACGCGCAATTCTTCACCCGGAATGCCAATATTCTGAACCGCCTGGGCTGCCGTTCCAAAAGCCACATGTTGTAATTCTGACATTTCTCTCTCCATCATTTGACATACGAATGTTGAACACTGGCCCGGCCCGTCATCCTATCGTGACAAGTCACCCGCCAACATCCGTTAAATGCAATAACGATGCCTATTGAATCGGCGTGGATGCATCAAAAACCACTTTCCCGAATCAGATGAGAGACCGCCCATTTAAAAAAGGCATCCCACACCGATTCCCGCCCCCCACGAATCCGCACCGTCCCCCGATGAATTCTTTCCAACCCTTCCGGGACCGCCCCAATCACCGTCATGGCAGACCGATAAACAGGCACCTTCGCCACAATCTGACCGTCGGAAGCATGGGCGGAAGGGATCCCGCCGCCATGGATCGACGCCAATTCGGGTAAATCAATTTTTTGGGAATCGGCCAACACCACCGAGGAAAGACGCACCGCAATCGCCGGAACCTCCAACGTCGCCGAGTAAAACCAACCCCGACTACCCAAAACCATAGTGTGCAGATCCGCCTCGCCCACATAACCCTGAACCTGCCAGACGGGTGCCGCGAGGGTCAATAATGGTTGCTTGGTCCCCACCCAACGTCCTTCATGGAGATGATCCATCACCATGACCACACGGCCCGCAATCGGTGCCGTCATCGTCAATTTTTCCCGTTGGTCACGCAATCCTTCCAATCGCACCATTTCCTGCGCCAATTGCTGGGAAAGACTGGCCTGATTTTCCAGGTTTTCCAATGATGTTGCACTTAAATCCAGACGACGTTGAAACACCATCCTGCGTGCCTGGCTCAATTGAAGTTTCAGATTCAGCTCTAGGGCATCCAAACGGACCATCCGTTCCCCTTGCCGCACAAACTGCCCCGGCACGACATACACTTGGTCAATTTGGCCTTCCTGCGGTGGATAGATGGCCAGCAACCGCTCAGGACGGAGCAGGGCTGCCATTTCCACATTCACCGACCATGGGTAAAACAACAGACCCATCCCCACAACAAGCCATCCACCCAACCGGAGGACAACCACCCCCCACGATGCACCCCTCATGACCGCCCCCCATTCCCGTATCTCTAACCCTATCGGACGGATGACAAACCATGTCAGTTCCACTCCCAATAAGATCAATCCTAGGATTTTAAAGAAAAAATGGTACACCAGCCATGCGATGGTCACAAAAAGGGTCACCCTGTAGATCCAAGTGGCATAGGCAAAACCGATTAAAAACCAACGCTTTCCCAGTGACCAGGGTTCTGGAGGCGGAAGGGATACCCCCAACAGCCGACAACGCAACCACCAACGCCCCATGGCGAAGGCACGGGGATGAAGATTGGGAATATCCAGCCAATCCGACAGTATAAAATAACCGTCAAAACGCATGAACGGGCTGGTGTTGATCGCCAGAGTCACAATCCAAGTGGTCGTCGCCAATAAAAACAACGCTTCACGAATATTGCCATCAGGCCAAAGATTCCACAGTACCGTCGCCCATACCGCAAGCATCAATTCTGCCTGGATTCCCCCCTTGGCAATGGCCAGACGGTCGGTTTTGGAGGAAAGTTTCCATGTTTCACTCAATTCTGTATACAACACCGGCCATAGGACCAAAAAAGCGATCCCCATGGTCGGGACGTTGAGTCCCAACCGTTTTGCCGTCAGGGCATGGCCCAGTTCATGGACCGCCTTGGCCAGAAACACCGCCACCGCCAGGATCATCGCACCTTGGGCATCAAACACTTCCGGGAGCGCGTCGATAAATCGATCCATTTGCTGCATGGTCATGAACCAAGCGGCCAAGACCAAAAGCCAAAACAGGACTATCCCTGCGGGTGCGTCAAAAAACTGGGTCCACGGCACCAGCCGCTGCAACCATCGGTCTGGGGTCAGCAGGGGGATACGAATAGAAAGATAGTGTGTCAACAGGGTACGCAACCAACTGGATTGTGGGGGTGAAACAAGCGGCTGTTGTGTGTGTTGAACAAGTTGATTTTTTTTTAAAAAATCGGCCAGGAAAGCAATTTCTTCCAAGGAGACCCTTGGTATTGGGCCATGGTTTGCCTGATTGAGGCGTGCGTGCAGGGTGGCAAGGGTATCTCCTCCTTGCCAATGTTGCAGTATGACTAATTCACGTAAACCGATGCGGTAAAACCGATGGCGGACGGCATCGTGAATGATCCCTGTTGGCTTGCCATCCAAGGAATCCAGGGGGCCGGGAAAAATGGCCAACTCTTCCCGGAGTGCTGGCAGAGAGCGTGTTGACATAGAAAATTATTAAAAGAAAAAAGGGGTCTGGGGGATTGCCCCCAGGGTTTTGATTTTGTTTTTGATTTTAAAAAAAAATTCATTCTCCGCTTTTGACTTTGTTTCAATTCAAAAGCAAATTCAAAAACGAAGAAGGAAGCTTTTTATTTAAAGTCAAAACCCTGGGGGCAATCCCCCCCACCCCCTTTTTCTTTTTTAATAATTTTTTTATCCCAGCTCCGCCCTCGCCGTGGACAACGCCGCGCGAACCCGCGCGAAAGCAGTACCTCCCTGAGATTGACGGGCGTTGATCGATGCCTCGACCGTCAAAACCGCCAAAACATCCGCATCAATCCGCCCATCGACCCCCTGCATGGTCGCTAATGGCAAGTTGGCCAACGTTTTATTGTCATCAATACAAAGGCGCACAATCCGTCCCGTGATTTCATGGGCCTCCCGAAAAGGAACCCCCTTTCGGACCAAATAATCGGCCAGATCGGTCGCCGTAGTAAAACCAGCCGCCGCCGCAGTCGCCATGTTATCCTTGTGAACCTTGATCCCAGGGATCATGTCGGCAAACAAACGCAACGATCCCCCGACCGTATCCACCACATCAAAAATAGGCTCCTTGTCTTCCTGCATGTCCCGATTATACGCCAAAGGCAACCCCTTCATCATCGTCAACAAAGCCAGCAAATGCCCCGTCACACGACCACTTTTCCCCCGCACCAATTCCGGGACATCGGGATTTTTCTTCTGCGGCATGATCGACGATCCGGTGCAAAAAGCATCCGGCAACTCGATAAAACCAAAAAAACTCGATGACCAAAGGATCAACTCTTCCGAAAACCGCGACAGATGACCCATGATCACTGCACCCGCAAACGCCACCTCCAAAACAAAATCCCGATCCGAAACCGCATCCATGGAATTGGCACAAATCCCCTCAAAACCCAGTTGCCCAGCAACCCACTCCCGGTCGATGGGAAACGGAGTCCCCGCCAACGCCGCCGCCCCCAACGGCATCCGGTTCAAACGGGGACGCAATCCCAATAAACGCTCCCGATCACGACCAAACATCTCAAAATAGGCCAATAAATGATGCGCCAAACTCACCGGCTGGGCATTCTGCATGTGGGTCGTCCCCGGCAGGATGGTCTCCACATGATCCTGGGCCAACTCCAGCAAACTTCGCTGCACCCGAATCAACCCCGCCACCAGTTCATCCACCTCCCCGCGCAGATACAACCGCAAATCGGTCGCAACCTGATCGTTACGGGAACGGGCGGTGTGTAATTTCCCCGCAACCGGACCAATCAACGCCCGCAACCGACTCTCCACATGCATGTGAATATCTTCCAAGTCGGTGCGAAACACCATCTGCCCCGCCTCCAACTCCCCCCGAACCGTTTCCAGACCGGCCAGGATTGCCGCAGCATCCCCCTGGGAAATGATCCCCTGACGCGCCAGCATCTGACAATGGACCGAAGAGGCACGAATGTCCTCACGAAACAAACGACTGTCGTAGTGAATGGAAGCGGTAAACCGCTCCACAAAGGCGTTGGTGGGTTCCTGAAACCGTCCGCCCCACAGTTTATCGCTGGTGTGGGGTTTTGGGTTCATGAACGCTTCCTCAAGTTGGCGGCAATCCGCATTCTCAAAGCATTGAGTTTGATAAATCCATCGGCATCGCCCTGATGATATGCACCCTTGTCTTCATCAAAAGTGGCAATCGCTGGATCAAACAAGCTGAAATCTGACTTTCTCCCCACCACAGTGACGTTGCCCTTGTACAATTTCAACCGAACAACACCATTGACCTGCCCCTGGGAGGCGTCCACCATCGTCTGAATCATCTGCCGTTCTGGCGAAAACCAATAGCCATTATAAATCAACGCCGCATAGCGCGGGACCAGTTCATCCTTCAGGTGTGCAACCTCCCGGTCTAACGTCAATGATTCCATGGCCCGGTGAGCAATCCCCAAAATGGTCCCACCCGGCGTCTCATACACCCCCCGCGATTTCATCCCCACATAACGATTTTCCACCAAATCCAAACGGCCAATGCCGTTGCTCCCCCCCAATTGGTTCAACCGGGTCAACAATTGCGCCGGAGACATTGTTTCACCATCGATGGCAACCAAATCCCCTTTCAGGAATTCAAGCTCAACATAAGTCGCCCGATCCGGTGCCTTCTCTGGGGATACCGACAAAAGAAACATGTCCTCATCCGGTTCCCGCCAAGGATCTTCCAAAATTTTACCCTCAAAGGAAAGATGCAGCAGATTGCGATCCATGGAATAGGGGGCTTCCCCGCGTTTATCCCGTGCGACCGGGATACCATGGGATTCGGCATAGGCGAGCAATTTATCCCGGGAGTTCAAGTCCCATTCCCGCCAGGGGGCGATGACACGAATATTGGGTTTTAAGGCATAATAACCCAGTTCAAAGCGAACCTGATCATTCCCCTTGCCGGTGGCCCCGTGGGAAACGGCGTCGGCATGGGTTATATTGGCAATCTCAATCTGGCGTTTGGCAATCAAGGGCCGGGCGATGGAAGTGCCCAGATGATAAACCCCCTCATACAAGGCATTGGCGCGGTACATGGGAAATACAAAATCCCGCACAAACTCTTCCTTGAGGTCATCGATGAAAATTTCCTTGACCCCAGCTTGTTGCGCCTTGACGCGGGCCTCTTCCAACTCATCCCCTTGGCCCAGGTCTGCCGAGAAGGTCACCACCTCACAATGATAGACATCCTGCAACCATTTCAGAATGATCGAGGTATCCAATCCACCAGAATAGGCCAACACCACTTTTTTGACAGGTTCGGTCATATTTCACGCCATTGATTTAAAATGATTGAAAGAAAAAAGGGGTCTGGGGGGGTGCCCCCCCGGGCTTTGCCTTTT
>PEAO01000071.1 GCA_002753615.1 Magnetococcales bacterium DCbin2
AATCCCCCAGACCCCTTTTTTCTTTTAATAATTTATCTTTTCCAAGGCATTTGGACGTGCCAATTTCAAATGCGATTGCCCTGGCATTCTCCAGAATGGCTATCGCCACCCATGCTGGGATGCCCAGTTACGGGACAGGTTAAAGGATGAAAGAATCGATCACCTAGGCATCAAAATGGACCGTGGTGGAAACCTTCGTGCCGCTACCCGCAGAGCGACCACAGCGCAGAGCTTGGCGAAAGGCTGCCATCCCTTCTCCCGGAGAGACTGGACGGTCGCCGATCTTCCAAACACCAAGATCAAAATTGGCATCCGTCATCTCTGGGATTTCCTCATATTCTTCGGGCGTGATGACGTGGGCGTCAACCTTTGCCAAGTCACTCCCGATAACGTGCTTGCTCCCGCTCATTGGCTTTTCTCACTGTGAAAACGTGACCATTGCCGTTTCAAACCCAGAAGCCATGCAGTTAAACACATATAAAGCCACAAACCAATCCACCACGGTTCGGTTTTTTGGAAAAAACTATGCCCCTCTCCGGGAGGAACCTTGATGACCAAGCTCCCCGCAACGTTGGGGGCTATGCGGCCTAGTTCATGTCCCATTTGATCGAACGCCGCAGAAATCCCGGTGTTGGCCACACGGATCATCGGCAGTCGATTTTCAACCCCACGCATCTGCGCCATGGCCAAATGCTGCGGTTTGGCCAATTCCCCAAACCAGGCATCGTTGGTAACATTCACCAACCAACGGGCAGACGCCCGCCCCAATTGTGCCACCTCCCGGGGAAATATGGTCTCATAACAAATCAATACCCCGATGGCTCCCCGCTCCCAAGGGAGGGGTATCGGACCCAAGCCGCGCGAAAAATCCTCGGTACCATAGGTCAACTTCTTGATAAACGCCGGCATGGCGGATCGAAATGGGACAAACTCGCCAAACGGAACCAAGTGATGCTTATCATAACGCCGCGCCATGGTCCCGGTCTCATCCAACAATAACACGCTGTTATAGTACAACCATTGCCCATGTTCATCCTTGTCCGCCACCGGGACACCGGTGAGAACGGGTGCCCCCAGTTTTTGGCTCAATACGACAATCCGTTTTTGCGCCTCAGGAGAGGCTTGCAGAAAAAAAGCGATGGCGGTCTCTGGCCAAAGGACAAGATCCACCGATTCGTTTATCGCACCGCTCAACTGTACATATTGGGTCAATCCCACCTCGCGATATTTAGGATCCCATTTATGGACTTGCGCAACATTGCCCTGTACCAAACCCACCTTCAAAGGGGGTGCCACAACGGCATCCTGCCCTGGAGAAAGTACGTCAATACGCCATGCACCGTAGCCCACCGCCACCAGCACAACGCCCAGCACCAACCCACCGCCCCCCAACACGATCCCCCGATGAAACCCCCGAATCCAGATCAACGCCAACATGGCCGCTGGAAATACCATGAACCACGACAATAAAAAAACACCCCCCAAATCGGCCATCTGGAGGATGTAAATGTGATCACTCCAACCATACCCCACCAGGTTCCAGGGAAAACCGGAAAAAAGAGTACTGCGTAACCATTCACTCACGACCCACAAAGAAGGGGCTGCCAGAGGTAACAATCCGGGCCTCGGAGCCAAGTACCGCAGCAAACTGCCAAACACGGCACTATAGATCGCCATGGCCGCCGCCAGCAGGGCCAGAATCAACACGGCAAAGCCTATCCAAATGCCACCGTGCTGGTTCAAGCTGGTCAAAAGCCAGGAAAAACCCAACAGGTGATGACCCAACCCAAAAAGAAAACCAAGCCGCGCACCCCGTTTCCAGGTTACCAGCGTGATAGATCGAATCAGAACGGCCAAACCCAAAATCATGATGATTTGTTCATGATCGGGGGGCAATCCACGCACAGAAACCATACCGGCCAAAAATACCGTCAGTTCCAGCCGCCACGTCTGCAAAAACGCGGCAAGTGCGGGGTAGCGGGAAAAAATAGTCAACCTACGCATAAGGATTGGCAATTCCCAGGGGGGAGAGTATGGCCATTTCAGCGGTCTCTTGACGCAATGCCTCCTCAGGCGACCGCTCATGGTCATAACCTGTCAGGTGCAAGATTCCATGAACCACCAGATGGGCCAGATGATCTTCAAAACTTTTTCCCTGCTCCTCGGCCTCCCGAACGACCGTCTCATAGGCAATCACCAAATCCCCAAGGAGCCGTGGTTGGCCTGGGTGCGGCCAATCTTCCCCATCATCCATCATGGCAAAGGAAAGAACATTAGTCGGTTTGTCCTGACCGCGATAACGATGATTCAGTTCCCGAACCTCGGCATCGTCGGTGAGCCGGATGCCCACTTCGCCCGCATCCTCGCGTCCCCCGCCCGCACCCCCCGCCCCATACGCCAACGCCGCCCGTGCCACCTTCGTCACCTGTTTTTTAACCTTTGGCCACCGCGACTTGTCCCGTTCGACCCGAATTGTTCCCTTCACGACGCACCCCCTCTTTGCGAGCCTTGTTCTGGTCTGGATACTCAATCCGGTGGTGATAAAATCCCAACGTCAGCACACGAATAAAGGCCTCTTCGATCAGGGCAACCTCCTTGAGGGTCAACCCACAAGCATCGAGTTGATCATCGGCAATTTTACTGGAGACAATCCGTTTGACAATCGCCTGAATCTGAGACGATGAAGGGGTTCGCAACGTCCGGGCAGCCGCTTCCACCGAGTCGGCGAGCATGAGGATACCCGCTTCCTTGGATTGGGGCTTGGGACCAGGATAGCGAAACTCCTCAGGGTTGATGTGTTCCCCCCGTTTTGCCGCCTGATTCACCGCCTTGTTGTAAAAATATTGAATCAACGAAGTCCCATGATGCGTCGAAATCGCCTCGTAGATCGGTCCTACAAGATTTTCCTTTCGGGCCAACTCCTGGCCATCCTTGACATGCGCCATGATGACCTTGGCCGACATGGAGGGCAAAAGATTATCATGTCTGTTCTCTCCCGACTGATTTTCAACAAAATAAACCGGCTTGGTCATCTTGCCGATATCGTGATACAAGGCCATCACCCGCGCCATCAGCGGGTTAGCGTCAATGTTTTCCGCCGCGGCCTCGGCCAGATTGCTCATCATCACCGAATGGTGATAGGTCCCCGGACTGCGTAATGACAACTCTCTGAGCAAAGGATGATCGCCCGAAGCCAGTTCCAACAACCGTGAATCGGTGGAAACGTTGAATACAGACTCCAACAGGGGAATCAACGCCAATGCCCACAAACCAAGCAACAAACCGCTGGTGAGTGCCATCAACATGCCGAGAATCCATTCCAAACTGGGTTTGTTACCACTCAAAAGCTCGACGACCGGCATAGTGGCCATTTGCGCCACACCAACCCAAACGCCTGCAATCAGGGCATCAAAGCGACGACGGCAGGTGCGAAGCCGAACCCCACCCACCAACGAACCCACCATGTAGTAACAAAACAGTGGCAAACCGCCATTGGCCGACAACGCCTCCACAAAGGAAAGAATGATCCCCAAAATCAACGCACCACCCGGAATACCCGCTCTGGCACCCACCGTCAGAGAAGCCAGGGAAGAGGCCAAGGCCACATGCGGCAGATAGACCATCATCGCCGTCGGCAGTGCCAACACCTCCGCAATTCCCTGCCCCATCGCAAGCGTCACCGTACTGATGAATGAGGTCACCAAGAGGATGGAACTCAACATGGCGACTGTCTTCAAATCCCTTGGAAACGCCTGAGAGGTAATGGTCAAAAACCAATAACCCAAATAAAGCATGATCCCCAAAATGACGGCCAAACCCAGAAATCGCATCACTTTGGCCCCAGTCCACTGGCTTCGGTTGATGGATTCAATCTTCAGGCGTGCCGCTTCGGTAACCAATTCCCCCTCCCGAACCAACATCTGCCCCCTTTTGGCCTGAAAAAATACGCTGTCAACCTTATCAAAAGCCTGCTGCTGCCGCAGACGGGTCTCCGCCAGATTCAAGACCAGATTGGGCCGGACCAATGCCCGACTTTCCCGCAACAACCATTCCTGAATTTCCCGGGGATACGAATCCAGATGCTTCCGCATCGACTCCCCAAGAAGCCAACGCATTCCGTTGAGATCAATGGGTTTATCCCACTCTTTCCCTTTGCGCTCCTTGCCATCGGCAATGGAATTGATGACCGATGGTGCATCCCGAAGATCCTTGAGCGTCTCTGGACCGCTGACAACCGTTTGGTTGCGCAATTCTCCAAGCCACTCGGAAACTTTGATCCCCAGAGTGGGCAATGAGTCCAGATTCAGCAGGGATTGCACCACCCGAGGAGAGACCTCCTCCTCCAATCTATTGGCAAATTCATCGGTCAAGACCGTGAGGTTAGGCTGGGTCCCCAGTGGCTCCCGCATGGTTTGCAACCATTCCAAGGCTTCGGTGATCTGGCGAACAACCGGATCGATCATGCCACCGTCCCAATCATAAACGGTTGCAACCCCGACTGCCGCTTCCTGGCGTAGCTTGAGAGTCGTCTCTTTGTCTTCTACCAACAGATCACGATCCGCTTTGATATTCTTCTGGGCAATTTCTCCCACTGCCGGAAGATACTGCGGTTTTAAAACGACGGGAGAGTTGATGATGGTCAGTGCCAAAACGTATGCCGAGAAAATGACGGCGACGACGACGGTCTGACGGGTCACCAGATGCTTGATTTCCTTCTGAGGTTTGGGAAACAGTTTGACGAGTATTTTCCCCCTGTTCTCAGCCATGGCTTATTCCGACCCTCTGCTTTGCCATCGATGTTTGCTGGGCATGATCATAGGCCGCAACGATACTGCGGACCAGTGGGTGGCGCACGACATCCCTGTCAGAAAAGTGTACCCATTCAATCCCCTGGACATGTTTCAAAATGTCCGAGGCATCCATCAACCCAGACCGTGTTCCCCGGGGGAGGTCCACCTGGGTGGCATCGCCACACACCACGGTATGGGAACCCGGTCCCAAGCGCGTCAGGAACATTTTCATCTGTTCCGGGGTCACATTCTGGGCCTCATCCAGAATGATAAACGCTTCCGTCAGGGTACGCCCCCGCATATAGGCCAGTGGTGCCATCTCTAGGACGTTGCGACTGAGCATTTTTTCAATCCGTTCGCCACCCAGCATATCCCCCAGGGCATCAAACAAAGGACGCAGATAGGGATCGATTTTTGCCTGGAGGTCACCCGGCAAAAAACCCAACCTTTCGCCCGCCTCCACCGCTGGCCTGGTCAGGATGATTCGAGATACCCAACCTTCCTGATAACCCGCCACGGCACACGCCACCGCCAAATACGTTTTCCCGGTCCCCGCTGGCCCGATGGCAAAAGTTAATTCGGAACGCTTCAACATTTGCATGTATTCGGCTTGCCGGGCTGTTCGGGGGTGTATCATCTTCTTGGGGGTCTTGAAACTGTTGTCCTCGGAGAACACACCCTCCAGCACACCCTCTTCGCTCAAGGCGGCAATCCCTGCGTTCACTCGGTGTTGGTCCACGTGTTGGCCTCTTTTCAGCGCATCATAGAGGGTTTCCAAAAGCGTTCTGACCTTCTCTCCCTGAGCCGCCGATGCGGTGATGACCACACGATTGCCCAGCGGATGCAATGCGACATTCAGACGATCCTCGATCAATTTTAAATGGGCATCCAACTCCCCAAACAAAATGGCGGCAAGGTGATTGTCGGGAAATTCAACGACCTGGGGGGTCATATCCGGTGCTTGGCTATCGTCCATGTCGTAAGACCGTGTTTCCATGCTTACCATTACGGCTGATCATCCAGTCCACTTCAATCAATTCTGCAATCATCCTTTTCCCACCAAACACCCTTTCAAAGAATTGGGAAGCCCTTCGACGATATCGACCTGCACCCTTTGTCCGACCATTTCGGGAGATCCCTGAAAGTTGACCATTCTGTTTCCTCGCGTCCGGCCACTCATCATGCCGTCTCCCAACCGCGAAGGTCGTTCAACCAAAACCTCTTCCCGTTTGCCCACTTGGTTTTGATTATTCTGCCGTTGTATTTGGTTGAGTCTTTCCTGAAGAATTGCCAAACGCCGACGCCCAACGTCCAAAGAGACCCTGGGTTCCATCAACGCCGCCGGGGTTCCCGGTCTGGAAGAAAATAAAAATGAATAGGCGTGATCAAAGCGGATCTCTTCGATGATATTCAGGGTATCCTGAAAATCATTGTCGGTTTCACCGGGAAAACCGACGATAAAATCGGAAGCCAAGGCCATGTCAGGATGTGCCCGCCGCAGTTTTTTAGCCCATTCCCGATAACCTTCGACCGAATGTCCCCGTTGCATCGCTTGCAGGATGGCATCGGAACCGGATTGGATGGGGAGGTGCATGTAAGGGCACAAAGTCTCCACCTCGGAGAAAACGGCGACCAGATCATCGTTCATATCCGCCGGATGTGAGGTCACAAAACGGATCCTGCCAACCCCATCCAGCAAGGCCACCTGCCGAATCAGCAAGGCCAGGTCATGAGGAACGCCCGCAGCATCCACACCGCTATAGGCATTGACGTTTTGTCCAAGGAGCTGCACCTCAAATGCCCCATGGGCCAAGCAAACAGAGATTTCCGCAAGGATATCCGCAACGGGCCGACTCCACTCCCGACCGCGCGTATGGGGAACGACGCAATAGGTACAAAAACGGTTGCATCCTTCCTGAATGGTTACCGAAGCGACCGGTCCGGTCTGTCCCGTTTCGGGGAGGTGATCAAATTTATCGGTTGCCGTCGCCTGGACGGCATGAATTTTTTGCTCCCCGTAAAGCAACCGGTTCAGCATCATGGGCAGTTCGTGATAGTTTTGTGGGCCAAAGACCAAATCGACATAGGGGGCACGCCGAAAAATTTCTTCCCCTTCCGCCTGACCGACACACCCACCCACCGCAAAGATTACCTTGCGCTCCGCATCATGGCCACCTACCAGTTTGCGCATCCGTCCCAGTTCGGAGAACAGTTTTTCTTCGGCCTTTTCACGGATATGACACGTATTAAAAATGATCAGATCAGCCGTCTCTGGGGTTGAAACCGGCGTCAAATCGTGGCTTTTTCCCAGAAGATCGGCAATGCGTCCGGCGTCATACAGATTCATCTGGCAGCCGAAATTTTTGATGAAAAGGTTTTTCAAGCCGTCTCCGCTGGTTTGTTCGACGAAAACCGTTCCCCAAGGGCCGACCAAACGGTTGGCGGGACAAAGGGGGCGACATTTCCCCCCATCTTGGCGATTTCCTTGACCAAGCGCGAGGAAATATACGTCGTCGATTCGCTGGCCATGAGAAACACGGTCTCCACCTGGGAGTTCAGCTTACGGTTCATGGCCGCCATTTGAAACTCATATTCAAAATCAGACACCGCCCGCAAACCACGCAGGATGGTGCAAGCACCCATTTCCGAAACAAAGTGGATCAGCAATCCATCCATCTTGCAACTGCGCACACTGGGCCATTCCCTAGTCGCCTCCCGAAGAAATTCCATCCGTTCAGAGACTGAAAAGAGGGCGGTCTTGGCGGTATTATCGGCGATGGCCACGATCACCTCGTCAAACAGCAGACTGCCCCGGGCGATGACATCCAGGTGGCCCAGAGTGACGGGATCAAACGTTCCAGGGTAAACGGCAATTTTTTTCATTTACGTCGTGTCTTTCTCACCGATCATTGAAAAAATGGAGATACGGGTATCACCGTAGCGTCGGTATTGCAATGGCTCCCATGATGTACAATCTTTTAATGGTGCCCCCGCTTCATGTTCCGCCACCGCCAGAGTCCCCGGATGGATAAATATAGATTTTCCAATATTCGACAACACTTCCGGTACAAGTCCGCGACCATAAGGGGGGTCGAGAAAGAGAAGACCCAGCCGTTTGTCCGATTGTTGATATTTTTGTTGAAGCAGGGTTTGAAGTTTTGTCAACGTTGCGGTCTGGGGAAGCGTCCCTTGGATCACGGCTGCTTGGTGTGTACAACGCAGCCGCTCACAGTTTTGCCGGATCATTGCGCAAGCCGAAGGGCTGGAATCGACAAAGACAGCAAATTCCGCCCCGCGGCTGAGGGCTTCCAAACCCAACAACCCGCTCCCGGCAAACAGATCCAGAACCCATGCTCCCGACAGTTGCCCCCCCAGGATGTTAAACACCGCCTCCCGAACCCGTCCCGTCGTGGGTCGAACATTGGGGTCGTCCGGGACGTAAATCCGTTGTCCCCGATGGATTCCACCGCTAATGCGAATCATGGGTCATGAGCCGTAGCCATGGCGACGATCAATAAACTTCCGTCAGTTGCCGATTGAGTCGGTCAATCCATTCGGCGAGGTAGTTGATGATGACATCACGCCCCGGTTCCGAGTCTATCGGCAAGCCAACATGTCTCTGTGCCACTTTTTCCAGTTCCTTAGCCATATCCAGTTCCATGAAGGTTCCTTGCATGGCCCTTACTTTGTCAACCATCTCCGCGATCCGCGCCATGAGTTGGTCAATCACCTTATTTTTGAGCATAAGACGCTGAGATGGACTGAGATATTGAAGAATTTTACCATCTACGCGCAACACCACCGCCACTTTTTTTTGTTTTTTTAAAATGGCCTCAAGGATGTGTCCTCCCAGTTGCGGTCTCTCCGAGCGTATCGGTGCCAGGGATGGTGGCTGAACAACAACATTGGTCAACCGCTTACGGCCTGTCAAAAACCCCACCTCTCCAAAGAAATCCCCCGGCTCCATGTTGGCCATGGAAATACCCGCCCCTTCTTTGACGACGCTGGCAAAACCGTGCAGGAGTACGAACAAAACCCGGTCCGATCCCCCTTCCTGGATCAGGGATTCCCCGGCATCATAGCCCAGAACCTGAATGTATTCCTGCGGAAGTCCTGCGAGATCAACGGTATTTAAAGATTCAAAAAGAACCAGGGACCGCAAGATTTCCCCAAGATGATCCAAATCAAGATGGTCATACGTGATCACAGGCCCACTCCGCCCCCATTTAGACAAGGCTTTTAAAAACACCCGCAAGAAGAAAACCCAATAGACCAGCCTCAACGACCCGCATAGTATAACACATGCGCGGACAAAAATCGACTCTATTGGTTCAACGGCTTTCGTTCAGGGGACAGCCCAACTCTTCAAAGATTGGAAAATAGAGAGGGTATCCCCTGATATGCTATGGACGGATAAGGTTTTGGGAAGGGACAGGGATCGATGGTGCCGGGATATATCTTTCCTGGGCGACCATTGGGGGAACATACTGCACGGGCAAAGGCCACGCACGCATCAGTCCAAACAGAAGGCCAATCCCCCCCAGGATCATCGCACCCGTTTTAATCACCATGCGGAGTTCAAGTTCCTTGAGATCCCTTTCCGAGCGGAGAATATCGTCCTTGAAAGCCCCTTCCAAGTGGAGAATATCGCCCTTGGTGGCCACTTCTTGAAGTCTAGACTCCTCCACCTTCTGTAAAACGCCAGAAAGTGCCTTTGCCTGAGCTTCCGCTTGTACTGACGGAACGCCAGCACTTTCCAATTCCCTCGCGAAGGCCAGGGTGTCGAACGGTACGGCTGCACTCATGGTGGTTCCTTTCCTAAGGTGAACGCAAACGATCCTCACGGGCATACTACCCTACATCGTCCAATATCGTCCAACCCTATCTTGATCGTAAGCATCCCACTTTCAACGGCGAACCCTACCCCTATTGAAGACTGGTTTAACTGTTGGGAAGAGCATGTTATCTTGGTGCGCATCATTTTTGTTCCAACAACCCACCTGCTGGAGGTTGCCACCATGCTGATCGATCTTGGTACCATGTCGCCCAATCAGGTTTATCATACGGTGACACAAACCCTGATCCCGCGCCCCATCGCCTGGGTTTTGACAGAGAATCAGTCAAAATCCTTCAATATTGCCCCGTTCTCCTATTTTAACGCCATTGCCAGTGAACCCCCTCTGCTGATGCTCTCCATTGGTTTGAAAAAAGATGGCTCCCCCAAGGATACCCGGCGCAATATTTTGGAAAGGAAACATTTCGTCGTCCATATCGCATCCACAAATGTTTTGGATGCCCTCAACAACTCCTCCGCCGAACTCCCCGATGAGGTATCGGAAGTGGAGAAAGAAAAACTGACCTTGGCCGAATTTCCCGGTTTCAGCCTCCCCCGGATTGCCGATTGTAAAGTCGCGTTTGCCTGCCGGTTTCACGAAGTGATGGAAATTGGGAAAGTTCGCCAAGCCCTTATTTTTGGAGAGATTCAGACCATTTTTGTCGATGACTCCGTTGTGACCCACGATGCCAAAGGGAGGATGCGGATCAACACCACCGGCATCGCCCCCCTTTCCAGACTGGGGCCGGGGGAATATGCCGAATTTGGAAAAATTATCAAGATTCCCATACCGACGGTCTAGTCAAGATTCAACAACCTTCGATATCCCAAAGAATACGCTATGCCCATGCAACCCCGTCCAATGCCATGATTTCGAGAAACGGTTGATGGAAAAAGAACCTTATCTCCCCTCTTCGGAGATCCTCCTGAGGATCGCGGGGGTCATGTTGCTGGCGTTATACGCCATTTTTGGAAAATTCCTCCCCGACAATCAGGGATTGTTGGGGCGGGATTTTGCCGTCACCCTGCCGCAACTGCTGGATGGAACATTTTGGCACCAACACAACAGCTTTTTTTCTCTCCCTTGGTTCACCCCCTCGTTTTGTGCCGGTCTCCCCGCGTTTCCCAACCCTGGAAACCTGTTTTATTCCATCCCCCAACTGCTGGCGTTTTTTATGGATCCTCTCAGGAGTGTCCAGGCCACTTTTTATCTTTTTGCCATTTTGGGAGCTTTTGGTTTTTATATCTTGTTACAGCGCAGCTTTAAAATTTCGCGTGCTACCGCTTGGTTGGGTGCCGTATTGTTTCTATTCAATGACTATTACAGTCAGCATATGCTCAACGGACAAATCGCCTGCCATACCATCATGCTCACCCCCTGGATTGCCTGGTTTTTGACCCGCCCCGCGATAAACCATATGACTTCCATCACCGCCGCCGCGTTGCTCCTGGCGTATATCGTTTGGAGCGGGGCTGTTTTCCTGGCGTTGCCCATCGTCATCGCCTTAATGATCATCGGCATTACCCACCAATATGCCTACCCCGATGCCAACAACCGCTTTTGGCCACGGTTTGCTACCGCTCTCTCCCTCGCCACCGCGCTGTCGGCAGCCAAATGGTGGTCGGGGGTGCAACTGCTCTACCACCTCGGACCCGCACCGACCTCCCTGTCCCGTGTCCGAGAGATCGATGAAGCGATTGTTCTCCTGTTTCAAAGCTTGTTTTTCCCTTACCGCGAACAGGGGTTCGCCTTGGGCATTACCATCGTCCCGCTGATCATGTTGGTGACCGCGTTGGGCATGGCACTGGTACGGTACTGGACCATCACACAACCCTATCGGATCCCCCGCGAACAATTAACGCAACTTTTCATTATTCTGATCCTTGCCCTCATCCCTCTGTCTTTGACCATCGCCTCACCCATGTGGGATCCCATACTCCGACAAGCCCCTATTTTTTCAGAAGGTTTACCGCTAACGCACAGTTGGTCCGCTTTTATCAGCGTGGTCATCCTCTGGGGTTGTCTCGGCCATGACCGCATTCCCTGGACCCGAAGCCATCGCCATGAGCAAATCTTTGCCGCCTTCACCCTGATCCTGATCACTCAAGTTCTCGCCCATGATACCTCCCCACAGCAAGAACGCTATGACCCGACACCGATTCTGAATGGTTACTCTGGGGAAAAACGGGCGGGATGGTCACCGCAGATTGTGCAATTAACCGCAACGACAGACGACCAAGCCAAGGCGATCACCCAACCTCTCGATCGCAACAATGTCATGGCTAATGGCTATTCGGTTGTATTTTGCAACGAACCGCTGTTTGGTTCCTCCTTTGACCGTTTTCCCTACAAACCGCTCATCATCGGCTCGGTGTATGCTTTGCTGGAATCTGGTTTCAACATGAAAAATCCCGCCTGTTATCTGGCCCCCAAGGAAAATCATTGCCAAGTGGGTGATCATTTCCAAGAAAACCAGAGAGAAGCACTGGACCGTTTTACCCACTACCAACCCTTCCCCTTCAGCAAACCCCGTGGACAACAGACCGCCGAATGGATCAGCCTAGCCAGTTTAATCCTGCTGCTCCTTGGACTGGGTTGGCGTTACACCACCCGGGGACAAGAGACCGAAGCGACACCATGAAGTTTATCGATTTTCTCCGATAAAGCGACCTTGATTGCCTCAAGCACCGGATCCCAATCTCCCCGTTGTCCCTGACGAAACAACCGTACCGTGGGATACCACGGGGTCTCCGCACCATGGCGCATCCAACGCCAATCGGGGACAAACGGCAACATGGCCCAGGTCAATCGTCCCAAAGCCCCGGCGAGATGCAGTAAAGCGGTATCGACCGTCACAACCACATCCAGCCGCGCCAAAGCCGCCGCCGTATCGGAAAAATCGCCCAGGCGGGTACTGAGATCGATCACATTTTCCCGCCCCGAAAAAACCGCCAGTTCCTCTTCTCGAACATCCCGCTGCAAAAGAAAAAAACAACACCCAGCGACATCCAGCAGCGACCCCAGGTGTCCCACAGGAAGGGATCGGTTGCGATCATTCTTATGGTTTGGATTACCCCGCCAAACCAGACCGATCCTGACCTCCTTGCGCTGCCCAATATCTTCAAAACGCTGCATACGGATCGGATCGGCAAACAGATAGGGAGCCGTGGCCGGCAACGCCGTGGGAATGATTCCCAAGAGACCTGGCAGACTTAACAGAGGGCTTTGGCAAACACACGGGGGGAGGTGCTGTGGGACACTGGTGAGAAAATCAATCCCTGCCACCCCCCGAAACAACGCCTCCAACGGTTCGGGACACAAAAATGCGATGCGGCCACCACGCTGTCGTACCCAAGGGACAAAACGGATGCCCAAGAGACTATCCCCAAAACCCTGTTCACAATGCAACAGAATCATCCCTCCTTGTAGATCCCCCCCATCCCACAACGGCTCCGGGCGTCCATGCGGTGAAAAATCCTTGGTTTTCCAACGCCATTCATAGCCATGCCAGCCCATTTCAAACGCACCATTGAGCAGATGGGCCAAACTTTTGCCAAAGTGGGCTTCGGCACACGACGGATAAGGTTGGATGGCCTTGTCATACCAGACCAAAGCGGATTCAATATCATCCAACTCCTGATAAACAAAGCCCAACGTCGCCATGGCGACCGTATCTGCGGGATCGATCTGCAATGCATGTTGCAAGATTTTCAACGCCTCTTCGTGGCGTCCCAACTTTTGCAGCGCAGACCCCCAATAACCCAAGGCGGCCCCCAGGCTGGGCTGCATACGTGCCGCTTTTTGCAAACAATCCACCGACTGATCCAGATGCCCCTGTTCCTGAAGGATAATCCCCAAATTGAGCCACGCCTGGGGATAGTCTCCGTCTCCCTGGAGTATTTTCTTAAATAACGCTTGCGCCTCATCCCACCGTTTCAATGCCATCAATAATAACCCGGCATGGTGGAGAAATTCTTGATTTTCGGGTTGCAGACTCAAAGCCATCCCCCAATATTTCAGGGATTCATCCCACCGCTGCAAACGGTGAAAGAGTTCTCCCAAACTGGCGTAGGCCTCAGGCCATTGGGGTTGGAGTTGGGTCAGGGTGAGATAATAAGGGATGGCCCGTTCTAATAATCCCTTTTTATGAAAAGCGTTACCCAGATTGCGATACGCTGGGGCAAAATCGGGTTTTAGGGCAATCGCTTGTTCATACTGCGCCACCGCCGCCTCCCACTGCCCCAGCTCCAAGAGGGCAATACCCAGGTTGTTATAGGCTTGAAAATAATGCGGATTGATCGCAATCGCCGTGCGTAGGGATGTTACGGCTTCCTCGCATAGACCCATTTTCCGCAACACATTGCCCAGATTATTATGGGTCTCGCTCGATCTGGGCTGAATGGCCAACGCGCGCCGATAACTCTCCGCTGCTTCAGGCCACCGCCCCAACGCATGATAGGCCAATCCAAGATTATTATAGGCTTCGACAAAACCAGGCCGTCGCACCACCGCTTTGGATATCCAAGAGACAGCCTCCTCCCAATGCCCCCTCTGGTATGCGATAATTCCCAAAAGATGCAGGGCTTCGGCATGGTTGGGAGAAGTCTGCAACACATTCCGCAATAAGGTTTCCGCCTCGATCAGTCTCCCCTGAAGCAAATGTTCCACAGCCCGGTCGAAATCTGGACCAACTTGGCGTCGCCTGACAAATTTACCCATGATTTCGACCTGTTCAAAGTACTTAATGTGCAGGATATTCCCCTTAGTTTCGCGATCAAAGCAAATATTGTGCCAGCGTAGGCGCGGAAACAGAGAGTGTTGCGGACGTGGGGGAGGGGGTTATGTCAAAATCAGGCGATAGCCAACCCCAGATTCTGTAACGAGGTGTTTGGGGGCGTTGGGATTGTCTTCCAGCTTGCGGCGCAGGTTGGACATATAGACCCGCAAATAGTGAATGTGATCGGTCTGATTGGGTCCCCAAACATCCTGCAACAAAGTGCGATGGGTCAGAACGCGACCGGCGTTGGCGATCAGAATGGCCAATAATCGGAATTCGATGGCGGTCAGATGGACAGCTTCGCCGTTGCGCGTCACCCTGCGTTCTACCAGATTTACCTCCGCCTCGCCGAACTGGACGACGGGCGATTCTTCCGCATGGGTGCGTGCTGATCGGCGCAACAAGGCCCGTACCCGCGCCAGCAACTCTGGGATGCCGAAGGGTTTGGTGAGGTAATCGTCGGCCCCGGCGTCCAGTGCCTTGACTTTTTCCGATTCCTGGGTCCGCGCCGAAAGGATCAGGATGGGGATATGACTCCAGGATCGAAGATCACGAATCACCTCGATGCCATCCCGATCCGGCAGACCGAGATCGACGATGACCAGGTCGGGACGGCGGGTTCCGGTTTCCATCAATCCCCTGGTTCCGGTTTCCGCTTCGATCACATCGTGGTGGGCCTCTTCCAGTGCCATGCGCACGAAACGACGGATCTGCGGTTCGTCTTCAATCAGGATGATCTTGCACGGCGGTGTGTTATCCATCTTCGCATTCTTCCTGTAGCATGGGGGGATTGCCCAAAGGGAGGAGCATCGTGAACTGCGCTCCCCCTTCCGGGCGGTTCTCGGCGTGGATCGTCCCACCGTGGGCTTCGATGATGGCGCGCACGATGGTCAGACCCAGTCCGAAACCGGAATCAGGCCCTTCCATTTTACCCCGCGTGAATTTTTCGAACAGTTTTTTTTCCATGCCGGAAGGAAAACCGGGACCGTCGTCTTCCACCTTGATTTCCGCAAAGAGTTCGGCAATCCGGGCGGTGATGGCAACGGTGCTGCCCGATGGGGTATGACGGGCGGCGTTTTCCAGCAGATTGTTGAAAACCCGCTCCATGAGTCGGGTGTCGATTTCGATCAAAGGAAAGTCGCCAGTCAGATGGATGTGTACGGTATGACTGGCCAGCAGCGGTGCGCATTGCTCTATGGATAGCCCGATCACCTCTTCCAGGGTTTGCCATTCCCGCTGAAGGGTGATTTGTCCCATCTGCATACGGGCCATCTCCAGGAGATTACCCACCGTGGCGGTGGTGCGGGTCACTTGATCGCGGATGGTCCGCGCCAGACCGGCATGGGGTTCGGCCAATGGTGGCGAGGCCAGAAGCATCGCCTCGGCCATGCCGGAAATGACCGTCAGGGGGGTGCGCAGATCGTGGGAAATGGCGGATAGCAGGGAATTGCGCAAGCGTTCCGATTCCATATTCACCTGGGCATCCCGGGTCAGGGTGACGTAATGCACCCGTTCTAGGGCAATGGCAATGAGGGCGGCACTGGTGTCCAACAAATGCTGTTGGTCTGGAGGTAGTTCCCACGAAGAGGCTTCGGGAACAAGGGCCAACACCCCGCAACGCCGGGAGGGGGCCTTGAGCGGGACGTAGAAGGCTTGGGCCGAAGGGAGGGTATCTGTCCCCGCTCCGGCGTTTTGTCCGTGGTCGTGACTCCACTGGGCGATCCCTTCATCGATCTCTGGCAGGGCGGTAGAACCCTCGGCCAGTGCCACCCGTCCCTCATTTTCCGACAGGTAGACTGCCATCGGAACGTTGAATCCCCGTTTGAAAAAATTTCGGCAGATCTCGATGATTTGCTCCACGCTCAGGGCACTGGAGAGTTCCCGTGCCATTTCATACAACGCCCGCAGACGCTGCTCGCGTTTTCTGGCGGATGATGCCTGGAAGCGCAAATTGGCGGTCAGGGGTCCCACGACCAGGGCTACGGTCAGCATCACCGCAAAGGTCACCAAGTATTGAACATCATGCACTGCGAAGGTAAAACGCGGCGGAACATAGAAAAAATCAAAACAGCTTACGGAGAGAAACGCCGCCAGGATCGCCGCTGCTTTCCCGGAGCGGACGGCGATGAATACGACCGCCAGCAGGAAAATCATGACGATATTAGCCTGATCGAGTACATCGTGCAGCGGCGCGGTGAGGGCGGTGACCAGAGCCACGGTAAGCACGGTTTCTCCGATGGGATGCCAGGAGGGGCTAGAACGTGGTCTGGACGGGGAGGGCGTTGTCCCCCCCGTCCGCTTTTCATCCTCCCGGGCGATCTGAAGCAACTCCAGGTCTGGGGCTAGGCGACCAAGTTTTTCGGCGAACCCATGTTGCCAGGGGAGTCTCCGAAAGCGGTCCCGTCCCACCAGCAGGGTTCCCAGATTGTTCTCACGGGCGTAGCCGATAGTGGCCTCCACCGCATCCGGGGCGGTGATGCTGGCGGTATGCGCACCCATCTCCTGGGCTAGTTTCAGCATATCCAGCACGCGGGAGCGTGCCTTGTCGGGGAGGGACTGCATGGATGGTGTCTCGATGGCCAGGGCGTGCCACGGAGCGCCGGTCTGATTGGAACGACGGGCAGCACGGCGCACCAGTTTTTCGCTGTCCGGTCCCGGTCCCACGCACACCAGCACCGCCTCGCGGGTCGGCCAGACGGTGGACACCGATTTCTCCCGTCGCCAGGCGCGTACGTCGCCGTCTACCCGGTCGGCGGTGCGGCGCAGGGCCAATTCCCGCAAGGCCAGCAGGTTGCCCTTACGAAAAAAATGTTCGATTGCCCGTTCCGCCTGCTGAGAGATGTAGACTTTGCCCTCTCGCAGACGTTGGAGCAGTTCTTCTGGAGGCAGGTCCACCAGCACCATTTCGTCTGCCCGGTCAATGACGTGATCGGGTACCCGTTCCCAAACGCGCACCCCGGTGATTTGTTCCACCACATCGTTGAGGCTTTCCACATGTTGGACATTGACCGTGGTGAATACGTCGATCCCCGCCGACAGCAATTCCTCGATATCTTGCCACCGTTTGGGATGCCGCGCCCCAGGGGCGTTGGTATGGGCCAGTTCATCCACCAGGATCAGGGGCGGATGATGTGCCAGGGCGGCGTCCAGGTCGAACTCCTCCAGGCGATGGCCTTTGTACGCGATGGCGCGGCGGGGCAAAAGCTCCATCCCTTCGATCAAGGCGGCGGTTTCTGTTCGGCCATGGGTCTCCACCACCCCGACCATGATCCTGGCCCCCTGAGCGCACAAAATTCGTGCGGCAGTGAGCATGGCGTAGGTCTTGCCGACGCCAGGGCACGCTCCGAAGAAAATCTTCAGTTTGCCCCGGCGTTCCCGTGCGTTTTCGCTTTCAATGCGGGCGAGCAGGGCATCGGGGTCGGGGCGGGAAGGGGGATAATTCATGGCTTGCCTTGATCCAGGGCCAGATTGAGGGTCAATACATTGACCCGAGGTTCTCCC
>PEAO01000162.1 GCA_002753615.1 Magnetococcales bacterium DCbin2
CCTTTTTTCTTTTAATAATTTTATCGAATGTCAACACATCCTATCGTGAGGGCCTGCCATGAGGGCCTGCCAGAGGGATGGCAGTGTACGTCCGATCCGCCTCACCTTGAAAGTCCTATTGATGGAGAACGCCGTCCATGGTGCAAGAGAAACTGAAAATCGGTACCCGTAGCAGTCAACTGGCCCTCTGGCAAGCCCGTTGGGTTCAAAGCAGAATCGAGTCTCTTCACAACGCGGTCGCGGTGGAACTGATCCCCATCAAAACCCGTGGCGATAAAATTTTGGATGTCCCTTTGGCCAAGGTGGGGGGTAAGGGGCTGTTCGTCAAGGAACTGGAAGAGGCGATTCTGGATGGCCGGTGCGACATTGCGGTCCACTCCATGAAAGATGTCCCGGTTGACTTTCCCGAAGGGTTGATCCTGGGGCCGGTGCTGACCCGTGAAGACCCCCGTGATGCCTTGTTATCGCTGACCGCTTCGGGATTGGATGACCTCCCTCCCGGTGCCCGTGTGGGTTCTTCCTCCCTCCGCCGTCAAAGCCAACTCTTGGCCCTGCGCCCCGACTTACGCATCCTCTCCTTGCGGGGTAACGTCAACACCCGGATTGAAAAACTCTTGGAGGGCCAATTTGACGCCATTGTCCTGGCCGCAGCGGGTGTCAAACGACTCCAAGCCACACGCCATGTCGTCGAATATCTTGATTTTCAACGGATGCTCCCCGCCAATGGCCAGGGTGCCGTCGGCATCGAAATGCGCAAAAACGATCCCCGGATACAGGCCCTGATTCAACCTCTGGATGATCCGCCGACCCGTCATTGCGTCCTCGCCGAACGCGCCTTCCTCAAAACCTTGGAAGGGGGGTGCCAAACCCCCATCGCCGGCCATGCAACGCTGACGGGTAACGACCTGTCACTGGAGGGACGTATCCTCTCCTTGGATGGCCAAACTTGTTTTTCCGGGACCGTTACCGGAAACACCCAGGAAGCAGAACACCTCGGGATCGCGCTGGCCACACGTCTGCTGAACGCGGGGGCAGACCGACTTCTGGCCGCATTGACACAAAAAATCTCCGCATAATCCATCCATCCTGGAACCCTATTCCCATGCCCGACCCATCATCACGGAATCTTGCCGGAAGAGTTCTGCTGATCACCCGTCCCCTCCCAGAGGCCCACGATACCGCCCTTCTGGCGCAACGCCATGGTGCCCAAACTATCCTGCAACCCCTCCTGGAAGCCCAACCTCCCGATGATCCCGAACCGTTTCTTCAAGCCATGGCCCATCTGTCCCATTATGACGGGATCGTTTTTACCAGCATCCAGGCGGTCCGCACCTTTCTTCAATTTCCAACACCCCACCCCAAAAGCCCCAAGATCTACGCCGTAGGTCATAAAACCGCCGCACTGCTGGCACAGGGGGGCTATCATCCCATCGTCCCCGCCCATCCCATGGGAGGACAGGAACTCGCCCTTGAAATCCTCCATTCAAGCCAACCCAACGACCGGTTACTCTTTCCCCAGGTCCAAGAAGGGCGCGAAGAACTCACCACAATCCTCCACCAACATGCCCGTCACATCGACCGGGTGGTTTGCTACCGTATGGCCCCCGTCCGTCAGCTCGAACCCGCAACCGTTGAACTCCTCCAGGAACGACGCATCGATGCTATCCCATTCTTCAGTGGCCGCACCGCAAAAATCTTCCTAAGCCTACTACCGCAAGATGACCCGTTCGCTATGCTGGAAAAACCCATGCTGGCAGCCCTCTCCACCACCACCGCCGAGGTCATGCGCTCCCTGGGGATGCGCGTCGATTTGATTTCCCACCAACCCGATGCCGAAACCATGATTGCCACCTTGGCACAAGCCTTACAATCCGTTACAATTGCACCGTCGGGGGTGATAAAAAGTCTGCCGTTGGAAAAATCCTTGCTTACCCAGTGAAAAATTCTTCAAGTTGGCGTATCATAGACTTAAGCGTGTTCATTGAGAATCGAAAGCACCTTTCCCACTCATCTTGGGAGCCACCCGTGGAAACAAAGGCAAAACTACGCATCACCATCGACAAAGATCTGGAAGATATCGTCCCAGGATATCTTGAGAATCGAGAAAAGGACGTTATTCTTCTTCCCCAAGCCATCCGGGAAAATAATTTTGACTCCCTGAAAATGATCGGCCACCGCATGAAAGGGTCCGGTGCCGGATATGGCTTCCAACAAATCTCCGACATCGGCAACAGCATCGAGCAGGCCGCGGCGATCCAAGATCTTGCCACCATCCGCGACTGCCTGGATCAACTGATCGATTATCTCGGAAAAATTGAAGTGGTCTACGAATGAACACGACCTATCAAACGGCCAACAGTTCACGAAAAGGTGCGGTGGCTGCATCGAACCATATTTTGGTGATCGACGACGATCCCGATATCTGCAAACTGATCGCCGACTTTTTCCAGAAGAATGATTTTCATGTCACCATCTCCAACAACGGCAAAGGGTTGCAGGAGATCCTGGAGCGTCATAAAATCGATCTGATTGTCCTTGACCTCCTTCTTCCCGACGAAGATGGCCTGGTTGTCTGTCGCAATTTACGTTCACGTTCCAATATTCCCGTCATCATCTTAAGTTCTCGTGGTGAAGAGATGGACCGTATCATTGGCCTGGAGATGGGGGCCGATGATTATCTCCCCAAACCGTTTCATCCCCGTGAACTTCTTGCACGCATCAAAAGCGTATTGCGCCGCTCCCGCTCCTCGCCGGAAGAGGCGGGTAGTCCCGATGATTCCAACGCCCGCTACCGCTTTGCCGGTTGGTCCTTGGACGTTCCCACGCGCCAACTCTTCTCCCCCAGCGGTGAAAAAATCTTCCTGAGTGGGGGTGAGTTTGCATTGTTGCGGGTTTTACTCAGTCATCCCAATAAAGTCTTGACCAGAGACCAATTGCTGACCCTATCCCATGGGCGGGAAATCGAACCCTATGACCGCACCATCGACATGCAGATCAGCCGTCTGCGCAAACGTCTGCGTGACGATCCCAAAAGCCCTGAATTCATTAAAACCGTCCGAAGTCTGGGGTATGTCTTCTCTATCCGAGTTGAAAGAATCGACTCCAAACCATAAACCGACGCATTCTAGTGTCATCAAGGAGTCCATCCCATGGTCATGTCCAGATTTGAATTGAATGAGGCGGAAACAGCGGCGTTTGTGACGAACAATTTTCTGGATTTACGCGAGTTTGACAGCCTGACTGAACAAGAAAAAGAATCGGCCCGCGCCTTCATCAAAGAGACCATTCATTCACAACTGACCTGTTGTCGCAAAGGGCTGTGGGACCAGTTTCTCCACTGGATCCCCGGAGCCATCCGGCGTATGGCCCAACGACACATCCACCCCGTCATTCCCGGTGAGGCCACGCCGGAATATCCGTTGCCGGAAGGGATTCGCAATGAATTTGAAGTTTTGAATGAACTCGCTTGGCTTTTGATGTGGAAGCACAAAAAAATCGGTCCCGACACCTCGGAGGAGGAGCGGCACACCATGGAAAAACTGGATTTGGAACGGGTACAGCACATCAAGGAATACGTTCTGCCCCATCTGAACGAGAAAATCAGCCGGTTGGAACAATCGTCGATCGTATCTCAAGGACAGTGCGTGAGATGATTCACAAGGTACGTCCCGAGGAGAAAGAAAAGATGATGTCCCTATTCGCTCAGGATCTGATTGCAAAAGGTTATCAGGAAGGTCTTCGAGGAGGCGAAACGCTCATCTTGCTGCGCCTCCTTTCAAAACGTTTCGGCTCGACGCCAGAATGGGTTCCCGCTAGGCTGGCAAAGACTGACATGGAGATTCTTAAGAAGTGGACAGAGAACATTTTGGATGCCAAGTCAATCGACGATGTTTTCCAATAGTCCACCGGGGTCTTTGGGATAAATCAATTACCGGGAAAATCCAACCAAAACGTCACCGGCCCATCGTTAATCAGGTGGACTTTCATATCCGCGCCGAACCGTCCTGTCGCCACGTTCAGCGACTGATGCCGCAGGTTCTCACAGAAGGTCTCCATGATTTTTCTGGCCGTCTGCGGATCAGCCGCTTGGCTGAATGAGGGTCGGTATCCCTTATTCAACTCCGCCGCCAAAGTAAATTGTGAAACCACCAAGACCGACCCGCCCACATCCCTGACGGAACGATTCATTTTTCCTTCGCCATCGGGAAAAATACGCATCCCTGCCACTTTCCCAACCATTTTGTCCACTTGTTCAGGACCATCCCCCCGGATGACGGCCAAAAATACCAACAGTCCATGATCAATCTGCCCAACCACGGCCCCATCAACAACAACCGATGCCTGTAAGACCCTTTGAATTAAAGCTTTCATCTTTTCACCCCATGCATCCCTCGCCTATATTACACGGATATTATGTTTATCAATACAATTCAACATCATCATATCGGTCTTATCACTGTTTATTGTACACATTAAGATCTTTCGCATAAAAAAAACATGTTCTCTATAATACATATACTCTGACGAATTATTTATTATTCCATGATACCATTATACACTTGCCTACATCGTTCAAGTCTTATAGAATCTGTGAATACTATGTGACCGGATTCTACATGCCAGCGTGCGCCTATTCCGGGCACATTTTGATGCGTTGGGCTGAATGTTAACCAACGATCATTTATAGTTTTAATTCATAGTCCAGGAGCAAAGCTATGAGTGCTGACCGAGTAGGAGGCTGGTAGATAATGGATAACAACGCAATCATCCATGAAGAACACGACCCTTTCCTCCCCCAAATAGCCTCTTTTGAGCAGCGATTCAGCAACTTGGAAACCATCGTTGGATGTATCAACGAACGATTCAGCACCCTCCTGGGCATCAAGGATGTGGAACACCTGGAGTTTGCAGAACGGTTATCGGTCAGCGAACAAAGACAACAACAACTCGAACATGAACTGGAACGCTCGAAGCTCATTACCGCCGCATTGACAAGTTGTAACAAGGCGTTTGCCTCCGCCGACACCGAGGAGCAGTTTCTTTCCCAGGTATGTGATTTTATCGTCAAGAGTGGTGGTTTCTCCATGGTGTGGATCGGGTATGCCATAGGCGATGAACGCAAATCCATTCTCCCCATGGCCTACAGTGGACTTGACCAAGGGTATATCGAACATCTCAACCTGACATGGGATGAATCGGCAACCGGACAGGGGCCGACCGGAAGGGCCATCCGCAATAAAAAACCGGAACTTTCCCGTAACATCACCACCGATGAAAATTTCGCCCCATGGCGATCGGAGGCACTCAAACGCGGGTATGCCTCTTCCTTGTCCCTGCCACTCATCCTCCCCAACGATACCATATTGGGTGCGTTGAATCTTTATTCCAAGGAGAATGATTATTTCTCCAACGAAGAGATCGATATTCTCTTTACCATGTCCCG
>PEAO01000163.1 GCA_002753615.1 Magnetococcales bacterium DCbin2
GCGCGTGAAAAGCAAAGTCAAAAGCAAAAACAAAATCAAAACCCTGGGGGCAATCCCCCAGACCCCTTTTTTCTTTTAATAATTCTTCTTACCCCGCCATTTTATCGAGGAAGTCTTTAACTTTGTCAAAAAATGATTTGGAATCGGGATGAGAATCCGCATCACAGCAATTCGCCAATTCCTCAAACAACTCCCGTTGCCGCTTATTGAGCTTCACCGGAGTTTCCACCCGCACCTCAACCACCAAATCACCAAAGACCCCAGGGCGATTCAAATGCGGCAACCCCTTGCCCCGCAAAGGAATCCGCGTCCCCGTCTGCGTCCCCGCCGGAACACTCAATCGAACCTTGCCACTTAAACTTGGAATCTCCAGCTTCCCCCCCAACGCCGCCTGGGTAAAGGTAATGGGAACCTGACACAGCAAATCGGCTCCATAACGCTCAAACATGGGATGCCGCGCCACATCGATCAAAATATACAAATCCCCCGGAGAACCATGGGCCAATCCAGCTCCCCCCTCCCCCGAGAGACGAATCCGTGTCCCCGTATCCACACCGGGCGGTATCTTGACAGTCAACGTTTTTTCCGAACGCTTGCGCCCCTGGCCACGACACGCCGGACAGGGGTTGCGGATAATTTTTCCCCGGCCACCACAAGCGGCACACGTCCGCGCAATAGAGAAAAATCCCTGCTGCGTGCGAACCTGTCCCATCCCCTGACAGGTCGGACACGTCTCAGGCCCAGAACCCGCCTTACTCCCAGAACCCTTGCAGACATCACACTCAATAACGCTGGGGATGCGAATCTTTTCCTCAGAACCGTTCATGACAGTTTCCAACGTCACCGTCATGTCATAGCGGAAATCCTCCCCCCGCTGCGGTCCACCCCCCCGTTCTCCGCGCCCTCCACGACCTCCTCCAAAGATATCTCCGAAGAATTCCTCAAAGATATCCCCGAAACCACCACCAAACCCCGAAGGATCCCCCGAAAACCCACCGCCACCCCCCTGTCCCAAACCCGCATGGCCAAATTGATCATAGACCGAACGCTTTTTGGGATCCTTCAAAACCTCATAGGCGGAATTGACCTCCTTGAATTGGGCCTCAGCATCCTTATTGCCAGGATTGCGATCCGGGTGAAGCTGCATCGCCAGTTTCCGATAAGCTTTTTTAAGCTCATCCTCACTGGCACTGCGGCTCACCCCCAGAAGTTCATAATAATCTTTGGGCATCAGCGAACTCAGTCTTTCTTGCCGTCCTTGACTTCTTCAAACTCGGCATCCACAACATTATCGGCTCCACCAGCCGCGCCATGAGAACCTGCCGCCGGTCCACCCGGACCAGCCGCCGCAGAATCCTTATACATCGCTTCACCCAACTTCATCGAAACTTCCATAACCGCCTGGGTCTTGGCCTCGATAGCCTCGGCATCCTCACCATCCATGACTTTCTTCAGGTCAGCCAACGCCTGCTCAATCTGACCCTTGATGGCACCGTCTACCTTGTCCCCATTTTCCTTGAGGGTCTTTTCCGTGCTGTAAACCACCGAATCCGCCTGATTACGCGCATCGATCAGCTTACGTTTTTTCGCATCTTCCTCAGCATGGGCCTCGGCATCACGGACCATTTTTTCAATCTCCGCATCGGTCAAACCACCCGATGCCTGAATCTTGATGGACTGCTCCTTGCCCGTCCCCTTATCCTTGGCACCGACATGAACCAAACCATTGGCGTCGATATCAAACGTCACCTCAATCTGGGGAACCCCACGGGGGGCCGGTGCAATCCCTACCAGATCAAACTGTCCCAAAAGTTTGTTATGGTTAAACAGTTCCCGCTCACCCTGTGCAACGCGGATGGTCACTGCCGGCTGCGAATCCACCGCCGTCGAGAAAACCTGAGATTTTTTGTTGGGAATCGTGGTGTTCTTATCGATCAGCTTGGTAAACACCCCACCCAATGTTTCGATTCCCAAAGAGAGCGGCGTCACATCCAACAACAAAACGTCCTTGACATCTCCCTTGAGGACGCCACCCTGAATCCCCGCACCAATGGCCACCACCTCGTCCGGGTTGACCCCCTTGTGGGGATCTTTGCCAAAAAATTCTGTGACCACCTGCTGCACCTTGGGCATCCGGGTCATCCCACCCACCAAGATCACCTCATGGACATCCCGTGCGGAAATCTTGGCATCCTTCAAGGCGATACGGCAAGGCTCCAGGGTACGCTGCACCAAATGGTCCACCAATGATTCCAACTTGGCACGGGACATGGTGATGTTCAAATGCTTGGGGCCTGACGCATCCGCCGTGATGAACGGCAGGTTCACATCGGTCTGTGTGCTGTTGGACAACTCAATCTTGGCCTTCTCAGCAGCTTCCTTCAACCGTTGCAGTGCCATGGTATCCTTGCGCAGATCAATCCCATGCTCCCGTTTGAACTCATCTGCCAACCAATCGATGATGGTTTTGTCAAAATCCTCGCCACCCAGGAAGGTATCGCCATTGGTAGACTTGACTTCAAACACCCCATCGCCGATTTCAAGGATGGATACGTCAAATGTACCGCCACCCAGGTCATACACCACAATGGTCTGACCACCTTTTTTATCCAAACCATACGCCAAAGCGGCGGCAGTCGGTTCGTTGATGATCCGCAACACGTCCAACCCCGCAATCCGACCGGCATCCTTGGTGGCTTGGCGTTGGGCATCGTTGAAGTAGGCCGGAACGGTGATGACCGCCTCGGTGACCGGTTCTCCCAGATAATCCTCCGCTGTTTGTTTCATTTTTTGGAGGATCATCGCCGAAACTTCCGACGGGCTGATTTTTTTATCACCCAGTTTGACCCAGGCATCACCATTGTCCGCCTTGGCGATCTCAAAAGAGACCAGATCCCGATCCTTCTGGGTCAAGGGGTCATCATAGCGACGGCCAATCAGCCGTTTGATGGCATAGAGGGTGTTTCTGGGATTGGTCACCGCCTGGCGTTTTGCCGCCTGTCCCACCAAGCGTTCCCCCGATGCCGTAAGGGCCACCATGGACGGGGTTGTCCGTACACCCTCACTGTTTTCAATCACCTTGGGGTCGCCACCCTCCATGATTGCTACACAGGAGTTGGTGGTTCCCAGATCGATACCAATAACCTTGCCCATCTTTTTCTTCCCTTTCCAAGTGACGCAGCCCTATTTCAAGCGGCCCGCCATGACTGTTTCACAAGTAACATCCCATCCTACACCGGTCCATATGGAAACACCGGGGGTGTTTGTCAAGTCCCATGCCCGTATTTTATTCTGCCAATCCCAACGACAAGGAGACGACACAAGAACCGCGAGATCACTCCTCACCTTTGGCAATGACGACCATGGCCGCCCGGAGGAGACGCCCCTTGAGAAGGAATCCCGGTTGAAATTCGGAAACAACCGTTCCCGGAACCGCATCGGAGGTCGCTACCTGCTGCACCGCCTGGTGAAGATTGGGGTCAAAAACCTGCCCCAGGGTCTCCATGCGGGTCACCCCATGGCTGGTAAAAATACGTTTGAGTTCCGATTGCACCATTTTAACCCCGTCCGCCATCACCTTAAGGGTAGGGTCCTGGGAGTCGGGCATGGCGTTCAGGGCGCGTTCCATGTTATCCGAAACACTCAGCAGATCGCGGGCAAAGGCCTCCACGGCAAAATCCCTGGCCTGCTGCACCTCCCGCGCCGTCCGCTTGCGCAGGTTTTGCATATCGGCCAACCCCCGCAATGTCTCTTCACGGCTGGCCGCCAGAGCCGCTTGCGTCTCTTCCAAGCGACGCCCCAGGGTCGCCAAATCCATCCCCTCATCCGCCCCCTCTTCCGAAGGGACTTCATCCGTGGATGTTGCGCCTTGATTGGATCCAACCCGGGTCATGGTTTCCAAATCGGGTTCCATGTCAGGAGCGGTTGCAGAGGCATCATTGTGAGGATCACCCGGGTCAATCTGTTTATCCTGTGAACAATTCTGATCAGTCATTGGCCTTTTGATATCTCAATAAAGGTTAATGCCACGGCTCAGGAACCCGATAGCGTGGGGTTTATGGGTGGAAGGGCTATCGCAGATCGCCCAGGCTTTCGTAATAGCCGCCATCGAACCCCGAAATGGCGCGTTGCGCCATCAGTGCCCCCAATGCCCTGGCGGTAAAATCCACCAACGGTATGACGTGGGCATAATCCAGACGGACGGGACCGAGAACGCCGACCGTTCCCGGCATCAGGTTACCTGGCCCATAAAAAGGGGCCGCCACCACGGAGCAGGAGTTGTCGTGAACAATTCCGCTCTCCGACCCGATAAACAACCGGACACCATCCAACCTGTCACATTCATCCAACAGGTGGATTAACTTACGATTTTCCTCCAGCAAGGCAAAAAGATCCCGCAGGAGGGCGATATCTTTACTGGAGAGGTTTTCCCTCCCGGCCAATCCCAGAAGATTCATCCGACCATTGACGATCAAGGCATCATGGGGGGCGATGAACACCTGGCTCGCCAAAAGTTTCCGGCAAAGATCGTGGAAACTTTG
Source organism: Magnetococcales bacterium DCbin2 (assembly GCA_002753615.1). GTDB lineage: Bacteria > Pseudomonadota > Magnetococcia > Magnetococcales > UBA8363 > UBA8363. The sequence continues at coordinate 4,542 of PEAO01000163.1, forward strand.
TTCACCGCGTTCGATCTCTCTGTGAAGTCTATGTTTGACCTCTGCCAGGGTACTCCCCTTCATTTCTCGGCTCAGGTAGACGGCAAACTCTTCGAGGTCTTTTTGTTGGAGCTGTGTATTCAAACGGATGACACGGCTTTTGAGGTGTCCCGATTCCGAAACTAAAACGACCAGAATACGGACTTCCGCCAAGCTATCACGCGAAAGTTCGATCAGTTTGACTTGTTGAAAGACGATATCCAACATCCTGGGCATCCTGGGGAGACGGACGATACAGGCGTTGGGGGTCATGGCTGCCAGGACGCGGCTGACTTCCGAGAAGGTTTGTTCCATGTCATCGCCGTGGGTACACGCGGCGACGATGCGGTCTTTATCACGCTCCGACAATCGGGCGACTTCCAGCAGGGCATCCACAAAGAACCGGAGTCCCTGTTGGGTGGGTCTGCGTCCTGCGGAAGAGTGATCACGGATGAGGTAACCCATTTTTTCCAGCTCCGCCATTTCAGCGCGGATGGTGGCGGGGGAAAAGCCCAACCCTTCCATCTGGCTGAGGGTTTTGGAACCGACAGATTTGCCTTGATGGATGTAGGCGTGAACGACGCGCTGAAGGATGTCACGATGCCGTTGAGTCAACATGATTTTTCTTAAGGGTACCGTCCCATGCCGTAAACACACCCAATAACGCGGTCTTTATCTACAGTGATTTTCAATCAAAGTCCACCCAGCCCTGACTGGTCAACCACGGAAGATAACAATCCCAGGAATAGGTGTCAACACATACTTGGAAATCTTGCAGGGCAATTGCATTTGGAATCCCTTGACATTAGGGCGTGTTGGTATCCGATAACTTGAGACACACCCTAAAAGTTATTAAAAGAAAAAA
>PEAO01000164.1 GCA_002753615.1 Magnetococcales bacterium DCbin2
CAATCCCCCAGACCCCTTTTTTCTTTTAATAATTTTCCAGAGGGGTGGTAATAAATTATCGAATGTCAACCCGCCCTAGGAGGAGATTCTCCAGGGTCAAATATCGGGGTGGAGGAGGGCGCAACGCTGCTTGGCAAAATTGAGAAATTCTTCGACCGCTTTGGAACGAAATTTTTGTTTTTGGAAGACAAAATTCAGGAGCCGTTTAAACCGTATCCCCTTGATGCGACCGATGCGGAGGCTGTTGAGTTGCAGTTCTTTGCGCAGGGCGACGCTGGAGATAATGCTGAAACCGACGCCACCTTCCACGGCGGCTTTGACCGATTCGGTCGTTCCCAATTCCAAAATCATGTCCAGTTGGTCGTAGGAGAGTCCCCCCTTGCCCAAATGTTCGCTGATGACCATGCGGGTGCCGGAACCCTCTTCGCGGGAGACAAAAGGGTATTCCTTGAGTTTGGCCAGGGGGATCTCCTCCATGGACTCAAACGGATGGCCTGGGGCAAAGATGACGACCAATTCGTCTTCAAAACAGGGGGCGACGGCGATGTTTTTGTTGGAGACCGGCCCTTCGACCATCCCCATGTCGATGGTGGCATCTTCCAGCTTACGGACGACCAGACTGGTATTGTCCACGGAGAGGCGAATTTGTACCCGGGGAAAATTCTCATGGTAGCCGCTGAGAATCGGTGGCAGCAGGTATTCGCCGATGGTGGTGGAGGCCCCCAGTTTGATGATCCCCCGTGTTTCACCCGTCATTTCGTTGACCGCTTTTTCGGTCTCCCGATAGAGTTCCAGTATCCTTTCGGCATAGTCGAACACGGTCTCCCCCGCTTCCGTCAGGGAAATACGGTTATGATGCCGGTCAAAGAGACGGGTGTTAAAATGTTCCTCCAGTTGACGTATTTGAAAAGTTACGGCAGGCTGGGTGAGGTAGAGTTCTTCGGCTGCCCTGGTGAATGAAAGGTGTTTGGCCACGGCGTGGAAGACACGAAGTCGTGTATCGGAGAAACTCATGAACGGTTCCTGGCTTTTGGGTTGAAGTGTTGGCCGGAGAGGTGTTCTTCCACACTCGGAATGGACGTAGCCTGATTGCCGGGCAGTCTAAGAAAAAAAAGCGGGTATGGAAAGGAATAAAAAAAATTTTAATGGCCCGATTTTTTGGACGTGTTGACATTCGGTCGCTGTTTGCGGAACAAAATTTTTATTATTTTTTCTGCAAGACATGACCCTGATATTTCGAGTGAGGAGATAACCCATGGGGGAACTGATGATTCGGAATGTGGATGACGAAATCATCGAACGGCTCAAGGCCAGGGCTGCGGCGCAACGCCAGTCGCTGGAGCAGGCACTGTGCGAAATCCTGATTGGGGCAGTGCGTCCTTCCCGGGAAGAATTGGTATCGGAAGCCGATGCCATCTGTCAATTGTTTTCTCCGCCATCTCCTGGCATTCCATCTGCTGCCCATTTGATCCGCGAGGACCGGGATAATGAAGAATCTTATCGTTGATGCCAGCGTTGCCTGCAAATGGTATCTGCCAGAGGAAGACCGTGATTTGGCAAAAGGCTTGCTTATTGGCGGGATATCATTGTTGGCCCCGGAACTGCTGTTTGCCGAGGTTGGCAATGTATTATGGAAATGGCTGCGTCGTGGAACTGTGGATCCAGGCGAAATGAATCACATCCATTGGCATTTGACGAGATCATTGCATCGTATTGTCCCGTTATCGGATCTGTTTGTTCCTGCACTGCGTATGGCTGCGGCCATCAATCACCCCATCTATGATTGCTTCTATCTCGCCCTGGCCGAGCGTGAAAACGCACCTTTGGTCACGGCGGACGAACGACTGATCTCCCGACTGACAGGTACATCATGGGAATCCTTAGTCATTCCTCTTGCCCGATGGGAGCCAACCCTATGACCACAAGAGGTCTTAAGAATGGGGTCAATGCAAGAACGGAGAAACTGGGATCGACAAAGGGGCTTACTGCAATGAGTTTCAGAACCATGCCAAAACCACCGATTCCCGATTTTTCCTACCTTGAACGCCATATTTCTCGTTATCGCCAACTGGTTTGCCAGGGGGAGGATGAAATCAATCTTCGGTTACGGCAGGGGGGGGTGCAGCGGGGTGGTTTTTCCGAACTCGTTGGTCAATATTCCTGGATATGGTTTGACGCCTATGGGGTTTTAAATCGGGGAACCGAGCCGATTCCAGGGGCTGCCGACACCCTGGAGCGGTTGCGCCGTGCGGGTATCCCTTTCCGTCTGGTCAGTAATAACGCCAGTAATTCCCCCCAGGAACTTCAGAATAACCTAGCTAAGATGGGGATTTACCTGCATCGGGAGGAGATTGTCACCTCTGGGATGGTCGTGGCCGATTTTGTCCAGGAAAATCGTCTGGGCGAACAGCCGTATCTTTGGGTTGGGGATCTGGTGAGTGCCCACAATTATGCCCCGCAACCGCACCGCTGGATGGTCAACCATCCCCAGTCCCGTTGGGAGAAGGATGCCGCCTGTTATGCTCTGTTCAGTGGCAATCAGGAATATTATGGCGGTGCGCAGGAGGCGATATTGCGGGCATCGGGGGAGAGACGGGGGGTACCACTGCTTTTGGTCAATGCCGATCTGGTTGCACCCGAAGCGCAGGGATCGCTGAATCTGGTTTCAGGATTTACCGCCTGCGAAGCGCATGGTGATGGCCGTTTTCCGCTCATGGGGATTGGTAAGCCGTTTAGGCCGGTGTTTGAGACCGCCTGGCGGAGTTGTGGGTGTCCCTCTTGGGATCGGGTGTTGATGGTGGGGGATGCCTTGGAAACCGATATTCTCGGAGGGGCTTGCCTGGGGACGGCGACTTGTTTGACCCTGACGGGGCTATACGGTCCCATGGAGGCGGAATTGGAGAATATCGGTGATCGTTTGGGCATTCGTCCCGACTATCTGGTGCAGAGCATTGCCTGGGATGGGTGACCCGAAGGGAACGGGAAAATATTCCCTTGAGGGCTTATTTTTTATGCCGGAAAAATTCTGATGTCCCAACGACTGCCTCTGTTTCAAAATATACTGTTGCGTTTGCACATCCTGGTCAAACGTTCCGGGTTTCTTGCCAGTACCCCTGGACAATGGCTTTTTGAAACCGCCTATCTTTTCTACAAGCGTTTTTTTGAGGCACGCGGCATCGGGGTTTTGCAACGATGGATCCCCCCCGATGGTTGGATCATCGATGTTGGAGCCAATATTGGCTTTTTCACCCGCTATTTTGCCCATTGGGTTCACGGTTCGGGACGGGTTATCGCCCTTGAGCCAGAATCCGTGAACTTTAATCGTCTGCAACGGCGCATGGCAGCACATCCCCGGCGGGACAAGGCGGAGTTGCTCCAAGTGGCTGCTGCCGAAAAAAATGGTTGGGGATGGTTACAATGCAACCCCGATCATCCCGCTGATCATCGCCTCTCCCATAGCGGTATTCCAGTACCCTTGTCGGCCCTCGACACCCTGATGGCAGAGCGCGGTTGGCCCCGGGTGGCCTTGATCAAAATCGATGTCCAAGGGGCGGAAGAGAGAGTTCTCATGGGGGGAAAAGAGCTGATTCGGCGATTTAGTCCTGCATTGTTGGTGGAATTGACCTTGGATGATCCGGGAAGTTTGCGAACCATGACTCTGTTGGCATCGTGCAACTACCAACCCCATCGTGTTGTTCGAGATGGCATACAACCCCTCACGATGAATGAACTGACCATTTTGTTGGAGAAGAAGGGCTATATCGACTGCTTGTACTTGTATTGTGTTGATTCACTGGCAATCGATCCATCATGATTTGGGCATTTTAGGACGTGTGAAGTTTACTTCAATAGATGTGAAATATTTTTATATTGCAGCGCGTATTTGATTCTTAGAAACTACGCACCGCGTGGCTGTGTCTACTGGGCTGCGTGTTTCCAAAACGGGTTAATCCTGTCGTGGGGAACGGAAAAAATATTCCCTTGAGAGCTTATTTTTTGGTTAGAAGGCCCATTTAACCCCCCTGAAAGGTGATGTGGAATGAAACGATTTCTTTTTTTATTACAGGCGGTATTTTTCGCCCCGGCCTGCGCTTGGGCCAGTGGATCCGGTGGCAGTGCGGATGGCCCGGCAATCTTTGGTATTCCCCTGGATTTTATCTTGTTTGCCCTGGTGCTTCTGGGCGTCGCATTGTTCCACAGCAAGACATTGCAGGTCGCCCTCACCGGGGTCACAGTCATTATCATTTACAAGTTGATCTTCACAGGATTCAAACACGGTGATGGATTGACGGGGTTGGGCCTTCACTTTCAACACGAATGGGTGATTCTGACCAATTTGTTCTGCCTGCTCGTGGGGTTTGCCCTCCTTTCCGCCCATTTTGAGCATAGCAAGGTTCCCGATGTCCTCCCCCGGTTTCTTCCAGGCGGTTGGGTTGGTAGCTTTGTCCTGCTGGTTCTTATTTTCATTCTTTCCAGCTTTTTGGATAATATCGCCGCAGCACTCATCGGCGGAACCATCGCCAAGACTGTTTTTCGCAACAAGGTGCATATCGGCTATCTCGCTGCCATCGTTGCAGCCTCCAACGCAGGTGGTTCGGGGAGCGTGGTGGGTGATACGACCACGACGATGATGTGGATCGCCGGGATCAGCCCGCTGGCTGTTACCCATGCGTATGCCGGAGCCTTGGTCGCGTTGGTGATCTTTGGCATTCCTGGGGCATTGCAGCAGGATAAATATTCCCCGATGCAGGCGGATCATACGACCGTCTTCAAGATCGACTTCGCGCGTGTGATGATCGTGGCGTTCATTCTGATTACCGCCATTGGCACCAACGTTGTCGTGAACGTGAAATTCAACGAATTGTCCGATAGTTTTCCATTCATCGGCGTCGCTGTCTGGGTCGCTTTGCTGGCGTGTACTCCTCTTCGGAGTCCCGACTGGAAACTTTTGCCGGAGACAGCCAAAGGGAGTATATTCCTTCTTTCTCTGGTGGTTTGCGCATCTTTGATGCCTGTGGAAAAACTTCCCATCGCCTCTTGGGGCACTGCCCTGGGTTTGGGTTATGTCTCGGCGGTATTCGACAATATCCCCTTGACCGCTTTGGCGATCAAACAGGGGGGCTACGATTGGGGTGTTCTGGCCTATACGGTCGGTTTTGGTGGCTCCATGATTTGGTTCGGCTCTTCGGCGGGTGTCGCCCTGTCCAATCTTTTCCCTGAGGCCAAATCGGTGGCGAACTGGGTTCGTCATGGATGGATGGTGATCGTCGCCTACACCGTCGGATTTTTTGTGATGCTCGCGTTGGTTGGTTGGCATCCTTCTGCGGAT
>PEAO01000072.1 GCA_002753615.1 Magnetococcales bacterium DCbin2
AAGCTCTATTTTTCGTGTTTGACTTTGTTTAAGTTCAAAAGAAAATTCAAAAACGAAGTAATGAATCTTTTTGTTTAAAGTCAAAACCCTGGGGGCAATCCCCCAGACCCCTTTTTTCTTTTGATAATTGATTCTTGCATAAACCCACAGGAACACCCATGAACCTGAACCAGTTGAAATATGCCCTTGCCGTGGCCCGGGAAAGAAATTTCAGTCGCGCCGCTAGAATCTGCAACGTCAGTCAACCCTCACTCAGTGTGGCCATAAAAAGTCTTGAGGAAGAATTGGGTTTACCATTGTTTGAGCGATCAAAGAGTGAAATCAAAATCACCAATCATGGTAAGCAGGTTCTGGAACAGATGCAAAAGGTTATGGAGGAGATGGCGCACATTCAAACGGTTGCCCAGCGTGGAACCGATCCCCTCGCTGGACAGCTAAGGATAGGGGCCATTTTCACCATTGGACCCTACTTGTTTCCCGGTACCATCCCCGCGTTTCACACCAAGGCTCCGCGCATGAAACTTCTGGTGGAGGAAAATTATACCAATATCCTATCGGATCGACTGAAACAGGGGGAATTGGATGTCATCATCATCGCTCTCCCATTTCAAGAACACGGTGTGGAAGTGTTACCGTTGTACGATGAACCATTTGTAGCCGCCGTGCCAGCGGGGCATCGCTGGCATGACAGAACAGATTTGTCTGGTATCGAACTGGCGGATGATGACTTGATTGTGTTGGGCAAAGGCAACTGCTTCCGGGATCATGTCCTGGAAATTTGTCCAGACTGTATGCGTGTGACAGATACCGCATCTGGACCAGGCAACATCATCGAGGGGAGTTCCCTGGAAACCATTCGCCACATGGTCGCCACCGGGGCTGGCATCACGGTTCTCCCCATCACCTCCGTCCACACGTTGCTCTGTACAACCCCAGTCTGTCCTGCCAAAGAGAATCAACTGGTCCGATATGTCCCGTTTACCGATCCTGTCCCCAGCCGTCGGGTGGCATTGGCTTGGCGCAGTTCGTTTCCCAATCAACGCATCATCGCCATCCTGGCCGATTCAATCCGTGCCCATCCTCCCATAGGGGTCCACATGATTCCAATCCATCCTGTTTGATCAGTCTCTTTGGGTCATAGACAACGCCTACTGATAGTATAGAAATATAGTATTATACAATACAATATTTTAGGACTATGTTTCATGGATCGTAATCGACCAAGGATCCATACTTCCACGTTGCAGGAAAAGGGGAAAAACATGTCCAAGAACTATCTCACCGCCGCGAACGGCACCCCCATTGCCGACAACCAGAACACCAGCACCGCAGGACGCCGGGGACCCGCCTTGCTCCAGGATTTCTGGCTTATCGAAAAACTGGCCCACTTTGCCCGGGAGCGTATTCCAGAGCGGGTGGTTCATGCCAAAGGCTCCGGGGCTTTTGGATCCCTTAAAATCACCCATGATATTACCCGCTATTCCAAGGCCAAGGTATTTTCCCAAATTGGCAAGGAGACCCCTGCCTTTTTGCGTGTTTCTACGGTAGCCGGGGAACGGGGTGCCGCAGATGCTGAGCGGGATGTACGCGGGTTTGCACTCAAGTTCTACACCGAAGAGGGGAACTGGGATGTGGTTGGCAACAACACTCCGGTTTTTTTTATCCGCGACCCCTTGAAGTTTCCCGATTTTATCCACAGCCAGAAGCGTGATCCGAAGACGAATTTGCGTTCCAACGTTGCCGCCTGGGATTTTTGGACGCGCCACCCGGAATCACTCCACCAAGTCACCATTCTCATGTCTGATCGGGGAATTCCGCAAAATTTCCGCCAGATGCATGGCTTTGGCAGTCACACATATGGTTTCATCAATGCATCCAACGAACGGTTCTGGGTAAAATTTCATTTTAAATCACGCCAGGGCATTGCCAACTGGACCGATGAAGAGGCATCGCGGATTGTGGGAAACGACCGTGAATCTGCCCAACGGGATCTTTACAATGCCATTGAGCGCGGCGAGTTTCCCGGCTGGGATTTTAAAATCCAGGTAATGCCTGAGAGGGAGGGAGAAAGTACTGGCATCAACCCGTTTGATCTGACCAAGGTATGGCCGCACGCCGATTATCCATTGATCGATGTCGGTATTCTTGAGTTGAACAAAAATCCCGAGAACTATTTTGCCGATGTCGAACAAGCCGCCTTTACCCCCGCCAATCTGGTTCCAGGGATTACCGCATCGCCGGATAAGATGCTCCAGGGCCGTCTGTTTTCCTACGGCGACGCCCACCGCTATCGTTTGGGGGTCAATCACCACCAGATTCCGGTGAATGCGCCACGCTGTCCTTTTGCACGCTTGTTTCATCGTGATGGTGCCGCCCGTGTTGATGGTAATCATGGCGGTCAGGTCAATTATGAACCCAACCGTTTTGGAGAATACCCGCAAAATGCAGCCGCCGCCGAACCCCCACTTGCTCTCCACGGGGCCGCAGACCGCTACGACCATCGACAGGATGATGACTATTACAGCCAGGCTGGAGCCTTGTTTCGATTAATGACCCCAAGCCAACGGCATCAACTTTGTGGTAACATTGCCCGTCACATTCAAGGTGTACCGTCAGAGATCATCACCAGCGCACTGGTGCATTTTCGTCGCGCAGACCCTGACTATGGGGCCGGTGTGGATGCCGCTATCAAGACTCTCTAATTATTTTCTCCCGGTTTGGGCCACAGGCCCAAACCGGGAGGAAAGTGCCATGACGTTAAAAAACAGGAGGGGTGCCTCATTGATAAACTTTAATCTCAATCGATTTCTTCTGGGACTTTCCTTTGCGATTGACTGTGTTGAAAGCGAGCTTCTTGGCTCGACCAGCAATCATGGCAAGCGGGTGGCTGCCGTCTCCATGCGTATGGCTCGTGCCATGGGGCTGTCCGATTCCCAGGTGTTTGATATCGCCTCTCTGGCCATTTTGCACGATAACGGTTTGGCCGAAGAGAGTTTGACCCATGTTCGTCCTGAAGCCGACCGTCTGTATCATGTGGAGGATCTGCCTGCCCATTGCACCATCGGTGAACACAATGCGGCAAAATTTCCATTCCAGACCGATTGTTTCGAGAGTATCCGGTTTCATCATGAGCACTGGGATGGTTCCGGTTTTTTTGGCATAAGTGGCGACAAAATTCCGATCATGGCACAGATTATCAGTTTAGCCGACTATACAGATCTGAAGTTTCGCTTTCAAACGCCCGATCCTGGTAATAGGGATCGTATCGCCATGTTCCTCAATGAAAATTCAGGGTCAATCTTTTCGCCTGACTTGGTGGATCTTTTCCATCAAATCAGTAAAGTCCCCGCCTTTTGGTTTGATCTTCGTGATCCGTTTATTCATGCCGCCCTGGACAGGACCATGCCGGAATGCTCCATGGAGTCAGATTGGCAGGGGGTCTTGGACATTTCCCGGGTTTTCAGCCGTATCATTGACTCCAAGTCACGGTTTACCCTGCGTCATACCCAGGGTCTGGAAGAGAAAATCGACCATATGGCCGGTCATTATCGAGTGGCGACCGAGGAACGATTGCAATTGCGCATTGCCGCCAGTTTGCACGATGTCGGCAAGTTGGCGATCCCCAACGCTATTTTGGACAAGCCGGGAAGCCTTACCGATGCAGAACGGTATAAGGTGACCGAGCATACCTACTACACGCGGCTTTGCCTGGAACCGATTCCTGGGTTTGAAAACATCACCGAATGGGCCGCCAACCACCATGAAAAACTGGGCGGTGGCGGTTATCCTATGGGACTTGGGAAAAAAGATTTGGATTTCAATGCAAGATTGATGACGGTCCTGGACATCTACCAAGCTCTGACCGAAGAGCGGCCCTATCGCCAATCTTTGAGCCACCAACAATCCATGGCGATCATTGGTAAACTCCGGGATAACGGCGATGTGGATGGAGAGATTGTGGGCGATGTGGATCGGGTCTTTTCTTGATCCATAAAACCTTGTCCCGTCTGTTTCAACCTTGGAGAAATGAACGGGTTTGTGATATTTTGTTTGTATTTTCAGTTCGTTACATCATCCGAAGCGTGTTCGCGCCAGTCGGGGATACATCCTTGGAGGGGACATCCCCCTGGATGACAGGCCAACCCTTGGGCCATCCGTTCAAGGCCGGGGTGATCGCTGGGCCAGTGGAATTGGTGACGACGACAGATCTCCTTAAGAATCGGGGCACCAAACTGGGGAAAATGGTCGGGGTTGTCCATAAAAGCCAAGAGTGACGTATCCTCCATCAACCATACCCAGGCGTGGAAATAATCCACCGATCTTTGGGTTTTTGTTCCCCGGTGATGGATGACCATTTCCAGTGCAATATCCATGAATTGCGACATTTTGTTCACGAGAGTGCCGATAAATCGATCCTGGTCGATCCATCGGTCGGTATAATGAAGATTGCGTTCTGTCAACAGGGGCTTGGCCAACGAAAATGGAAGAAAAGTAATGAGAAGATTGGATTCCCATTTAAAGATATCGGTCGTCTCCAATTCCTGAATACGACCCAAAATTTCCATATCAGTTCTCAAGGTTATTATCCTTTATTTTCTGTGTACCCGGAAGAATTATAATTTCTTTTATTTCTTTTATTTTTTCTTTCTCTAATATACCCATTTCCCTTAATCCCTGAAATAATCCTCCAACGAAAACAATTGTAGAAAGAACGATAAAAACATAAAATAATTTGGTACAATCAACTCTTTGTATCTCAATATGTTTAAACACTTCGTTCATGAATTTATTGATAAGGTAACAAGTCCTGGATGAAAAACTAGGCTTGAGCCTCTTGAGCATCCCAGGAAGTTTTGATATCTCCTCGTCACTAATAATATAGCCTCGATTCTTTTTATCACATTCCTTATCCTCATTGCGAGGACATTTTTTATTACCAACACAAACAAGAATGTATGGTTTCCATCGAAACATATCCAAAAGATGACCGCATATATCTTCTGTATCACATGTCAATATATTTGTGTTAATGATTACTGCCAACGGTTTCTTTGAATAAATTTTGCCGACATCTTCACGACAAAATGGTTTTTCAGGAAAGGCTATTTCATTATTTAATTCATAAACATTGATACCTTCCATTTCGGAAAACTGCTTTACACCGTCTCGCGTCCCGCTATAAGGATCAATGACAACAATCGATCCTTTTTCTATACATTTACAGTCATTTATTTCACGATAACACATTCTTGACTCCTGGCAACTATGAATAATTTTATCTGGCCCGCCTTGTCATTGGGCCGCATTGTATCCCTGCCACTGACCCAGAATTTGTCCTAAACAACATTTCCCTATTGATAGCCTGTTTTATTTCACTTAATATATTAGTAAAATCTCTCAGTCTATTTCCAAAATCACCAAAGGAAAACGACATCATTCCGTTGGGAGATATGGAGGGATTGTTGCAATCAGACATCTCTTTACTAACAACGGTTGACGTATAGAATGGGGTCTCCGTACCTTCAAACTCTATCCTGTATCTCACACTGCCACCTACTGCATATCTTCTATTCATAATATTGCAATCATTATCAGAAAAAACCACGGCAGCCCCCCCGGAATGGATGTTGATAACTTTTCCGGTAACCTCTTCCTCATTTGTATGCATAACATAAAATATACAGTCAAAGTCACTGGTGTTCAGACGAAACTCAGTGGAGATTCTTCTGGCGTTGATTTTTCCAACAACCAATTCATGGATTATTATGGAATCATCAATAATAGAGAAACTTTTGCACATATAAGCGTGGCTATTCAGAAAAAAATTTTCTTCTGTCATATCCAATGGTTTACATTTTTCTCTTTTTGCAAGATACAGTTCTGGCATCGAACAAAATACTTCCCTGTTTCCATGTATATCTTTATTTAATTGTATGAAATTATAGTGCTGGTTGTTACTGTTATTATCATTTTTTTCAAATGTATTCACATCAAAAGAGTCAAATCTGGTGAAAACTGGAGTTCCATTATAAAAGCAATAGACAACAACCTCGTCGTCAGGATCAAGTGATGCGCGAAAGAATCTTACAAGTTCATTGGTACTCCCGTTTCTTATTCTTGCGTTCTTTCTTATCTGGAGATAGTCCTCAATATGTGCAAATCTTTTATGGAATTTTTCAAGGCTTGCCAACCGGTCTGCCCTAAGTGCTTCAACATCTTTGCTTGTTATTTCGATGGATGATCGCGCAGCGACTCGTTCAAATGAATGCGCATTTTTTCTTATATCATCCCTTTCGCGACCCAATGCCTCCATTCTCTCACGGTAAAATTCTGTAAACAGCCTCCTTGTATAGGATCCAGCACTCTCCATGATTTTTCTATTGGTGATGATGCGGTTAAAACAATCGCTCAAAGGATCATTGTCGTCAAATATTATTTGATGCCCATATTTATTAAATGGATTAAAATATCTTTTATAGATATATCTTACAAGATCATCGATAAACTCTTTCCCGTCAACCATGCACTTGATCTGGACATCATCATGACCTGCAATCTGCTCTAAAAAAAATGGAACAAAGTTATTTTCATGTTCCTCAAAAAAACGAAGATCGGCATAAGACATGATCGATTATCCTAATATTCTAATGATCGTATTAATGATGAATCTTATCTTCGATTCGTGAGAATATCAAGGATGAAATCGATAGAAAATAATAATCACATTATAATGTTTAATGTAATATTAAAAGCAATCATAAATTTTTGATTGCAGAGGATTGTTATTTATATTAGTTTTCTGGGTATCATGGTCAAGTCGATTAATTAAACATTGGGGTAAAAATCCGATTTTCTGGCTCTGTACTGTGTTCATATCATCTTTAGCTAGGATCGAAAAATTGTTGATCAATTGCTCTTGAATTGCGATAATTAGGAATTGTTCAAGATCTGGAAAATCTGAAGCAAATCGTCAGGTGACCGGGGTTGGTGATCGTCATGAGGAGCGGGTGATGCTGGAAACACGTTGGAAACAGCGGTTCGATAGCTACCTGAAAGCCTTGAAAACTTTGGATGCTGCCATGGCGTTGGCGCAGGAACGGAAATTGTCTACCCTGAAGCAACAGGGGCTGATCCAGGGTTTTGAGTATACCCATGAACTGGCCTGGAACGTTTTCAAAGATTATCTGGAATACCAAGGAATTTTCGGACTGGTGGGGTCACGGGACGCCACCCGTAGTGCCTTTAAGAACGGGCTGATCAAACAGACGGCACTAATCATTGACCGCACACAGGTTCCATACACGCCGCCATCAGCACCTCAGCCGCATGACGCCAACCACAGCAAGTCTCTACCTGCGCTCGCGCCCGTTTTGAAAATTCCAGACATTTTTCCCAATCCAAAAGCATCATCGCCAAAGCGTCGGAGAAGGCCTCCGGGCTGTCGGCTTTAAGATAATGGATATTCGGTTCCAATTCCAACCCTTCGGCCCCAATGCTGGTGGAAATAACCGGCAATCCCAACGCCATAGCCTCATAGATTTTAATGCGCGTCCCACTTCCCACCCGTAAAGGGACCGCAAAAACTTGGCCGGTCCTGGAAGCACCAGCCACATCGTCAACCCAACCCGTAAATGTGACCTGTTGATCGCTTTCATAGGCAGAGGTCAAAGAACGGGGCGGATAGCGGCCAATAATCCGCACCCGAGCCAAGGGGACGCGACGCTTCAGCAATGGCCATACTTCCTTAAGAAACCATTGAATGCCATCCACATTTTGATGGGCATCCATGGAACCCATGAAAACGACCTCCAGGGTGTCGGCAGGGGGGTGCCAGGGGAGATGTTCAAAATCAACGCCGGTCGGAATGGTCCGTATGTCGGAATGCTGGCTGGTGCTGCGGAAAAAATGGCTATCTCGATCCGATACAGTCAAAATACGGGGAAACCTGGGGATAACGCTCTCTTCCAGATGACGCATCTTGCGATATTGATTGTGCCAAAGCCAGCGGTGCCACCAATGGGTCGCCACATCTCTGCGGCGATGAAAAATTTCCTGTTCGACGTTGTGCGTAAAAAGTATCACAGGGATGTTGGGTGGCATGGTGTCATAGTTGACCGCCAAGTGCAAAAAGTCGCACACCTCGGCACAATGATTCCCCAGGGCACGTTGCTGAAGCAAAAGCTGTTGAAAAGAAGGGGAAAAATCAGTAGCCACAGAAACCGGCCACGGCCCCATCAACGAAAATACCCGCCCCAACCAACGGCTCAGGGGATTTTTCCATCGTGGCGCGTAGGGGATAAAACGATCACAGACCCCCTTAAGTTCCTGACCATAGGTGTGAAGTTCCTGGGGTGTGGCGGGTGATATCAGAGTGACATCCAACAGGGTTCCATGGGCGGCCCGCAAAATTTTGGCACTGCGAATCTGGCCTCCGGTATCCAATGGAAACAAAAATCTTGGGGTGGCAAATAAAATCTTTGGGAGTTCGCGTGCCGTCATGGTAACGCCGTCCAACATAACCCTTGATAATCGGGAATAGCTTCCGACAAGGACAAAGCCCCGGCCAGATCGATCATCGGGGCTTTGACGGCACGGGAAATCATGTGTTGCCTGATGGGGGCGGAGGCATGGGCGACCACCCACAGCGAACCGTGGTCGAGAACCCGATCCAAATCATAATCCAAATAAAGTTCCAAATCAGGCAACATCCGTTTCACATAGCTTAAGTTTGCTCCCAAAAGGTTATGCATACAAACGATGGGATCAAAAATGCGCAGATCATAATCGTTTTGAATCAAACGGGCCGCCAAACGTAACGCAGGACTTTCTCGAAGATCGTCGGTTCCCTGTTTGAAAGAAATACCCAAGAAAGCAATTTTTTTAATCCCCCGTTGTTGAATCAGGGCGAAAGCACGATCCAAATGGGCATCGTTTCCGGGATTGATGCTGGCCAACAAAGGGGTAGCAATGCCATAAGATCTGCCAAGGGCAACCAGGGCGTTGACATCCTTGGGGAGACAGGATCCACCAAAGGCAAAACCAGGGCGCAGATAGGCGGAAGAAATATTTAGTTTCTGGTCCTTAAGGAACAGTTCAATGGCTTCCAAGGCATTGGCACCACATCCATGCAGCACCGATGCCGCTTCGTTGGCAAACACAATCTTCAAAGCGTGAAATACGTTGCACAAAGTCTTCATGGATTCGGCAGCCTGAATCGAACAGCGCAGGATCTCTCCCTGAACGCCGTGATACAAGGGGGCAACCTTTTTGAAGGTGTCGTCGTCCTGAGTTCCCAGGATGGTAAACGGAGGGTTAAAAAAATCTTTGATGCTGGTCCCTTCGCGCAAAAATTCCGGGTTATAGCAGACAAACAAATCCCGATTCAGGGTGCGGCCCGACCCCTCCAAGAGAAGTGGCAGAAGAACCTTTTCGGTGGTGCCAGGGAGAACCGTGCTGCGAATGACAATGGTGTGTGGGTCCGACTTTTCGCGCAAGGCTGAAGCGATCCCCTGGGAGACGCATTCCAGATAACCCAACTCCAATGAGCCATCGGACCGCGAAGGGGTTCCCACGGTAATCAGGCTTAATTCGGTGTCAAGCACAGCTTGTCGGGCATCAAGGGTGGCGGTCAGTACACCGTTGTCAACTGCCTCCCGGAGCATTTCAGGAAGGGCTTCCTCTTCCACCGGCGAACGGCCAGCTTGCAACATATCCACTTTTTGATCGGACACATCCACGCCGACGACATGATGATTCCCAGACGCCAAACAAGCAGCGGAGACACATCCAACATAGCCCATGCCAAAAATGCTGATCTTCATCGGGTTCCACAATCCCCAGTACAAACATTCACGTCTTGTTCGGATAAGACCATCCAACCCTATCGGAAAAAAAAGGGGCCGCCATGAAAAAAATCTTCCAATGCCACCGACCTGGAGGCCAGTATAATGGGAACTTGATACAATTGTAACAATGATTTTTTCAAATAAGCCCTTTGACGCCAAAAAATATGCCTGTACCGTGATTTCTTATCAGGACCAGAGATTTTGATCTTCCCTTGCACTTTATCTTTAAGGCGGGAGTAAATAAGAAAAAATGGCTACCCAACGAGGGCTTTGACGTGGTAGGTTGGTGGTGTGTCGATTTGAGGAGTGCGACAAGGCGACCTGTTCCCTACGGATGACCCTCTTGAAAGGGTAGTACTGAATTACCATGACCCAAGGTATCATTCAGAAATTGGATATTCAATTCTACGCGGTTGGTGGTTCCGTGCGCGACACCCTTCTGGGTTTGCCCAGAACGGATCGTGATTGGGTCGTTACCGGTGCCACCCCAGATGCTATGTTGTCTCTCGGTTTTAAACAAGTAGGACGCTCCTTCCCCGTTTTTCTCCATCCGGTCACTAAAGAAGAATACGCCTTGGCCCGCAAAGAGCGGAAAACAGGACCGGGATATCGCGGATTTTCCGTCGCCTTTGGTCCCGAAGTTACCCTGGAAGAAGACTTATATCGTCGTGATTTAACCATCAACGCCATGGCCATGGATCGGGATGGTCATCTGATCGACCCCATCCAGGGGCAGCGTGATCTTGAACGCAGACAATTGCGTCATGTTTCCGAGGCCTTCGCCGAAGATCCGTTGCGCGTGCTTCGTGTCGCCCGTTTTCAAGCCCACCTGTACCACCTTGGCTTTACGGTCGCCCCAGAAACCATGGCCATGATGACCGATCTTTCTGCGCGCGGTGAACTGGAAACACTGTCACCAGAACGGATCTGGCAGGAGACGGAAAAGGCACTGAACACCAACAATCCAGAGGTTTATTTTTCGGTGCTGCATCAGTGTCATGCCCTCGAAATTCTTTTCCCGGAACTGGCCAAACTGATCGACCAAACCCAACCCATTCAGTATCATCCCGAAGGGGACGCTTGGCAGCATACCCTTGAGGTATTATCCCAGGCCAGCAACCTGTCTACCGATCCCTTAGTTCGCTTTGCCGCATTGACCCATGACCTCGGAAAAGGGGCAACTCCCAAAGAACAGCTACCCCATCATCGCGGACATGATCGCCACGGGGTCGAGCGCATCCAAAGCATGAGTCAACGGTTGTGTATTCCCGGTCGATTTCGTTATCTTGCCATGCAAACGGCTCGTTTCCATATGGTGATTCACCAACTTCCCAACCTGCGCCCTAAAACAATCCTGAAACTTCTGGAATCTATGCACGCTTTTCATGAAACCGATAGTTTGGATCGGCTGTTGATCGTGTGCCAAGCAGACAGATGGCGACGCACGGGGCGTTTTTTTCCTCAGGAAGAGGCCAAGGCCCTACTTCACGCCTGCCTCCAAGCGGCGCAATCCTGTGATGCCGCCCCTCTGCACGACCAGGGATTGAGTGGTGCCGCTTTGGGAAAAGCTTTGTGGCAAAAACGGACTCAGGCCATAAAAAAAACGTTGGTTTATTTTTTCTCCGATAAACCCCAGGATGAAGGGGTGTATGTCTCCTGATGGGTAGGATGGCTTGGAGACATCGAAAACAATTGCATGTCAACACACTTTGGTACACCTCCCGAAAAGCACACGGCGGATATCATTCTCGCCCCAGCACAACGCTATACTTCATCCCGTGTAGCCGATAAAATCGTCGTGATCGGGGCCTCCACAGGGGGGACCGATGCTTTGCAAGTATTTTTACGGGAAATGCCCGTGGATATGAACGGTATCGCCATCGTCCAGCATCTTCCCCAAAATTTCAGCACCATGTTGGCGACCCAATTGCAGAGGGCGTGCGCCATGAAAGTCCGCCTTGCAACCCATGGAGAACCCATGCAAAAGGGTCTCGTGCTTTTGGCCCCAGGGGACAGACACATGCTTGTTCATCGCAAAGGGCCAAGTTTTTTTGTTGAACTGAGGCATGGTCCCCCGGTGCGGCGTCATCGACCCAGCGTTGATGTCCTCTTTCGTTCTACAGCCAACAGTGCCGGAGCCAATGCGGTTGGCGTTATTCTGACCGGGATGGGCGATGATGGTGCCGCCTGCATGGCAGAACTGCGCCGGTCGGGGGCTTTGACCATTGCCCAAGACAAAAAGACATGCGCTGTTTTTGGTATGCCCGCAGAAGCGATTCGTCGGGGAGGGATCAGCCACGTACTGCCGTTGCACGCCATCGCGGCGAAAGTGATTGACGCCTGTAGAAACTGAATAAAATTTTTAGCAAGAGGGGGGAAGAAAGAATGCCGCCGTCCACCCGTTGGCCAGGCAGTCAGGCGGCATTCATTCCATCATCTTCCCATCACTTTCTCTTAGATGACCTTGACGTTATCCGCCTTGTCACCCTTGTCACCCCGGGTAACTTCAAATTCTACCCGTTGTCCTTCGGCGAGGCTTTTGAAGCCCTCCATAGCAATGGCACTGTGATGAACAAATGCATCGCCTTTGCCATTATCCCGCTCAACAAAGCCGAAGCCTTTGCTGTCATTAAACCATTTGACCTTACCCGTTTCACGATTCGCCATTGCAAACAACTCCTGATTTTAGATTTTGGTTTGGTACAACAAAAAACATGGTATTCATTCTAAAGCACAAACAATTAGGGTGAAAGAAACCAATGCGACAAAACCGATTCGTTGGCTTTGAAACACGTCAACATCGGCAAGTGCGGGTGAAAATGCGGCGGTATGTCGTAGGTCGAACAAGATTCCCGGTTCTCCTCCCACCGCACAAAACAACCCGCGAGAAACCTGGACAACGGGTTGCGTGGGAATCGCGGCTTGACGCTGCGAGGTGCAAACAGGCCATTCTCTCCGGCAGTATAATACAGGCGCAGCCCGGCCAATGACAGTTAAATTATGGCAATCGGCACGAATAATTTTCGGTGACGGCCAGGGATGGTTTCCCCCGAACCATCCTTGGTTCATGGCAAACACCGATCTATCAAAAGCAGTAAAGCAAATTCAATGCCATATTTGAGTGAGTGTCGATTTTTAATCTCTAAAAATATCTTACTGACATTATGACAAAAAAACAAAAAAATAGGATGTTATCCTGTTTTCTGTTCCTACCGTTTTTTTCTCCTATATTCTTGCATATCATTGTTATCAACCCGATCATAGATTTCCTCTACTGTGAGAGTTAAACCAATAGATTCAAAAATAATAGCGTCTCCAAGTGTGTAAGTTTGAAGATTCCAGGACATACCATTTCGTTTATAAACGTCCACTCTTGCTTTGTATTGCTCTAGTATCACATACTCTTGCAAAGATGGTATTGTTTTATAAACATCAAGCTTGTAAGTATGGTCAAACTTCTCAGTGGATTCCGATGTGACTTCAATAATAATAATCGGATGCTCTGTGTAATCCTCATGATTATATTCACTGTCACACTCAACCACAACATCAGGATAAAAATATTTTGTTCCTACCCGTACTTTGAAATCGGATTGATAAGAATCACATGGTTTACCTTTCAGGTGGTTCCTAATCTCACCACCCATTGTCGCAGTCAAACGGTTATGTTGTTTTTTTGCGCCTCCCATTGCATAAACGCGACCATCAATATATTCATGCTTTATTTCACTTTCAAGTTCTCCTTTCAAGTAATCTTCCTCGGTTATCATGGTCTCAGAAATTTGCAGAGCCATGGCTTCAATCCTTCTCAAGGAGGTTTTCTTGTTTCATTTTATCCCCTTTGCCACAGACATGGGTATATTCGGGCTTTCAGGATTCGTTGTGATTGTTCGCAAAGCAGGAATCACAACCAAATCCATATCCTCCATTGGGATGGCTCCTAAAAGAACACGATCCCCTAACACCAAAGCACCCGTCATACAGGTTCGACCTGCAAATTTGATGGTGACTGGACCCACATAAGGGACAAGGTGTTTTTTACTATCGGCGGTGGTCACCTCTCGTTTTCCAACTTCTTCCAATCCGAGTTGGATACAAACATGCTCAGGGATACAAAGGTGCAACGCCCCCGTATCAACCAAAGCCTCAGTATAGACCGGATTTTTTTCACTCCGTGCATTGTTAAGTTCAATTTTTGCAGTGACTAAACCCATCTTATTTTCCTCGTTGAAACCGCCCTATCCGATCAATAACGTCTTAAGGCAGGCAACATTGACGACGATCACAGCGTACCACAAAGCTAGGCAGTTGTGGAAAAATATTCGTTTGATACTTACCCGCTATCACGGGCAAAACCGGGGAAACACCCGGCAATTCCAGGGATATCCCATCATCGACCGGTTATCTGTCTGCTTTCCTGGATAATTCTTTCCATGCGCACAATCAAAGGGGGATGGGAGTCGTGGAGGAGAACGTGCAAGGGATGGGGTGTCAGGTTGGAAAGGCTGCTGGCTGCCAACTTTTTGAGTGCATCCATCAACGCCAAGGGATTGGGAGAGGTCCTCACGGCAAACTGATCGGCCTGAAACTCATTTTGCCGCGAATGCCATTTGAACAAAGGGCCGACAAGCAAATCCAAAGGGGAAAACAGGAGGGAAAAAAATACCAACCCCGAATGGATGGAAACCGTTTCCATCAAAAAAGCCTGGGATAGTTGGGGTTTTGTCAAAAACAGAGACATCAGAAAAAACATAATCCCCATATGGATGATACCGATGGCCATCCCCTTGAGGATGTGGCGATGTTTAAAATGTCCAACCTCATGGGCCAGTACGGCGATGACCTCATCCTGAGAATGGGAATGAATCAAGGTATCAAACAGGGCGATGCGGCGATTGCGGCCAAAACCGGTAAAAAAAGCGTTGGCTTTGGTCGAACGTCGGGAACCGTCCACTTCAAAGATATCCTTGACGGAAAAATGGACCTTTTGTGCATAATCCAACAACGCGGTGCGCAAAGGACCGTCGGGGAGAGGCTTGAAATGAAAAAACAAAGGAAAAATCCACCGGGGGGCGACATACTGCACCAACAAAATAAACAGCGTAACGCTCAACCAACAGTACAGCCACGCCAAAGATCCCGTTTTTTGAAAAAACCATAACACACACCACAATAATCCACTACCCAGCACTGCCAACAGGGCTATAGATTTCACACGATCCAGGATAAAGGTTGCCGGGGTGGTGCGATTGAAACCAAAACGGTTTTCCACAACAAAGGTGTCATAAAGGGAAAATGGCAAATTCAACACTTTGGACGCCAAAACCAGAAAGCCAATATAGGCGACACCCCGGACAAGATCATCCGCTAACCAGGGGGTGAGCCATTGTTCCAATTTGTTAAATCCCCCAGCCCACCACCATCCCAAAAGCAAGGCCAGATTCCAAAAGGAAATAACCAAACCCAGCCAACCCTTGGCAGAAAGATAATTGCGGGTACGGGTCAATCGCTCCTGATCAAAACAATCGTGAAAAAGCGGCGGGGGATTTTCAGGGGCATGGCGGATATTGAGCAAAGTTGCCACCCCCTCCAGAAGAAAACCCAGAAGAAGCGTACCCAGAATAAGCCACGCATAGTCATTCATGGTCATCTCTTTCACGTTGTCGCTCGTTGACGCGGATCATGCTTGGTCTAAAAATGGTCAAAAGTGTGGAAAAAATAATCTTGAACAAAAAAACCGGGTGCAGGGCGCGTAATAAGATTTCCTTATAGGAAGCACTACCCGTGAAGGTATCCCACAAGACGCGACTCATGAGGTGGCGAACGGTTGGTAATGATCTTTCCTGGCGCACCATATAAACCATGCCCCGACGTAGAAATCGAAATTTTTGATAGAGTGCCGTCGCAAAAAAAACAAATCCGCCGATGATGTTATCTCGGGCAATGCGTTGGACGACGGGCTGATAGTGTTTTTCAAAATCATGGGCGGAAACTCCGAGAAACAGGGCGGTTACCGCACAAGCTTTCGCGGTGATGTAGGCCGCGCCGATGCCGTCTTTGTAGAGCCGCGAAACCACACTGTCACCTACCAAAACAACACGGTCGGCATAGGGATGTTTGGAAGGTTTTAGATTAAGTTTGGGTCCACAGTGGCAAGCTTGCCCCAATTCACAATGATGATCATCGGCCTCCCATTTCATCTCTGAGGGAAAACATTGGCGCACTTCGTCGGAACACATGAATCTTTCCACCAGTTGCCTGTCGATTTGTTCTCCGAGCAGACAGATGGTCACATATTCAACCTTGGGGATCAGGGCCGCAAATTTGAGTCCGGGGATGTCCAGCAAAAAAATATGCATGGAACTGCCCAAATATTTTTGAACCTGCTCTTCTCCCAGGTGGATTTCAGAAAGAAAACCTTTGGATGTTCCAGGAGATTGAAAGGAAAATCCAAACGTTTCAAACTTTTTCAGCAGACTGGAATTAACCCCTACGGCACCGATGAGCAGGTCATAAACCTCGCCAGAGTCACCCCGGCAGATCACTTCGGGACGATCATGATTCCATTTTAAGTCGATGACACGTTGCCGGATAATCCGAACCCCATGCTGTTGCGCCAACTCCTGAAGATAACCATCAAAGCTGCGCCAGTTTAATTTTCCCATCGGCTCCTGGGGACCGCTACCACGATAGACCGTGGCAATGCGCATCTCCTCAGCACGGGTGTCGATGGTAACCGATTGGCAGCCGCTGGTGTGCAGCACATAGGATTCAACACCGCGTTGCACAACTTTGGATGGCAATTCAATCCCCTCTGCGGCGAGGGTTTGCACCAGGGACTCACTGATGACACCGGCACACATGTTACAACCGATGGGGCCAAATCGAGAATAATCCTTGGGTTCATAGAGATCCACCTGAATTTTCAGGTCAATACGTTGCGATAACTCCATCAGGAAAAATCCAGCCATGGAGCCAGCGGGACCGCCACCGACGATCGCTATCCGAGAGTTATCCGACAATTTCACGCGACAAATCCTTTTGACCTCCAACATGAGGGTGTTTACGCGATTACCACCTTCTTCCAGATATCATACCTGCCTAGGGAATTTTTCGCAATTCAAGGTGTCTTAATCTCAGGGCAATTGCATTTGGAATCCCTTGACATTAGGACGTATTAATGTTCGATAGCTTGAGATACACCCTAGAGAATTATTAAAAGAA
>PEAO01000073.1 GCA_002753615.1 Magnetococcales bacterium DCbin2
TTGAATGTCAACACGGCCTAGAGATGCCGTAGGCCCCTTTCGGAATCCACCATCCCCCTTTTATGGATGAACGCCCTCCAAACGCATCCTATTCATCCAATTTTTCATTGATGAACCGGCCATACTGCTTGTCCACCTTCATGATGTGGGTGATCAGCCAGTTGCGCAGAAAGCCCAACAAGGCATTGGCCACCGAAAGATCCCCTTTTTCCACCTGTTCGATAAAGGCGACCACCCGCTCAATCACCTTTTTATGTTTATCCTTGTGACTGATGGCGTCGGGATAACCGGCGGCGGTAAACAATTCCTCTTCCTGGTTAAAATGGAACAAGGTGTATTCCTTGAGTTCTGGAAGGACTAGTTTCACCCCTTCCTCCGCGCGGCCACTTTGAATTTTGGATGCCAGAAGATTGATCAATTCAACGAGTCGTTTATGTTGCTTGTCCATTTCCCGGATTCCGACGCTCAGGTTGTCGTTCCAGGGGAAAAAATCGTGGCTAGAGCTTACGTTTCCCTCCAATCGGGTCATGCCGTCGAGTTGAAAGAAGGCGATAGAACTTTGCAATTCCGAGGCACTGTCGGAGAGGGCGGATGCGGATGTCCTCATGGTGGTAGCGGCACTGACGTTGCTGCGAATGACTTGATCCAGTTGTTGGACGGCGATATTGATTTGTTCGAGTCCCTGGCTTTGCTCACGGGAGGCGATGGAGATCATGCGTACCAGTTCGGCGGTGTGCTGGATGTCGGGAACAAGTTTTTGGAGGCTGCGTCCCGCCTTGACCGCCACTTCGACGCTGGATGTCGAAAGAGCGGTAATTTTGGCGGCGGCGGATTGACTACGTTCGGCCAATTTGCGCACCTCCGAAGCGACGACAGCAAACCCCCTGCCATATTCTCCGGCGCGGGTTGCTTCGAGGGATGCGTTGAGAGAGAGGAGGCTGGTCTGGTGGGCAATTTCGTCGATGATGGAAATTTCATCGGCGATCTGCTTCATCACATCGACGGTTTCGGAGACGGCTTGGCCGCTGACCACCGCTTCATTGGCCGAGGCCCTGGCAATCTCTTCGGTACTTTGGGCGTTTTCGGTAGTTTTCTGAATGTTGACGGTCATCTGCTCCATGGATGCGGCGGTTTGGGTAATGGAGGCTGCCTGCTGAATGGCCCCGTCGGAAACGGTCTGGGAATTGCGGTTGATCCGGTCGCTTTCCTCGACGATACGACGGCTGATCTGAATGACCGAACCAACCGATTCACGGAGGTTTTCCACCATGTTGCCCATGGCGGCGAAAATACCCGTGGCTGTGCCATCGCTCTTGAAACTGGACAGATCGCCACCGGCAAGCCGATCGACATAACGGACCACAGCCTCCGGTTCGCCGCCGAGTTGCGCGACAAGATATTTTTGCAGATCATGGAGCGATTTGTAGACACCTTCGGAGTGTTTATCGATCTCCATTCCCACCGAAAAATGGCCCATGGACATTTGTTCCGCCACCATCATCACTTCCGGCGGTTCCGCCCCCAACTGGCGGCGGACGTTGGTGAGTACGATCAGTCCCAGAATCAGAGTGACTCCGACGATCAAGACTGTAAAAACCAGATAGGCGATGGAGGCAAAGGATGCCTCGTTGCGCAGAAGATTGGCCGTGGTTGCCAGATCCTGAACGACCTGAAGTTCAATCTCCTGAAGCAGGTTGATGCGATGCGTCATGGTATCGAACCAGTAGACCGGATCGGTTGCAAACGCCCCCGATTCCATTTTCTCGATGGCTACGTTGCGCATCCGCTTGATTTCTTCCATCGCCTCGCCGGAAAGTTTGTTGCGAAACAGGGTTGCCTGATCCTCTCTGGCAAATGAAAGAAAAATTTCGTCATAGATTCCTTGTTCCGCCATCAGGGTCATAAACCGGGTGCGCATGGCCTTGGGAAAAGAGTCGCTGGCAAAGACGCTGCCAAGAAGGGCACGTTCCAGACCCGCGCGCTCCTTGCTGTTGAGCAGATTCAGGTAGGCGGTGGTCTGGGCCATCATCTGGGGGTGGGTGGCGGTGACGACGATTTTTTTCAGCAGGTCCATCAACGACTGGTTCAAACTGGTGTAAAAGTCGATGGCGGCATCGATGTCCATTTTGCCGCTGTCCACCTGCCAACGAATGTCGTTGAGACGATCAATCTTTTCGAGTCCTTTTTTTGTCAATTCCTCGAAATCGGCATGGGTGACCATGGGACTCTGGGTCCGCAGGAAATCCCTGAACTTAAGTGTTTCTGTGTTGGTCAGTTCCCGTTGTTTGATCAGATCATCCTTGAACTTGGCCCCTTTGCTCCCCAGAAACCCGGCGGTCATGCCCCGTTCCTTCTGGATTTCGTGCATCAGGGGACCGACCTGCCGGGCTGTTTTCGCCATGGCCCCGTAGGTATCGATTTCCACCAGCATTTTCCGTTTGGTCCAGACGGTATCGGCTCCATAGAACACCAATGCCACCAGTGGTCCCAGAAAAAGGAGGAGAAATTTGTTTTTCAGGCTCAACTTGTTGATAAAGTTCATGGCACCCTCATGCCTGTGTTCATGGATGGTATTTTCCCCTAACCGACGGTCATCTGGCAACCACGCGACGCCCGGCGTGCTGCACGTTCATCGGGCTTCCCGTGCCAGTCTGGTGACCGGATGAGTCACGCTGCGGACGATCACGGGTGGATCGATGGTTCGCCGCTTTTTGATCTGATTGGGCAGTGGCATATCCCTTTGTGTCGTTGGGATGCGGACAAGTTCGGTAAGATCGATGACGAAAACTGTCCTTCCACCGATTCCGACGACGCAGGAAATGCACCTCAGGGAAGGGTACCCCCGCATCAGGGGTGGCAAAGGTTTTTTTTCGAAGGGATCCAGGCGATGAAAATCGGAAATGTTGTCAATGAGAATGCCGATATTTCCGTCACCCGAACGCGGCAGCACCACCGTCGGCACCCGATAGGCCCCGATCAGGGTTCCGAGCGGAAGTTTTTCGTGCAGATAGTAAAGGGACATCTGTTCGGGAACATCTCCGATTGCGGTCAACCTGTGAATCTGATGACTTTCGATGCCAAAGGTAAAACCCTGAACGGAGAACACCAGAATTTCGTATCTTTTTGAATGCAAAAGGTTGCCTTCCGGGGAGGTATCATCGTCTTTCATCGGCATTACCCATTGCGGTCCAGATCGGAACGACTGCCCACCCGGGAGAAGACCCGTCCCATGTCGAGGAGGATTGCGTAACCGTTGCGGTAGGGTATCTGCCCGGTAGCCAGGGTGCTGACCTGTTCGTTGAGTGTGAACATGACTTCCCTGAGTTCTTCGGGGGACATGTTCAAAATATCCTCCACCGAATCGACCAGAAATCCAGAGACGATTCCTTCATGGTTGGCGACGACGATGCGTTGCCGCGACCGGGCCGATTGCAGTTTTTCCAATCGCAGGAGGTGATGCAGGTCGATCACCGATTCGATGCTGCCGCGCACATCAATCACCCCCAGAAAGAAATCGGGGGCACCGGGGACGCTGGTGATGGGCTGGGCTGGAAGGAGTTCGCGCACATGGGCACTGTGGCAGGCGAAGAAGTGTCCGCCGATGGAGAAGACCATCAGTGCCAGGACATCCTCACCTTCCGAGAATAATCTTTCGCTGTCTTCATGGCTGTCCATGGCCTCTGCGGAAAATTCCCTTCGGTCCGCCCCCATCTCCAGGCACTCCTTTCTTGGTTGCAGGGTCGTGGCTTCTTCTTGCCGTCCTTTCTGCCAAACCATCTGAGCCTATTTTGGGTTTGTGTTTTCAATAACGCTTGGCGCAAATTGTGACATTATTTCTTCTTCCTCTGGACAGGCACTGGGCTTGCGCTATTCACCGTAAAAAAAGGTTAAGCATATGCCCTTCGGGCAAAAAAATCAAAGTCAAAATCAAACTCGAGACAGAGCAACACCTTTCATGACCCCTCGAGTGGATTGGAATGCGGAAGGGCGAAGAGAAAGGCCGTCATGATGGCAGGGCTGAGATGCTGATCAAACAACTCCAGGCTTGCTTTGGATTCGTTGGACTTCAACTCAGATGAAGGGATTGACCGCAGCGTCATAAATCAAACCGGTTTCCCGATACAACGCCTCTAGTTTTTCCTCCAATGCCCGATAAAACGGCTGCTTGTCCAGAATGGTTTGGTGGACATACGCCAGAACCTCCTTCATCGGTCGTTCCGCTATGGCCATATCAAGCAATTGCTTCATGACTTCCAAATCCTGTTGGCGCAAGTCCAGAGAC
Source organism: Magnetococcales bacterium DCbin2 (assembly GCA_002753615.1). Classification (GTDB taxonomy): domain Bacteria; phylum Pseudomonadota; class Magnetococcia; order Magnetococcales; family UBA8363; genus UBA8363. The sequence goes on from PEAO01000073.1 coordinate 4,283, forward strand.
AACGCATGAAAACTTCGCCGGCATTGCGGCGATATAGCTTTGGGAGCGGCCAGGGGATCCATGGTTTTGTCGTAAGTAACGCTGTGGGCCTTGTGCCAAAGCTTCAATCCCTCATAGACGGGCAACACCTCCGCATTTTCCAAATCGTAGTTGTTGTTGCCCAAACCATGCGGATCTTCCAACAAAGTGCCATGACGCCGCAAGCGATGGGCCAGGGGCGTGCCGTCGGCGGCAAACATGATGGAAAAAATACCCTTGCTCAATGTCCACATGGTCTGCCGCATCTGCTCCAGGTTTTCCTGTAATTCGAACAAGGTCGTGCCCTGATCAAAAAGGATGTGACCGGCCTGGACATAGATGCCATGTTCCTTGAAGCTGGCCAAAGCCTGAAGGTTTTCTTGCCGAGTGGCCCTCTTGCCCATGCGCTTGAGGGCAGTGTCGGAAAAATTTTCGATCCCACAGGCAAAGGAAAAAAAACCCGCCCTCTTGAGTTCACCCACAATTTCACCAGTCACCTGATCGGCTCTCAAAGATCCACGCAATTGTACCTCAAGCCCCCGCGACTGAATCTCGTCGGCCAGCGAGCGGCACCACGCAAGATCCCGCGGCGGCTCAAGAAAACTGTCATCCAAAACCTTGAAACAAGAAATGCCTCGCCGGGTCAACCGTTGCAACTCGTCAACAAAACGAACGATGGATCGTTCCCGCCACTGCCGTCCCGGTGCCAGATGAAAAAAGGACGTAACCGAACAAAAAACGCATTTTCCATAGCATCCTCGTGAGGAATCAATATGAATGGCACTTTTCCGTGCAATCGACATGGGCATGGTGTCGCGAGCCGGATCCGGCAGCGTATCCAGATCCTGTATTAACGGGCGGTGGGGATTGTCCACTACCCGGCCTGCCTGAAAGAAGGATAGGTTGGGGATCAACTCCAAAGGGGGATTACCCGTCAAAAAATGTCTTGTAAGATCCAGGGCTGTCCACTCTCCTTCCCCCCGAACCACAAAATCAAACCCAGCCCTTAAAAAGGTTTCCGTGTGGAATGTGGGACCATATCCTCCCGCCACCACTGGAGCGGTCAAACCGGCTGCTCTTAGAAGGTCGATTGTTTTTATGGCCTGTTCCATGTTGGAGCGATAGGCGGAAAAACCGATCCAAAGAATTTCGTTGCAAGCAAGGATCCGTTGCGACAAGACTTCCTCAGACCAACCCGACAGCCAAGCGTCCAGAATCACGACGGAAAAGCCGTGAGACCGCAGAACCGCCGCCAAATAGGCCAATCCCAGATTTTCCTCCGCAGTGCGATGGGAAATGGGTGCCGGTGTGGCCAATAAAACCGATGGAACCATGAAAGACACCTTATCGTGGAGTCATCGAATGTCTCCACCCCGCAAAGCTGGGGTGGATCCAAACCGTTTGGCCGCTTCCAGGGTCAATCCGAGACCAATGCTGCCAAAAGCTTCTTTGATGACCTTCTTACCCTCTGGAACGAGAGACATGATGCTTTCCTGAACCAGGGGCAGTTTTGTCGATCCACCCACGAACAGAACCTGATCAATCTGGTGGGCATGGACGCCAGCATCCTTCATCGTCCTTTCTGCCATGGTGACGACCTTTGCCAAACTGTTGTGAATCGCCTGATTGATCTCGCCAGACCCAATGGGAATACGCAAATCCGAAGCGATATATTCAAGATTCAACAACGATGGACCGGCATCGGACAAAGTTTTCTTTTGATCCTCAACACCTTTGTTGATTGCATGTCCGTGCCGCTCCTGTATGACTTTCAACAAACGGGCTGTTCGTACCTTGTCGTTGGAAACATGAACCAGGTCTTTCAACGACAATATCGTGTTGTTATTGTATAACCGGTTGATCAAACGCCAAGAGGACAAATCGTAAAAAAAATGCTTTGGAAAGGGGATGGCCGGATTACTGAAACTTTTTATGGTTGAGCCTAATCCCAAATGAGGCATCACCAGCCGGATGCTGATATCCTGATCGAAATCATTGCCCGCGATGGGAATGCCATTGCTGGCCAAAACCTTGAATCCCGCCGATGCGTCCCGCCCACGGGGCGGTTCAACCTGGATAACCGAAAAATCAGAGGTTCCTCCTCCAATGTCCACCACCAGACACAGGTGATTCTCCTGGGGTATCTCCGCATAAAAGACCATCCCGGCGGCGACGGGTTCGTACATGAAGACGATGCGGTCAAACCCGATCGTTCTCAGAATTCGGGTGAGCATCTCCTGGGCCAGATGATCGGTATTGGGAGCGTCGTTCTTGAAATGGACCGGACGCCCCACGACCACATCGTGGATCGGGTGGCAGAGAGACCGTTCGGCACTGGATTTGATCATTCCCAAAAATTTTTCCAGAATTTCCTCGAACGCATAATACCGATGGCCAATCAGTGTCCTTTCCGACATCAACGAAGAACCCAGCAGGCTTTTCAGTGAGGTCATAAGCCTGCCGTCATGACCCTCCATGTATTTTTCAACCGCCGCCCGGCCAAACGACCAGTCCCCAGACTCCTCATCGATAAAAATCGCTGAGGGGATATAGGAATGATCCTCCTCCAGCGGAACCAGAAACGGCCTTTCCTTCACGATTCCGATGGTGGAATTGGTGGTGCCGAAATCCAGGCCGCAAAACGTATGCTTCATTATCGTCTCCCGTCGATCAGATACGTTTCAATCGCCTCCCCAAACTGTTCGGCAACCACGGGGGGAACGAGGGTGCGCCAACTGTTGTCACGTTTCCCAATTAACGTTCTGACCTGACTGCCGGTGATGGTTTTACCTCCGACTTCAAGCCGGTACACAGTGAAGCCACTTTGCCGCAAAAGTGCCTCCTTCTCCTCACCCCAACGGTCGAAGACGGTTGTAAAAATTGGCGTGCCTGGAGCAAGGGCCGATTGCAGGCTCTCCACATCCAAAGGCAACGGCAGGATGGCTTGAACCCGGATCCCCGCCTCGGACAAGGCGTAACGAACGCACTGTTCACGCAACCAATAGGGGTAGGGATTGTGATCCTGCCTAGTCCGTTCCCGGCCCGGCTCGCGGCTGTTGGCACCGAAAGGCTGAGTAATTCCCACAATCAACGTTCTGGCCCTGTGACTGGCGGCCCGGGCATAGCGTAAATGTTCCAGATGGAACGGTTGGAAACGCCCAAGGATCACGCCCGTATCAAAGCTTCTAGAAATGGCTGGCAGAATATGGTTCAACGACGGGGCAGTCAACGGAGCACGCGGATCTGGAGCAATTAACAAAGCCCGACACCCAGCTTTCAAGGCGACGCGGACATCCTTGTCGAACCGGTCCCCGATGATTAGAACGTGGCTGACCGGCAGGCTAAGGGCATCGGCGAATGCCTGGTAGTAGCGTGGAGACAGTTTATTGATACCTCCCATGGAGGAACTGAAAAAGCCGGCGATCCGTTTGGAACTGGCCGGGAATAACTGCTGAAAGATGGCCGACTCCCGCCAAGCCATGCCATCGGCGACAATATGAACCGCAATATTCATCTCGTTGCAGGCTGCAATCAGGGCCGCAAGTTCGTCGTCATCCACCAGATGCCGCGCTTCCCTGAAATAGTCACGCACGATCAACGAATAGAGGCTCTCCAAATCTAGGTTTCCGGTTTCAACACCCAGGGTCCGCAATTCCCCGATCAATTCCAGACAGGTCATCAAGGTCCAGTCGCAGACCTTTTCTTCGTGTTCATAGCGTTGAATGACAAGATCGGGAATGGTTTGGCAGATGGATTCAAGAAGGGCCGGAGGAACCCCTGTTAGAACGGACCGGGCTACCTTGAACAGGTTGTCTTTTCGTTGTGGATCAATCAGGGTGCCACGCAAATCCAACCCCACCACCTTGATGGCGTGATCACCCATGAATTGGGCCAAGTCGCACCAATTAGACAGCAGAACGCTCATATTCCCCCATGATCACAGACAGTACAGCCAGAAGCATGGCCTTCCACCGGTCCTATGCCAGCACCTGTGCCAAGGGTTTGTTCCATGCATAAAAGATGTTCCTCGATGACCGACAGTAGTTCGACACCAGCATCATGCAAGCTTCTGACTGCTTTTTTCCGCGTGGCCACCACATACTGGGCCAAACCTTTCCCCTGCCAATCCACAATGCCCATGTAAATCCCCAGCCATGCCCATGGTTCCGTGAGCAACTGGTTGATCCGATGTTTAAAGGATTCAGGATGGTCTTGGGGATGTTCCTTGATTCGGGAATAGAGCAGTTGGCCCATTCGATTGCCAATCAGGATCGCACGGATGGCGGGATCGGTCACACTGTCATCGGCTACAAAGTATGGCATCGCCGAACTGGCGATGGCTCCCTCGTCCTCCCGAACCTGGGACGTGGGATACGTTCCATCGGGCAATTGCCATTCAAAATCGGCCAACACGCCCATTTTGCTAGGCAGGGGACGGCGGGGGCGTAAACATTTGAACATATCGTGAAACAGGGCGGTCAACCCAAGGGTCGTGACGGGCACCCTGGCGCAGGTCCGGTACAACCGGTCGGCCAGCCGATTGTGTCCAAGCGTCCGGCACAGATGGACGGGAGCGTTGCGAACGGCCAAAGCATGGCAACATGCCAAGTGGCTGCCAACATCGAATTGATGGACATCTCGCATTTGCCGAATCCGTGGAAAACAGCCTCTGCGCAACAGTTGTTTTGGAACGATCCCATTATTGTTCCGGGAAAGTTGCTGATTGATATAATTCAAAACCTTATCGATAATCTCGACGGTGCCACCCATGGCGTCCGATTCAACGGGCTGCCCATCGAGTTGGTAATGGGCCAAAAGATCGGAAATACACCAGTGGGAGGAGAACGGGTCGTCCACCAACCGGTCATACAGCGCCTTTTCCGTCGGACTCCAAATCGTTTCCAAATTCATAGAGGCTCCTTTGATTTAGAATTTGTCGAATGTTCTCAGAATATCGCGGATATGGCACCTCTGGACATTCGCAAAATCCGCATGATGCGGAAAGGACTTCCAAAATCTCAGGCTTTGGGCCAGGGCGCAGCAGTCCATGATCAGAGGATCGATAGGCGTGCCATAACATCTGTGGGCCGCGTCCCAGAATTGGGGAATGCGTTGCCTGAGGATTGCGAATTCCCACTCTCTGGGAGCCGTTTGCGCCGCGTCCCAGTCGATGATTCCAGTCAATCTGCCCCTGTGTTGTAGCAGATTTCTTTCAAACAAGTCCTTGTGGTTCAAAACCAGCGGCACAGAATCGGATAACCCTTGAGCGGCAAAGGTAATGGCGGCTACAGCTTGGCGGATCAACTCCCGGTCCGACGTATCCACCGATTCGGACCTATTGAGTTTTTCGGCGAAGCGAAGTGGTTTGTCAAAAAGATAACTGCGGAAGGTCTGGCGGTGTTCCTCGCCCTCAAATTCATCCATCCAATGGTCCTGGGGAATTGTGTGGAGTACGGACAGAAAACGTCCGAGGGATTCGGCCAGGGTTTGATCCAACCGTTCTGGCGGGCATCCCGTCAACCTTTGCTGGACGACAACATGGTACTCCTCCGAAACCTGTTCCTCATGGATGAGTTCAGGCACCAGGGGCCGCATGGAGGAATCTAGGCATTGGGCAAGATGACGCAGAACCAACGCCTCCTTTTTCTGTTTGGCAGTTGGAACCTGGCCTGAGGTCTTGTGACATTTGTAAACGAACCGCTCACCCAGAAATATCTGATTGGAAAATCCTTGATCATTTTTTTCTGGCGCACGGTCTCCCAGCTTGGCGGCAAGCCGGTTCAAGCCGGCCACCCCTTCCGTTATGTTCTTCATCGTGGTCTGACGTGTCATATTACTCTCTTTCGCTTGTTCCATGGATGGCCAGTTCATGTTCGCGTACCAGGGATGTTTGCAGGATCGCCGGATTGTCGGTGCAGACCGAAAAGTCGATGGCGCGGGTTCGCAGCCGGTCCAATCCGGCGGGAATGTCGGCCCGAGCCAGGGGGGTTAGTACCAGATTTGATGTGGGACAGATGTCGAAAGACCATCGACGCTTCGCAATGGCGTCTAAAATCGCCTCCCTGGCCCGGTTTTCTTCTCGGTCAAGTTTCAGGCTCTGGGGTGAAATCCACAGGAAGGTCCCATGAATAATGCGATCAACTTGAAAGTTCAAAAGTTGTTCGAAAAAGGTAACATGGGCCTCGGTGGTCCCATCGGCCATGTTCTCGCCCGCATGCACGGAAATGGAAAGCTTTGGTCTACCATGTCGTCTACGAGTTTCGTTCAACTGGTTCCAAAGGGCAATCATACGGAACGTCGAATCAGCCCGCTCCGGGTTTTCAATGCCGCACAGATCCAAGCCCACGACAGCCGGACTCCAGGATGTTGTTTTTTCCAGGGCCAGGAACAAACCTTCCATGAGTTCCGGTATCATGACGGGGGAATCTCCATGCTCCGTTCGGATCATCGTCAACCGCAAGCCCAGGGATGGCGCATGTCCCAGACGCTGGCGGCAACGTTCAAACCCCACGACGATAGCCTGAATCCGATCCACCGTCTGTTCCACGGTTGGCTTCAGGCCGACAATCAACTCACATGCCCTGACCCCTTCACCGACCAACCCAAGGGCCAAGGCTTCCGCACCTTCCCGAAAGGCCAATCTCCGATCCGCATCTCTGGGAGGATGTACAAGGCCATGGAGAAGATCGTAAACCTCGAAAAAGCGGAAATAGTTACTCCGATGGTCCGCGCCGAACCAGCCTTTGAGCCAGTTTTGCAACCGTTTTCCCGTCAGGCAAGCATGTCTTGCACCGTCATGGGCGAACACCGCAGCGATCAAACGGTCTCGCACACTGGATCCAACCCAGGGTTGTGTCGAACAATGCGCCAGAAACCACAGCGGCAGGGAGCCGGTAAAATGAATATGACGATCAATCATAAGTTGATTAATGAGGAAAAACCGATCTTGAAGTCATTTTCAAAGGGGGCAACCCGGCCCACGACACAGGCATCCCGTTCCCCCGAACCGTGGAGTCGTCGCACGGCTTCTCCTGCCTCTTCCCAGGGAAGGGTTACCAGCAATCCGCCATTGGTTTGTGGTTCGTTCAACATGTCCTGTACCGTGGGAGAGCAGGATGGGGGATAGCGCACTTCGTGATGGATATGCCTGCGGTTGGTCTCCGTCAGGCTTGAACGCACCCCTTTTTCCATGTAATTCAAGGCACCTTCCAGGATGGGAATCCGTTCCCAGTCGAAGATCAGGCTGACGGCGGAGTGCCGGGCAATATCGGCCGCATGGTGAACTAGGCCAAAACCGGAAACATCCGTGGCGGCATGAACGTGAAAAGGACACAATGCTTCCGTGGCTGCCCGGTTCAGTCGTCGGATACAGGCTAGGCTGGGATCCATCTCGGCATCGTTTTCCAACATACCGGCAACATGAGCGGACAACACCACCCCAGCTCCCAAAGGTTTGGTCAACACGATGGCATCGCCAACCCGCGACTGGTTTTTCCGCCACATTTTTTCAACGTTCACCAAGCCGATGACCGCCAGCCCGCACAACAAATCGCGGCTGCGTATGGAGTGTCCTCCCACCAGAAAAGCCCCGGCCTCCATGATTTTCTGCGTGACGCCGCCAAGGATCCTGGTCACGGTATCCGATCCCAGGAGCGGTTGGGGAATAGCCAACAGATTCACGCACATGAGCGGTGTCCCCCCCTGGCATAAATATCGTTGATGGCGTGCGCTGCCGCAATTTCGCCGTATGCGGTCGGATCATCCAGTAATGGCGGGATAAAGTCGGCGGAGAAGATCAACCCTTCGGTTCCGTTGTGTGCATAGACCGCCGCATCGTCCTGATCCATCAACCCCACCAGCAACTGGGACACACTGGGGAATTGACGCATGGGGGAAAGCATGGTTTCCAGAACATCTGGACCAATTTTTCCGGCACACCCACCCGTCGTGCAAAAAGAGGTAATCAATGGAGCATTCATTCAGGTTACAATCAGTTCTATAAGGGGTTGATTAACTTTCGATCCATCGAGCCGCAGCAACTTTTCACCGGCCTCCGCCACCACCCGAGCCTGTTCGGAAGCGGATGGCCGGTCCGGGGTGTTGCACGCAATAAGAATTTCAACAGGCAGGCGTTTCTCCGGCCTGTGGTTCACGGTGTAGATGGGCTGCCCATAGGGTTGGCTGTTAAAAAAGACGGCGAATTTCTCCGCAATCTTTTTTGGAACCCATGGAACCTTTTCCAAAACCTCGTCCAGCAGGAAGGAGGGGAGAATATAATCGGATCCTTGAATGGTTTTTGTTTTTTTACCGAGGGGAAGAATCCCCATATCCGGCACCTGGGGACAGGCATCGTTTTGCAAGACCACATCGTCGGTGCGGTAGCGGATCAGAGGTTGATATTCGGTAAAAGGAACCAAGGCGGTGAGTACCAACTCTCCCACTCCTTGCGTGACGGGCCTGCATGTCTGGTCCAGGGAGATCACTTCAGGAATGATGAAGGGCGGCATATGAAACGAACCGCACCCACATTGAAAACCGGTAGCACCGGACATTTCCGATATCCCATAAATATTCAACACTGGACAGGCAAAAATCTCCTCAAGCCGGCGATTCCAGAAACGGGTCAAATGGTGGCCGTAAACCAGGACCCGCTCTAACTGGAGATCCAGCTTTTCCCTTTCGGGGTCATGCCGGATCAGTTCACTGAGCAATTTGATACTGTTCAATCCCCCTGCGACGTTTTGAATTCTGGGGTGGTATCCATCGAAGTCGAACTGGGTACGGAGAAGACGTTTGATGTGGGCGTAGTGGAAGGGGCTTTCCAACGGGGTATGGATGTAACCATCCTCGGACGTTTCATACCGAATGCCATGGGATGCCGAAATAATTTGTAAAATAAGATCTTTATCGCCGGAGTCCTGTGAAAACAGCCGTTGTTGGATGTGCCGCATGGCCTCCATTTCCTGCAAGGTCTGAAAGGAAATGGCCGGATCGACGAGGGAAGAGAGGCTGTCAACTGGTTCGCTTGGCCGGAAATCTCCCCAGGTGGACCCCGATGAGATACCAAAACGGATTGGAAAAGCCTTCGATGTGCGCATTTCCAATCCGTGCCGGGCCAGATGCTCTTTGCCGATGGTGGGTAGCAACCCCAGGTCATCGACACTTTTCACTTGGTGCCGAAAAGCACCGAGATGGTGCCGGTAGAAGGGCGATTTTGCAATGGCGTGATCCAGGGTTTCCAACAGTTGCCTAGTTCTAAACGCCCGGGTATATCTTCCAACCATCTCTGGTCAACCTTTACGCATGTTTGGCCACTAAAATCACCGCAGACTCAAAGCCCCAGCCATCTTGAGAGTACGGCCATCCCCCCTATAGGAGACACGCGCCGCCCTTCTCCTTTCGGCAAACAAGACTTGAGCCGACAACCGTTTGCCCAACAGACCCTTCCGGTCCCATCGTTTTTTTCCTGTCCCTTTCCTTTCGGACTGCGCTTGCCATCAATATATATTTTTTCATTCACTATGTCCAGACTTTGCTCTGAAAATCCAAAAAAAACGTCAAATAGTATCTAATTGAAAACAAATAATATTAAGTAAATACTGTAGGTTGGGCATAATTTTCTAAAAATAATTTTTTTCAAAAATCGACTTTTCCATGCATAAATGTCCGAATCGGAGCGAATGGGGTTCTTTAGGTGGATGGAAATCCGGCTAGAACAGCCTAAAAAAATGTCGTGATCATCTATGATTTATCAAATAATTCAGTATCTTATTATTTTTTAAGTTGTTTGTATTTCATGCAACATCATAAAAAATGATCGAACGGTGAATTTTACTGTTTGATAATTTAAAAATTCATGTTACGATGGCAACCGCAAGTCGATTTTAGGACGCTGTTTGTATGCGCTTTCTCCCAGACTGTCGGGTTGTGTCTGGATGCGGGTTTGGTTCTGTGTGAATGGCAAGCGTTGGTATGGTTGCCATTTTGATGATAACCACTGAGGTTAATTGGAGATTTGTCATGTCAAAACAAAGACTTATGCATTCCCAGGATGAACGTCACCAATACCTGAATGATTTCGGGGATGTCCTTGCAAGCGCGTACAACGAGCGGGGCATTTCAAAAAGGGTGACGGACGATGGCGTGGAATACGTTCTGGCGGTGAAAAATAATGCGGTAAAGAGCGGCGGTTCCAATCAGGCGTACCTGAAAGCGGCTAATCTTGATGCTTGATGGTGCCACCAGGGTCTGACCGTTCGGGGTCTGCTCGGCATCGTTCCATATGGGTTTTCCCCTCCCGGTTGCGCCACGCAAAAAAAGGAGGGGGGAACCTGCGGGCGGTGTTCGCGCCCGGCGGTTGGAAGTCCAGGCTTTTTAAACCGGGACCGTTTTGAGATTCGTCTTTTTTCGCGAAGGTGGAAACAATGGTCCTTCAAGGGGCACTGTTCAGCACCCCTTATGAAAGTGGGGCAAAGGTTCTGGAAGTTCCGCCTTCAGACCTCCGCCAGGGACCGTAATTGTCTCCGATTTCCTGTAATATTTCTTGAAATAATTTAACGGGAAGGGGCCGGGAAGGGATGTGTCCATCCCCGAGATTCCGTTTTCTGAAACACAATAGACGATGAAAAGTAGCCTCAAAACAACACTGTTTCAGGATGGTTTCGGTTTCAACAGGAGTGGTTTGTTTTTTTGAGCATCCACCATCTTTTTTCCCAATGTGTTCCTATCAATGAGAGGGCGGTTGTGAACAGGAAGGTTACGGATTCCACTCAGTTTATCGGCCATACCGTGGAAGTTGTTGTTGAACGGCCCATTGGGTTTAAACATCAAAGCCTCGGGTTTACCTATCTTCAAAATTACGGGTACGTACCCGGCACCCTTTCCGAGGATGGTGAAGAACTTGACGCCTACGTATTGGGCGAATGCATACCTCTGGAGCGTTTTCAGGGACTCTGTATCGCGGTGTTGGTCCGTTTGAAGGAAAAAGACGACAAATTGATCGTCATATCACCCGCCAAGCAGGGATATTCCGACGAACAAATCGCTGAATTGACTGAATTCCAGGAAAAATGGGCCGGCCCAAACAAAATTGTCAGGCAAGTAAAATAAAAACAAGACAAGGTTCTGCTGGTTTTCTCTAATAAGCATGGAATTTAAAATGAAGAAATGGCACATTGGGTGGGGAACAACCTCGGCATGTAACATGAAGTGCGAATTTTGTTACAGCAAGGAGTCAAGATCAACCCATAATGATTCACCACTGCTAGATAACATTAAATTCATCGACAGGAACTATTCCTATATCGATTCTATTAATTATGGAACAGGTGAGAACACCCTGTCCTTGGAATGGATCTCTCTTTTGTCCCATGTGGCCAAATCTTTCCCAGAGATCTCCCAGGCCCTAACCACCAACGGCAGCCTCGTGGAACTGGCCCCTGGTAAACAGGATGTCATTTTTTCCGCCCTGGCGGAAGTGGACATCTCCCTGGATTTTGCCGATGAAAAAAAACAAAACAACTTTCGCAACAATGAGCATGCGTACCGTTGGGCGTTGGACTGTATCGACATGTGCCGATCCAAGGGGATGACCACAACACTGACCATGCTGGGGATTGATCAGACTCTGACGGAAGAAAATCTTGAAAAAATCTTTGCAATAGCAACCGAACGCGGTTGTTTTGTACGCATCAATATTTTCAGGCCAAACGCAGGACAACAAACACCCATTTTATCATATAAAGCCTTGAAGGAATCACTTAAGTGGATCATAAATAACCATAAAATTGTTTCCTTAGCGGATCCGCTCATCTCTGCGCTTATCGGCAATGAGGAAAAAAAGGACGGTTCCGGCATATCCAGTCTTCGCATTCTGCCCGATGGCTCGGTAACCCCCTCAACTTATTTGGTCTCTTCGGATTGGAAACGGGGACATATCCTTGACCTGGATCTGAGCGATCAACGGTTGTCAGACCGGTTGATCGGTCACCACAAATTGAACTTCGAGTGGCCACATTCCTGTGATGGCTGCCGGGTCAAACACCATTGCAAGGGCGGTGCTTTTGATCGCCGTATCATCTGGCATCAAACCACGGATTGCCGGGATCCTTATTGTCCGTTGGAAAACGATGACGTCGCCGCCGACTGGGGAGACCTCCAGTTGAATGTACACGTTCATGGTTCAAGACCGTGTATCCATGACGGCTATCTTCCCACCTTGATCTTTGCCCCTTGATGTCTCCTGTCTCTACCAGAAACCCCATCCGACCCAATTTTGGCCCCATTGCCAAATAGTTTGGTGATGGGGCCGATGGGTTTCGCTGGGTTGTATTGCTCTGGGTTTCCTGGAAATGGGAAGTTTGGGATATTATCCCAACCACCCGTAGAAAACAGGAGCATGGAAAATGGCAAAAGCAT
>PEAO01000074.1 GCA_002753615.1 Magnetococcales bacterium DCbin2
CTCGAAAACCAAAAGCGCGAAAAAAATGCTTCGGGATAAGGGGCGCGTGAAAAGCAAAGTCAAAAACAAAGTCAAAACCCTGGGGGCAATCCCCCAGACCCCTTTTTTCTTTTAATAATTTTTTATTTTATTTGTTTACTATCACCCCTTGGACGTAAACACAAACACACCATCCCAATCATCCGCCGGAGGATTGATCAAGTATTCATTGCAACGCTCCAGATAAGTCTTCGAAGGGCCATCGTTGGGAATAACAGCCACCGCCTTCTCAAAATGACCAATGGCCTCCTGGTATTTGCGGGCACGATACTGCTCCAATCCCGCATTATAATGAACCAAAAGTTCGGCAAGCACCCCCGTCACCTCCCCCTTCTTACCCAACAATTGATAAATGATCACCGGTTCCTTCTTGCCAATCACCCGCACCGTATCCAAAACCCGGCAATCGATATCATCCTTGGCCAGTTGATAAGTGGCGTCAGAAATCATGGTGTCGGAAGCATAAAACTTGTTGGCCCCCTCCAAACGAGCCGCCAAATTCACCGCATCCCCCATGATGGTATAATCCATCCGCTGCTTGGAACCCATGTTGCCCACAACCATACGCCCCGAATTGATCCCCATACGGACCCGCAACTCGGCCCGCCCCTCCTTGACCAACCTTTCCCGCATCTGAACCATATACTGCTGCATCTCCGCCGCCGCATGACAACACAACGTCGCATGATTGGGCTGATCCAAAGGTGCCCCCCAAAAAGCAATGATGGCATCCCCTTCAAACTTATCCACCGTCCCATCATAGCGGGCAATAATCTCACACATGGCGGTCAAATATTCATTCAACAACAACACCAATTCCGATGGGGTCAGCTTTTCTGAAATCGTGGAAAATCCAGCCACGTCAGAAAAATAGGCGGTCATCACCCGCTCCTCGCCACCCAAAGAAAGCTTGGAAGGATCCTTCACCAAAATGTCCACCACCTTGGGAGAAAGATACTGACCAAAAGCCCCCTTGATCATCTTCTTCTGGCTCATCTCCTGGAGATAATAGCGCATGTTGATGACCATAAAACTTAAAATGGCCGCCAATAACGCATACGATATCGAAAAGACCAATCCCTGCTTGACATACATCACCGAAACCCCAAAACCCCAGGCACAAATCACCAAAAATGCCAGCAATACCCGCAAAGTCGGATGTTTGATGATCCCCAGCACAATCATCCCGACCATCAACACCATCGCTACCATAGCCTCCTGGGCAACAGATGCCGGCTGAAGCGGTGCCCCCTTCAACATGGTCTGAATCACATCGGCAATGATCTCCACCCCATAGACCATCCCGATCGGGGTATCAAACCAGTCGTGGGAAACCTCCGAAGTATCCCCCAGCAAGACAATGCGATCCTTGATGGGGAAACTCAGCTCATAAAGTTCCTCCTCATCCTTCCCTTCCAAATTCAAATAATTCAACGCGGAAAATCCCGCCGTTTGACTTAAAAAACGACTGCTCGGAGGGAGAACCGGAAAATCGATATAGATATTGTTGAATTGATCCATGGGGATGGTCAAATGAGATCCAAACCGGATAAAACCCGGCCCCAGTTCCGGTTCCACCCCCAGATACATCGCCAAAGCTTTGATGGCATAAGGCCAAGCTTTATCCTTTTGAAAAATTTCTGGATACACCTTAAGCCGCGACAAGCTGGTGACAACACTGCTTTCGGAAGCAATATTGGTATATCCATTCTCCGAAACCTCATGCAACACTGGAGTCGGTCTGTTGAGTTTGATAAACTGACCTTGATGAATGTCGGCCTGGGAAACCAACAAAACCGGTGCCGCCTTTTTGAAAGAGGCCGCCGTCGGGGAGTCCTCGTTGTAGGAACTGGGGAAATCCATCAAAAGGTCGATGGCAATCACCTTGGCCCCCAAGGTTTTTAAATTCTCCGCAATTTTGCCAATATCGGTGCGCCTCAAGGGAAAACTTTTATATTCCTTAAAAAAGGTCTCATCCGTATTCACCAAGACGATTTGTTCGGAAGGAAATCGCATTTTTTCAGGATCGCCATAGTTTTGCCGCAGAATATGACGCACGGAAATCGTTTGTTCCTCAAGAAGAGAAAAAATTTCAAAATATTCCGCCGGAATGACCAACAGAAAAAATAGTATGGTAGCAAGAATATCGTAACGTTGCAGAATCTTATTCATGGGCCTGTGGATCTCCCCCGTCACAAACTATTGAAAGAAAAAAGGGGTCTGGGGGATTGCCCCCAGGGTTTTGACTTTAAATAAAAAGCTTCCATGTTTGCTTTTGACTTTTCTACATTAAATCAAAAGCTTAAATCTTGAAACCTTTTTGTTTAAATTCAAAAGCAAAAACGGAACATGGAAACCTTTTTGTTTAAATTCAAAAGCACAATCAAAACCCTGGGGGCCAACCCCCAGACCCCTTTTTTCTTTTAATAATTTTATTCACTATCAACACCCCCTAGGTTCCCCCCACAAACTCCGCCAACAACCGGGTCTGATAATCATTAGAAAGGGCAGAAATCACTTCATGCAAATCACCCTGCATCACCTGATCCAACCTGTAAATGGTTAAATTGATCCGATGATCCGTCAATCGTCCCTGGGGAAAATTATACGTGCGAATCCGTTCGGAACGATCACCACTCCCCACCTGCCCCTTGCGATCCTTGGAACGGGCCGCCTCCGCCGCCTTCAATTCTATATCATAAAGCCGCGCTTTCAACACCTTCAAAGCCTTGGCCTTATTCTTATGTTGGGATTTTTCATCCTGACAGATCACCACCAAACCCGAAGGGAGATGGGTGATTCGGACCGCCGAATCGGTCGTGTTGACACTCTGCCCTCCCGGCCCCGAAGAACGATAGACATCAATGCGCAAATCCTCACGCTCATTGATGACAATATCCACCTCTTCCGCCTCCGGTAACACCGCAACCGTACACGCCGACGTATGAATACGCCCCCCCGCCTCCGTCACCGGAACCCGCTGCACACGATGCACCCCAGACTCAAATTTAAGGGATGAGAATACCCCCTTGCCACTCACCATCACAATGATTTCTTTGATTCCCCCCAAATCGGTCGCGTGGGTGGAAAGCAATTCCAGCCGCCAACCCATAGATTCGGCAAAACGCTGATACATGCGAAACATCTCCCCCGCAAACAACGCCGCCTCTTCCCCCCCCGTCCCCGCCCGAATTTCTAAAATGGCGTTTTTTTCATCATTGCGATCCTTGGGTAACAACATCAGCTGCAAATCCAACCACGCCCTCTCCCGGCGTTTCACCAAAAGATCCCGCTCTTCCCGCGCCAATGCGCGCAACTCGGCATCCTCCGAAGATTCCGCCATCAATGATTCCGTCGCAACAATCTCCGCATCGATGGCTTGCATCTCTTTAAAAGCGGTCACAACCGGATCCAACCCCGAATACTCCCGGCTCAAACGGGTGAACCGGGCGGAATCGGCCATGACATCGGCCTGAGAAAGCAACGCCGACAATTCCCCATGGCGACGTTGCAAATCATTGAGTTTGGAAAGAAAGGACATGGTTAACCAGAGTGATGGTTTGTAACGTGAGTCTCTTGTTGTTTGCTCGTCAAATTTTCATCATCCAACCGAAACAGTTTAATGGCCGCTTCCACCAAACAAGCACCGTCTTCATCAACCCCCCGTTCCCGCAGTTGCGTCAATGGGACATGCAGGATCCGGTTGACCAAAACACGCGCCAAGTTGGTCACCCGATCCCGATCTTCGTGGGCCAGCGTCGTCCACCCTTTGAGTGCTTTTTCAACCTCCTGATCACGAATGGTCTCCAAGTTTTTGCGCAAAGCAACCAACGTCGGGACCACATCCAAAGAACGCGCCCAGTTCATAAACTCCCGAACACCGGCGTCAACCATGATTTCAGCGGCATCGATCTCCCGATCACGATCTTTACGATTATCGCGGGAAATTTTTTCCAAATCGTCGATATCATACAAAAAAGCGTTGTCAATCTGTGCGATTTCCGGTGCCAGATCACGCGGTACCGCAATATCGATATAAAATTGTGATTGAAATCGCCGTTGCCTCAAAGCGGCACGGACCATATCGACCGTCACAATCGGTCGCATGGCTCCCGTCGATGAAATGATGATATCCGCCTCCGACAACCGCCGTTCCAGATCAACCAGCCCAAAGGCTTCCCCTTCAAACCGCTCCGCCAATTCTTGTGCCCGCGCCAAAGTTCGATTGGCCACCAGAATACGCACCCCCTGCCCTGCCATATGACGCGCCGCCAATTCACACATCTCACCGGCACCAATCAGCAGACAGACACGCCCCTCCAGGAGACCAAAAATTTTTCGCGCCAAACCCACCGCAACCGATGCAATGGAAACCGGATTTTTCGCCAAACCCGTCTCACTGCGAATTTTCTTCGCAACCCGAAACACCTGATGGCAATACCGACTCAAGACCGACCCGCAACTGCCCACCTCACTGGCCAATTGCCAAGCCTGTTTGACCTGGCCCAACACCTGGGCCTCACCAACCACCAAAGAATCTAAACTTGCAGCCACACGATAGCCATGGGCCACCGCCGATTCACCTTCGTGCAGATATAAATGCGGCTCCAACACCTCCAACGCCATATGGCTTTTTTGCGCCAAAAGACGGATCGTCACCGCTTGCGCATGTTCCACCTCGCTACATACCAACCAAACCTCAAAACGATTGCAGGTGGAAAGGATCAACCCCTCCTCCACCCCCTTGAGCAAGGTCAATTCCGCCAACCACTCCGTCAATTGATCCTCGCTAGGAGCGATTTTTTCACGCACGGCCACCGGAGCGGTCTTATGATTCAACCCGATGATCAGAATCTTCATCAAAAACAGCTTCCCACCTTCCCATCACCGCAAGACCATCCTACTTCTTGAGTGTTTTTCCCGTTGTTTGCAGTAACCGCTGCGTCAGTCGCAGCAAAAATTGATCTTTCAACTTTTCACGAATTTCCGATCCCATCCGTTTCATCAAATCCTGGTCCACCTTCATCACCAACACCTCACCCTGACTTACAACGCTGCTTGTCCGTGCCGTATTAGTCAAAAAAGCCATATCGCCAAAAAAATCCCCCGGTCCCAGTTGTGCGATGGTGATGTCACCTTTGACGACATTCACCTTCCCCTTGATGATAATAAAAAATGAGGTATCCAAAGTCCCCTCGCGAATAATCTCGGCGTCGGGCTTGAACGTGCGAAAACTGGTGGCAAATGCGCCAATACGCTTTTTTTCATAGGCGGAAAATTGCTGAAAAAGCGGGAGCTTGTCGATCAGCACCATGGAAACTTCCGGCTTTAACCGGCTGATTTCTCCATCGGGAGGCAATTCCGAGCGCGTCGTCAGATCAACCCCTTCGGGACCAACAAGATTATTGGTGGTTTCCGCCAAACGGAGAACCTGCTTGTTGATGATGTGATCTTTAAGTTTTTCGCGACTCTCTTGTTCCAACTGGTTCATCATGTCCTGATCCATCCGTAGCACCAGGACACTCTCTTTGGCCACAATATTCATGGTCCGCGGTGTATTGGTCAAAAAGGCGATTTCACCGAACATTTCCCCAGGTCCCAGCGTGGCGATCACCTGACTTCCCTTGGTAACATGGACAAGACCCCGGATCAAAATAAAAAAAGCGGTATCCCGCGTCCCCTCCCCAATAATAGTGCCACCCTTTTGCACCACTTTAAAACTCAGATCCCGTTCGGCGATCCGCTTTTTCTCAAAATCGGAAAATTTTGCAAAAAAAGGCAACCCGCTGACCAGTTTATAAATAATCGCCCGATTATTTCTAATCTGCTCTTCGCGGGTTTTAGATGCCGGTTTGCCCTGGGGTTGGCCAGGATCCACCGTCTTTCGCACGGTATCACCCGAAACCGTCTCACCCGCATCCGCCTCATCCCCCCCAAGAAGCGCAGTCAAACGGATTTTTTTGCTGAAAGCCTCATCATTGAACTTAGCCTCGATGGTCACAACCCCATCCTGGGCACGTATCGTGATCGGCAACGCCACCTTATCCTGATTCTTACCACCACCCAGGAGGGCACTCGAACGCCCCCGCTGTTTGAAACGATAGGTATCCTTGGGCACCTCCCCCGCTTTTTCCAAACCCAAAATCATTTGGCGTAACTCATGCCGGATATTCATAGCCGGTTCCGTCACAGTCTTAGGCCGGTTACGGATGTCCAGCAGTTCATCCTCGGCATTTTCCCCAGGGTGAACCGATAAGATCCCCACCCCCTTCTCCAAACTGGACTGAACCTTCCCCAATTCTCTCAAAGCGGGAAGGTTCCGAAGGGCACGAAAAAGGTTGACGACCTTCAACAATAAAATCGATGTAAATGTCCTGAGGACCATCGCATCCTGGTCACGATCCCTCTTTTTTTGCGATTCCACAGAGACATAGTACTCCATGATCCGTTCCGACAAATCACGGAATCCAAACCAAACACCGTTGGGAACCCCCTCCGGCACCGCACCGCCGTGTTGCACCATCTCGAACGCCGCTTCCAAAAGCGCACCCTCACGGTGTACCACACGGACCACCCCTTTGGGTTCCGCCGGATCGGGTTGAAGAACCTGGATATCCGGGATGGCATCGGGCAACGCTTGTAGACTGGAAACGGCAGGGACACTATCGGTTTTTTCGCTGACGCTGCCTCCCGATGTCCTCAGAGCAACCAGAAAAGCCAGAAAACTTTTCGTGGACAACGATTGCATCGGTTCATCGTTGGCACCCGTCTGAAATTCTTTGATGATGCCCAACAGCGGTTTGCCGAGGCGTGCTTCATACGCCCGGTCCAGATATTCCGTATAAGCATCATAACGGGTTAAAATCGTCTCCAACTCCCGATCCGAGATCGGCTGATCGCTGACTTGAGTTGGATCAAAATTTAAAACTTCACGTTTGGATTTTTCAATGTTGAACAAATGACTCTTGACCGCAATACGGACCAGGGTTTTATGTTTTAAGGCTGTAATATTTCTCTTAATATTCTTGTCCAACTCCACGGCCATGGACTTTTGCAACGCCGGATCCTCACAGGTCGCCATTTCCCTGGCCAACGCCTTGGTTTCCCTGGCAAACGCTTTGGATGAAAAGGTGCGGGTAGCCAAAGCAACCACGTCACTGAAAACCGGCGTATTCATCTCGACGGAATCAGAATGGACTTCCGGCAATTCCTGCAACAGCATTTCGTCAAAACCCTCTGCCTGAAGCTGTTCCGACCCCTTGATCCCCTCGATGATAGCCGCCACAGCTGTCTCCCGCGTGGCATCGGCCTCTACCCATCCAGAAAGTTCGCTGGTGATGGCATTCAACAGCCGCAAGGTTTCATGGCTGACGTTCATGGCGGTTTCGCTGCCGCTGGCACCCGCATAAGTGGGGGCCAACACCTCTTTGACCGCCAATTCCAAAGCCAGCACCCCAACGCCATCCGCATTTTTTTTATGCAGGGCCTCCTTCACGTCGCGGACAATACTTTTCCGCATACTCGCCAAAGCCATTTCCTGGGCATGGGCCAGGAGTCCATCCTTGATGGCATCGCGGATTTGCAAAACCGTCCGTTCACACTCCTTAAGGTGCGCATCCTGCAATTCCGGGGTATTGCCACAGGGGACACCGACGTAGGTGACCTGCTCCATTTGGGTCAGGATGGTCAACCCATACACGGTAAACATTTCTTCGATGACCAAAAGATTGCCATCATCAACCTTGACTTCCATGATGATGGGATCATGGACATCCTTGTTCCAGGTCCGTACATCGATGCCACCACTGCTGGTACCCGCCAATTGGGTAAAAAACTGCCGATCAATCCGTTGGCTCACCCCCTCCTTGAGGATCAAGACTGGCTTGCTGTCGTCTCGGACCAACCCTTTTGGACTGGAGATGAACATGCCCCACGCATCCTCCCCGTCGGAATCCAACATACGGATCTGCATGTGCATGTGTTCTTTATTGGTCGCAATAACCAAAGGCTTGTCGGCGGTACACTTCTTCAGATCATACGAAAACAGCCGCCGTGAACGCAGTTCTTCGATATCGGAAGGGGGCGGTTCACTGATGATTTCCAAAGGGGGTTGATTCAGTCGCGGTTGACCCTGGGAGTTGGTATCCTGATCCAAAGTCAAAACCATCCCTTCTGGATGGATATGGATACCAATCATCCCCTTGAACATAAACTCGGTGACCGCTTTTTTTTTGCGATCCGTCGGCGGAATGATTTCCGAGGAGACCTCCTTCTGGCCCGAGAAGGTCTTGACGCGATAATCTTTCCCACCCACCATGTCGATCAGACAAGAGACCCCCTCCGATTTGATGGATAGCGGGCAAAAAATATTTTCGATGGCACGTATCCCCAAAGGGGCCAAAGGTGGATGGGTATAGCCGTGCGCACTCTTGGCCTTGGCGGGCGGAGCCTCACCTTTACCTTTGGCCGGTACTGGAGCCTTGCCTTTGGGTGCCACCGGATCCGCTTTTTTAAAAAGACTCATGCAACGCTCCTCCCCCCGTCACTCTGGACAACCCACACGAAAAATAATTGGGCACCTTATCCATCACCACACGGCATCCTAAGCCTGTGTCGCGCCACGAAAAACATCATCCAACGATCTGGCGTCCAAAACCCGGTCCCCCCAAAGTTCCAAGGTGGACAGGTCTGCTGCATGGAGCCACTCCGTCACCGACTCCGGCAAAGGTCCGAAACGCCGTTGCAATAGGCGTAACAACAGGGCAGCCTCACCTTTCTGTCGTCCTTCCTGCAACCAGTGCGGCTTACCCTGGGCGATGATATCCCGTGCAAATTGCGACATCATTGTTTCCTCCTCCTCCGGTCGAACCTGCCGGATGATTTCACGGACAACTCGTTCGTCATCAAGCCTGTGTCGCGCCACGAAAAACATCATCCAACGATTTGGCGTCCAAAACCCGATCCCCCCAGAGTTCCAGGGTGGACAGGTCTGCTGCATGGAGCCACTCCGTCACCGACTCCGACACAGGCCCGAAACGCCGTTGCAACTGGCGCAACAACAGGGCAGCCTCACCTTCTTGTCGTCCTTTCAGTTGTCCTTCCTGCAACCAGTGCGGCTTACCCTGGGCAATAATATCCTGTGCAAATTGCGACATCATTGTTTCCTCCTTCTCCGGTCGAACCTGCCGGATGATTTCACGGACGACTCGCTCGTCGTAACCCCCAAAAGTCTCCACGATATAGCGAATGATGATGTACTGATCTTCCGGTACCTCCAAAAGGGCATCGACCAGCAATTGTTTGATCCCCAATTGCCGATTTTCCCGAGTTGCATATTTTACTGCCAACAACCAAGCCCGCAACCGGGGATCCCTGGAGACCATCCGATCTTCGATCTTGCCCAAATCCATCATGGCAAAGCGAAGGTTCAGCAACCATGGTTTCCAACCTTCTTCCGCATCCACCAACGCCAAAAATTCATTGGGGATACGCCACTCTGACGCCCCATGATAAAAAACGAAAGGGATGACGGGTGGCAGCATCTCCCAATCAGGGTGTTCACGCTCCCATTGTTTCCACCATTCAACCGTATACTTAACAACCTGCCAACCAACCCGCTGGTCTGGAAAACTCTTATGCTCAACCAAAACATACAAAAGGACCGTTCGACCCGTGATTGTCTTGGCCTGAAACAGCCGATCCGTCAGATGGCTTCGCAACGCTTCATCGACAAAAGAGCCATCCACCAGCACCGGAGGATCGGGCGACAACAAGCTGGATATCTCTTCCGGCAACCGTTCCCGCAACAAGGCCCCCGCCCTTCCAGGATCGGAAAGTAAAGCCTTGACAAACCGATCGTGCGGCTGCGCGATATCAGTCACAACACATGGAAACCCTCTCCCCACCCATCACACAGTCTTACAAGGACTTGAAGAAATCGTTTCCTTTGTCATCGACGATGATGAACGCGGGAAAATCGACCACATCGATCTTGTAGATGGCCTCCATCCCCAACTCAGGATAATCGATGACCTCCACCTTGCGGATGCAATCTTGGGCCAAACGGGCGGCGGCACCCCCAATGGAACCCAAATAAAAACCACCATTCTCTTTACAAGCCTGGGTCACCACCGGAGAACGATTCCCCTTGGCCAACATCACCAAAGATCCCCCCACCTTTTGAAAGGCATCCACATAACTGTCCATGCGGCCCGCAGTCGTAGGACCAAACGCCCCCGAAGCCATCCCCTGAGGGGTTTTGGCGGGACCGGCGTAATAGACGATGCTGTTTTTAAAATAATCGGGCATCCCTTGCCCCGAATCCAACCGCTGTTGAATCTTGGCATGGGCAATGTCCCGAGCAACAACGATGGAACCCGTCAACATAACCCGCGTTTTCACCGGATACTTGCTCAACGCAGCACGAATGGCCGACATGGGTTGGTTGAGGTTCAGATGAACCACCTCCCCACTGAGAGAGCCATCGCCCACTTCGGGGAGAAAACGGGCAGGATCGCGCTCCAAGGCTTCAATCCAAATACCATCCCGATTGATCTTGGCCAAAATATTCCGATCCGCCGAACAGGAGACCCCCATCCCCACAGGACATGACGCCCCATGGCGTGGCAACCGGATAACCCGCACATCATGCGCAAAATATTTGCCGCCAAACTGCGCGCCCAGACCAATATCCTGGGCCATCTTTAAAATTTCCCCCTCCAGTTCACGATCACGCAACGCCCCCCCCAGACCATCTCCCGTCGCCGGCAAATCATCCAGATACCGCGCCGAAGCCAACTTGACCGTTTTCAGATTCATCTCCGGTGACGTACCACCCACCACAAAGGCCAAATGATACGGTGGACATGCCGATGTTCCCAACGAACCCATTTTTTCCCGGAAAAATGCCTTGAGCTTGTCTGGCGTCAACAGTGCCTTGGTCTCTTGGTAAAGGTAGGTCTTGTTGGCCGAACCGCCACCTTTGGCCATAAACAAAAATTTATAGGTGTCGCCATCCACCGCTTCGATATCAATCTGGGCCGGAAGATTGCTCCCCGTATTTTTTTCATCGTACATAGTCAGAGGGGCAACCTGAGAATACCGCAGATTGGTCTCGGTGTAGGTTTTGAAGATCCCCTGGGAAATGGCCTTTTGGTCACCCCCTCCCGTCCAGATCCTTGTCCCCTTTTTGGCTACGACCGTGGCCGTTCCGGTATCCTGACAACTCGGCAAAACCATACCGGCGGCAATGTTGGCGTTTTTCAACAGCTCCAGTGCAACATAACGATCGTTGGCTGAAGCCTCCGCATCATCGAGTATGTTTCTGAGTTGTTGCAGATGACTGGTGCGCAGCAAATGGGAAACATCCTTCATCGCCGCTGCCGCCAGTTCAGAAAGTCCTTCGGGGGCCACCTTGACGATCTCTTGTCCCTCAAAGGAGGCGGTCGCAACATGTTTGGTCGTCAGCAGACGGTATTCGGTGTCACCGTGTCCGGGGTTCAGGACGGGGGCATACTGGAATTCGGGCATGGTCAAGCTCCTCGCAAAGCCGGTTACAGGTGGCATAATCTTATAGGCAATTGTTGACCACGATGCAATCCCATTGCCCAATAAAGAATCATTCCCCAGCAATGGATGCGAGAATCTGTTCCGGGAGTCTCCTGGGATCAACCTTTTTAATTTTAATATCACCCGTCGCCATAATGACCCGTTCATAGGCATCGGTAACGACGCCCGCCTGATCCACAATACAGGCGTGGGTGGCACGCTTTTCCTGGGTCAACAAGGAACGGGCATCCAAACGGGCCTTGTGCTGACCGGCCTCCAGGGGAACGGTACGATTCTCTTTCCCAAAAATATGGATGGTAAAGGCCGGAACCGCCATGGGTTGCAGAGGTGCAGGGGAATCGACGATGCCCTGTTGGGTGGAGATCTGACTTCCAGGACATTGCGGATGATGCCCATGATCGGCATTGCAAAAACAGCCACCGTAACCAACAAACCATTGACCATCGCCCATGGCGACGGCAGAATCGTCGGCGAAGATAAACTTCTTCTTACCAAATTCTTCAACGATCCTGACAGCTTGTTGCAAGCATACCTCGGTGATGTTTCCTGCCGTGGCGGATATGAAACGACCATGATCGGGACCAAAATCCTGGGCAATCTTCTCTGCGACGGTGGCCATGACCTCCTCCTGAAAAACCCATTCCAATTGACTTAAAGCCAGACCAGAGTAATCTACGCAGTCCCACAACCAAATACAAGCCCAAGTTTACCTGATCCCGGCTTTATCAATCAGGTCAGCACCGCTCACACGGATCGGTCACCATTTCAAACGGATCCATCTTCTCCTGCAAAAACTGGACGCCAAACCCTGTTCGGTGGCTGCGAACCAGATCACAGGGGAGAGATACCACCTGGGGATTGACCCGATCATCCAAAAATAATTTGATGATCGGGGTATCCACCGCCATGGACGGCGTATTAGGACGATGCTCAAGCCGGTTAATCTTGGCTCCGGTCATGCTAACATTTCCGGTAACCCCACGAAAAACAAGGTTATCTGGAAATGGAAAATGCAACTCAGCCGTGATTTGAACTGAAATCCTTGGTTTACCCATGGCTCTTGATCCTGGCGATGGTGAAATTGCACACAATGAAAGGAGGCGCATGCCAACTATAAAACACACAAAAAATGTGCTATTTATTGTTCTTTCAACTGTTTCCGTCTCCAAAAATGAAAGTAACGTCCAAGCCATCGAAGGTAAAATCAAAAATTATTATAGCGAACAAAAAAATTAAATGAGTTCAATTCCATGGACGCATATTATTTATTTAACGCATTGCAATACAATATATTTTACTTCACCATCACCGCATTGCCGATTTCGTCAATAGCCATCAAAAATTTCTTGGCATCGGCAAACCGTTGGCTAGGTCGTTTTGAAATGGCACACATAATCACTTGTGAAATCGATCGGGAGAGGGTGGATTGAAGATGGGATGGCCAAGGGGGCGATGACAGCAGGGTCGCGTTGAGTCGCGCGGAAACGCTGGAACCGGAAAATGGAAAACGACCCGTCACCATGCGATAAAACACGACCCCCAAAGAAAACAGGTCGCTCCGTGGATCCAATGGCAACCCCATGATTTGTTCGGGGGACATAAACCCGGGTGTTCCCATCGGGGCAGGGGGCGATCCCCTCATGGGACACATGAGGCCAAGATCGGAAACCTTCAACCGGTCATCGGGGAAAAAAAGAAGATTATCGGGTTTGATGTCCCGATGAAGCATCCCATAGGAATGCAGGTGATCCAAAGCCAGGAGAACCTGGCGAATCCAAGAGAGGGCGGTATCCGTATCCAGGTTCTGCAACGACCGCAACCGCCCCTTGAGGCTCCCTTCAGGTGCATATTCCATAACGACATAATGCTGGCCACGTTCGCAACCATGGTCAAAAATCTGGACAATATTGGGATGATTGAAAACAACGTCATGAACCACCATGGCGGGGGGGCGATGGAGTAATTTAACCACCACCGTTTTCCCCGTCTGGGGATCGATGGCGGCATGAACGGATCCCGTGGAGCCGCATCGGATCACTGCGTGCAGATCTAAACCACCAATCTGGCTTGGGAATCCAAGGTCAGGCAATGGGTTCACCTTAAGGAGGGGTCATGCTATCCCGATGGATGCCCGCGAGAACGGTATAATGCTCCATGATGGTGGCACTGGCCCTGATCTCATCCTCGGTGCGGTCACGGACTTTTTTGGCCGGACTGCCCAACCACAGCTCCCGCTCTGGGATTTGTTTTCCCGGAGAAACCAACGCGCCAGCCCCCACCATGGCCCCTTTGTTGATGACAACACGATCCAAAACAATGGCTCCAATGCCAACCATGACATCATCCAGCAACCGGCAGGCGTGCAAAGTCACTTGATGTCCGATAGTGACATGATTGCCCAGGGTCAAGGAGGAGCCGTTCGGACGATCGGGTGTTCCGCGCGTCACATGAAGGACACAGCCATCCTGGATGTTGGTTTTTTCCCCAATTTCAATATCATTGACATCCCCACGAATCACAACCCCAGGCCAAACCGAAGACAACGCACCAATACGGACACGACCGATGATGACCGCTTCCGGGTGAATGAATGCCTGTGGATGAATCTGGGGAAATATCCCTTCAAATGGGTAAATGGCCACGACCGCCTCCAAAAACAGGATAGAAAAAATGATAAAAGCAGCAAACCGTCGGACATCATGCCCTACGGGCAAAAATAACCTTGATGAGATCCTTCTCATGTTTAGAATGAGTGATGCCGAAACGAAACGAGATGGCCCAGGAACCTATCTTGATAGCCGACCGTTCACCATGCAACCCCTGATCGTGCCTGACTCTTAAAAATCAGCAACACCGTTCATTTTCTCATGAATGATCCGACACACTTTTTTGATTGTTTGGAATACCAGTGAATAAAAGCCTAATCCTGATTGTGGATGATGATCCCGACATCCTGCTATTTCTTCGCCATAAACTCATCCGCGAAGGGTATGATGTCGTTGAATCCGACAATGGCCATACGGCACTGGAACGATTTGCCAGCCTTGCGCCCGACTTAGTTTTGCTGGATGCCAATCTGCCTGGACAGGATGGATTTCAAACCTGTGCCGCCATCAAGGCCACGGAAGAAGGTGCCGACATACCCATCGTCATGGTCACCGGATTTGATGATGATCAATCGGTGGAACGCGCCTTTGAGGCGGGTGCCGAAGAATATGTCACCAAACCCATCCGCTGGCCGGTACTCAGGCAACGTATTCGCCTGATCCTCGAAAGGCGGCACTCCATGATGCACCTGAAGGATAGCGAAAAACAGTTCCGCCATATTACCGATTCAACGACCGAGGCCATTATCTCCATGGATGGCCGGGGGTTGATCCAGTTTTGGAACAAAGGTGCCGAATCATTGTTTGGTTATACCTCCCAACAGATCATGGGCCTTTCCATCATTCTGTTGATGCCGGAAGAGGTCAGAGGAGAATTTGAACAGGCTTTTCTCCAGGCGGTCGAATTGGGGGTTTTTCGAGATCGCGGAGAAACGGTCGAATGCTATGGGTTACGGCAAAATGGCGAAACCTTTCCCATGGAGATTTCCCTGGCCGCTTGGCAAATCCCTGGCAATCCTTTTTTTTCGGTCGTCATGCGCGATCTTGGCGAGCGTTCACGCATCCTGGGGGGATTGGAAGGGACCGCCCTGTTTGACAGCCGGATCATCGAACGCATCACTTCGCTCCTCAGCGAGGTCAGTGGGGAAGATCCCATGCGTCTGTCGAAACTACACATCCGCGCACTCATGGAAACGGTTTTCTTAGCTGGATTGAATCGGGAGGAAGATCGTCCGGTCCTTCCCAACGTTCTGTTGATGGATCGCGGCTTACCTGCCCTGGAAGTCAAGAAAAAGAAGATTGATTATCAGACGCTTGAATTGGAAAAGAGCCAACCTTTCACCATTGATGCCCTGGTTAAGCTGGCGCGTGGGTTTGACCCGGAAAATACCATTCTTGCCGTTTGTCCACAAAAAGGCGATCCGCGCAATTTAGAGATCTGGGGCGCGGTATTCCAGGAAAGCAGCAATGAACCGCGATTACATCCCATGATCCATCACGCCCCCCCCGACGATCTTTTGTCGGTCTACTCCAACCGGGCCGGATCGTTGGTGGTTTCCTGGGGTAGCCGGGTGTTGGCACGCTTTCACGCCGGTCATTTTTCACTGCCGGGCAATAGTTCTTTTGAAACCAGCCTCATTGGCCAGGCTTTATTCAAGATTGTCCGCACCCACCCTGAATTTGCGCAGTTTGGGGAAAATTATTGGAGCCGGTATCGGACATTCATTCAAAGGTTATTGGTCGAGATTGGGCGGGGTGGTTATGGCGGCATTGTTATCTGGGTTCCCGACCATGATGACCATCGCCCCATCCTTTCCTTGGTAACTAGGTATCGCTTTACCAACGCCACCGATGCATCCAAACTTTTGGGGGGTTATTGCGTCAGTCGCCAGGAGGAACTCAGCAAAAATAAAAAGAAACGCAAAGAAGTTCGTGAGATGGCCAGAAAAATACTCTTCAACGCCAAAAGGCTCGCCCATATGAGCCGTGTGGATGGTGCTTTGGTTCTTTCCCATCGTTTACGTCCCCTCTCTTTTGGCACCATGCTTTCGGCGCAACGGTGGCGAGGCCGAACCCTTTATTGCCTCGATGATCACGGAGCCGATACGGTGGATGTCGATTTGGAAAAATATGGAACCCGTCATGCTTCGGCGGTCAATCTGGTGGGTGCTTATCCGGGCGTTGTCGCCTTTGTCATCTCCCAGGACGGCCCCATCGCCGGAATGCTTTGCACCGGCGATGATCGGGTGCTGTGGATTCCCGACATGATGAACCGTTTCTAGGTCATTCATATTGACATTAAATAAAATTATCAAAAGAAAAAAGGGGTCTGGGGGATTGCC
>PEAO01000165.1 GCA_002753615.1 Magnetococcales bacterium DCbin2
AATCCCCCAGACCCCTTTTTTCTTTTAATAATTTTCTAGGGTGTATCTCAAGCTATCGAACATTAATACGTCCTAATGTCAAGGGATTCAAAATGCAATTGCCCTGTGTCAACACGCCCATAGGATTGCAAGTTTTTCCCGATCCCATTATATTCCCCTCCAACCTGAGGCAGCCCGGCAGTCGTCATCGCTATTCACCTGACACAGAGAAAAAAGTCTCCCCTATGGAACCCTTCGAGGATTTGGACCGTCTTGCCTGTAACACGTTGCGAATGTTGGCGGTTGACGCCATCGAAAAAGCCCGTTCCGGGCATCCCGGCATGGCCATGGGTGCGGCAGGTATGGCGCATGTCCTGTGGTCTCGGATCCTCAAACATGACCCCACCCACCCCGATTGGCCTGACCGGGACCGATTTATCCTCTCCGCCGGCCATGCATCGATGCTTTTGTATGGTTTGCTGCATGTTTCCGGCTACGATCTTTCTATGGAAGAAATCCGTCGCTTTCGGCAATTGGAATCCAAAACACCAGGTCATCCCGAACGGGGTCTGGTTCCAGGCGTTGAAGTGACAACAGGTCCATTGGGGCAGGGGTTTGCCATGGGCGTTGGGATGGCTATGGCAGAACGACGGTTGGGTCAAATTTTCAATACCGATACAACCCTCTCCCCCCTGGTGGATCACCATACTTACGTTTTGATGTCCGATGGCGACATGATGGAAGGAATTACCCAGGAAGCGGCCTCATTGGCCGGTCATCTGCGACTGGGTAAGTTGATTGCTCTCTATGATAAGAACAATATTTCCATCGAAGGTTCCACGGACTTGGCCTTTACCGAAGATGTCGCTCTGCGTTTCAGTGCCTGTGGATGGCAGACGTTGTTGGTGGAAGACGGTGAATCTTTGGAAGCCATTGAGTCGGCACTCCTGACTGCTCAGAGGGAGACGGAGAAACCCAGTTTAATCGTCGTGCATACCGTCATTGGTTTTGGTAGTCCCAAGCAGGGGACAGAGGATTGTCACGGTGCGCCATTGGGAGAGGCGGCTATCACGGAGACGCGGAGGTTTTTCAACTGGCCGGAGGAAACCTTTCATGTACCGCATCAGGTACGGCAACTGTGGGACCGCGTGCGACAGAAAGGGGCAAAGTCACATGCATTATGGCGGCAACGGTTGCAGCAAGGAAGCGACAAACATCCCAACCAGGAGAAACAATTCCGCGATTACCTGAATGGGAACCTGGGAGATTCCTGGAACCGTGTCCTGAACACCCTTTCCTTCAAGCGCGGCGATTGGGCCACGCGCACCGTGTCGGGTTGGATTCTCAATGCCATGGCCAAGGAAATTCCACAATTATGGGGTGGTTCCGCCGATTTGGGTTCTTCGGTCAGTACCGATTTGGTCGATGAACCCCAGCGCATCATCCACTTTGGTGTCCGTGAACATGCCATGGGAGCCATCGTCAATGGCTTGGCGGCGCATGGTGGCGTTTTGCCCTATTGCGGAACCTTCTTCTCCTTTTCCAATTATATGATTCCCGCGATGCGGATGGCGGCGTTGATGAAATTGCGGGTTATTACTATTTTCTCCCACGACAGTATTGCGGTGGGAGAGGATGGACCGACCCATCAACCCGTAGAGCATCTGCTGCATTTGCGCTCGATTCCAGGAATGACGGTCATTCGCCCCGGTGACGTATGGGAAACCAGGGATGCTTGGCGATTGGCATTGGAATTGCCAGGACCGGTAGCATTGATCTTGACCCGCCAAAAAGTCCCCTGGGTCGATGAAGAGCGCGTCTTGGTGGAGAAAGGGGCTTATGTGCGTCGTGACTGCGAAGGAGAGCCTGAGCTGATACTCATCAGCAGCGGTAGTGAGCTGGTGCTAGTTCTCGAATGCCATAGGCAACTGACCAGAGATGGACTCCGGGTTCGTCTTGTATCCATGCCGTCCTGGGAGTTGTTTGCCCATCAATCGGATGCCTATCGGGAGCAGGTTCTCCCAGCCCGGGTGACACAAAGACTTGCCATTGAGGCTGCGTCCCCCATGGGGTGGCACCGATGGGTCGGTTGCCATGGGCGGATCATTGCCGTGGAGGGATATGGTGTCTCCGGGCCGTTTGAACACGTCCTTGACAGGTTTGGTTTCTCGAAATCAAATATCCTGAAAACAGCTTGGTCCATGGTTCGGCCAAGTGACCTATTGGGGGAAGGTGTTGGCACAGAACCTTGACATACCTGTCATTTTATAAAAACGAATGACGGTTACTATTGCCTTTTGCCCTGGCTTGGAAAAAACTGTATAACCGACGAATCCATGGAGGCCATACCGGTTTTTAGAAGTGCACTGGGCGGGCCACTGCGTTATGGTGATCCCTAGGTTTACGTTTGAAAGCCCTTTTCATACAGCTTTTTCAAACGTAGAATGGGGCTATTGATTAATTGATGAAAAATGATACCCTTGCGAGGTCTGAAGTGAATCTGTCTGAACTGAAAAAAGCTGTCGCCGAAACAGCGGAACTTTCCCAAGACGCTGCGGAGGCTGTTATTAAAGCCGTGATGGCTTCCATAACCGAGTCCCTCAAGTCGGATGACGCCGTTGTCATTACAGGGTTCGGCACTTTTTCGGTCGCCAGTCGTTCCGCCCGAAAAGGGAGAAATCCAAAAACCGGCCTTGAGATCCAAATCGCCGCATCCAAGGTCGTTAGGTTCAAACCCGGAAAAATTCTCAAAGAAGCCGTGGCCAGTTAATTTCAGTTGGGGTTCAAAATGAACACACTTACCAAAGCTGCAATCGTCGATAAGCTGTATAAAACCCTGGATATTACCCATTCCGATGCTCAGGATCTCGTTGAGGCGGTCCTTGAGACCATCAAGG
The DNA here is from genome assembly GCA_002753615.1 of Magnetococcales bacterium DCbin2. GTDB lineage: Bacteria > Pseudomonadota > Magnetococcia > Magnetococcales > UBA8363 > UBA8363. The sequence goes on from PEAO01000165.1 coordinate 2,877, forward strand.
GGACTCTGGAGGACGGTGAAGTTGTCAAACTACCTGGCTTTGGCAACTTTGACGTGCGAAAAAAACGGGCGCGTCGTGGACGCAATCCCAAAACGGGAGAAGAAGTTGAAATCTCCGCCCGTAACGTCATGACGTTTCACCCCAGTAATATCCTGCGTGAACGGGTTAATATCGGTGCTGAAAAAAACAACCAGAAATCACCCCGCAACATAACCTGAGTCAACAGGTTTTGACGCTTGGAATGGATCCTGAGACATGCGGTATGCCCATCTCCGTAGGTTGCGTGGGAGGGCTGGTCTTTCGCTAGGGAACCGTATGCAGGGATGGGTAACGGGGACGTTGGGCCGGAGTCTGGGGTTCATGCTCGGTTGTTTGCGGGAGGAAGCTGTTGGTGGTGTGCCGTGAACAGTGGAATGTCCGTTACCGGGAGTGCCGTGAACGGCCTGTCCCTGCCAGGGTGCTGGTGGAAAACCGGCATTTGTTACCCAGGGAGGGCTTGGGTTTGGATCTGGCATGTGGGTTGGGTGGCAATGCTTTGCTGCTGGCCGAACACGGGCTTGAGACCCAAGCTTGGGACATCTCCGATGTCGCCGTACACCAGGTGAATGCAGTCAGCAGACAACGATTACTACCTCTGATAGCCGAAGTCCGCGATGTTATCCGCTTTCCGCCACTGAAAGACTACTTTGATTGTGTGGTTGTCTCCCGGTTTCTTTGCCGTGAACTGGCGACCCCGATTATCGAATCTCTCAGACCTGGTGGTATTTTGTTTTATCAAACATTTACGCGGGAAAAACAAGGGGGTGTTGGTCCTAGCAATCCCGAATGGCTGTTAGGGACCAATGAGCTTTTGTTTTTGTTTTCCGCGTTACGCATACTTGTTTACCGGGAAGAGGGGACGGTAGGCGATGGATGGGTGGGATGGCGCGATGAGGCCCTGTTGGTCGGCATGAAGGTAAACTGAAATGGAAAGAAAAATTCCCACGATTGTGATACAACCTCGACTTCACCAGATCGAAGAGCCGGTCCCGGTAGCCGGACCGGCTTTGTTTGCCTACGGTTTCCGTCCCTTTTTCATCCTGGCGGGGGGATGGGGGGTGATGGCGATGGCCTTGTGGCTGATGATCCTCTATGGCCCATTGAACAGTGCCAATGCGCTTCCTTCTTCCTGGTGGCATGGGCATGAAATGTTGTTTGGATGGATTGCGGCGGCGGCTGGAGGGTTTCTTTTAACGGCGGTCACCAATTGGACCCAAACCAAACCTCTCCGCGGGATCCCTTTGATGGTTTTGGTGGGGATATGGCTGATGGGACGGGCCATGATGTGGTTTGCCCCGGAATCGGTACCTTGGGTTGTCGCCTGTGTGGACTTGGCTTTTTTACCGGGATTGGTAATAGCCATCCTCATTCCGATCATCCGTACAAAGAAATATCAGCACATGATTTTTCCCGCATTGATGGGACTTTTTTGGATTGCTAATTTGTTATTTCATCTGGAATGGCTTGGGATTACTCAGGAAACATTGGTGGTGGGGTTGCGGCTTGGGGTTAACACCATCGTATGGGTGATCGTAGCCTTTGGGGGGCGGATGTTGCCTGCTTTTACCCAGAATGCGTTTTCTGGCATGGGAAACCATACGCGCGTCAAAACATGGCCATGGGTGGAACATGCGGCCTCTTGGAGCATTGGGGTTGTTTGTGTCGCGGACGTGTTGTTTGAGGATCATTGGGCGACCGGAATCATTTTTATCCTCACGGCCATGATCCATACCATCCGTTTGTCAGGGTGGATGCCTCACAAAACCCTGGGACAACCCATCGTATGGGTATTGCATTTGGGGTATGCATGGATTGCGGTGGGATTTATGTTTCGGGCTTTGGGGGTGATAACCGATTGGATTATGCCATCCACCGCGTTACATGCGATCACGGTCGGTGGATTTGGGGTGACCATTTTGGGGATCATGACCCGCGTTTCTTTGGCTCACACGGGACGTCCTTTAACTCCGGGCAAGGAGATGGTGTTTGTATTTGGGCTGATGGTTATTACCACCCTTCTACGTCTTGATCTGGTACCGATCGATTACGGGTGGGCGGTTTCTTTTTCGGGGATCACTTGGGTGTTGGCTTCTTTGATATTCACCTTGACGTTTTTTCCCGTACTGACCCAACCCCGTGTGGATGGAAAACCAGGGTGATTGTTTTGTGTACCATGATTAAAAGAAAAAAGGGGTCTGGGGGATTGCCCCCAGGGTTTTGACTCTAA
>PEAO01000166.1 GCA_002753615.1 Magnetococcales bacterium DCbin2
GGCAATCCCCCAGACCCCTTTTTTCTTTTAATAATTTTAGTTGCAGGTGATCTATTTGACAATCCGAAGTTTGGGCCGGGAACGGCCAGGATTGTTATCGGGGGGCGGTATGTCACTATTGCCCTCAATAACCTTGAAAGCGGGTACCCCAGCTTTCACCGGTTCCGGTGCTGCGTCCGGCAACGGCCAGTCATCATCGTCCGGCAACGGCTTCAACGGCCCCGTGGGATAGGGACCATGCTGATGACGAATAATGGGAGGAATGAATTCCTGCCACAAAACGCCATGCCCCGAATCGGGATTAAAAGCACTCCACAAGGCATTGTACGGGATAATGCAATAATGGGGGATACCCCCAAACCGCAACTCCGACTCAATGGCCACCGGCCCAATTTCGATGGTCTGCGGCATGTTGACGTTGATCACCAACATCAACCCCGGATCCGACGCAAACCGGCGCGGCACCTCCACCCCCTGACAGGTGGCATCAAGACACAACATCACCCTGCCTTCGTGTTTCAGAAGACGCTGAACGACCTGGGCCTTTTCCTTTGCAAAGTTGTCACTCATAGCCGTCACAGATAACCATTTTTCAATCCGTCGTCAACACGTCACATGACCACACAGCCGGGCAAGACGATCCCATTCTTCCAGAAACTTCAATAAATAAGGTTTGTTGCCAGATTCCTCCCGAATTAATTCACGCACCAGATTTTGTTCCTGTTCATACTGAGCCTGATTCACCAATCCGACAAAATAAGACATGCGCAACCAAATCAGATAGGTTGTCAACGCATCAAACTCATTATAGGCCAGGATTTCGTCCAATCGCCCCTTGAGCCACAACTGTGGCACCTCATTACCATGCGTCTCCATTTTTCCCGGAATCCCAGACAACACCGCCAATTCATGCAACGATGGCGTCCCCGGACCCCACCCTGGGGCGGCATGATCCTTGAGATCCACATGGGACTCTCCCCCCTTGGCAAAATAATCCACCCCCTCCCATGGCTTGTTGGGACGACGGGCAAACCCCGGCAGATACAACCCATGGATCACCGCACGCTGCACCAAAATGCGGACATCCGCCGCCAAAGAATTAAATCCCACCAGTTGCGGCTGGCGATCACCCAACGCCCCCAAAAACGTCTCAATGATCCGCCGCTCGGAGGGATCCACCACACCCGCCGCATCCATTTTGGGAAGCGTCAAAAGTCGCAGCAAAATCCGTCCATCTTTATGAACTTGGCGTTGGACAACGGAAATGGAAACCACCCGACACATCACCGTCTTCAGATAAGGGGTCGGATTTTCCTCGGTGGCCCCATTTTTACGCCACATCTCCTCCATGACCAAGGCGTCGTCCAGATCATCCGCCAGATTATAAAGCAATCGGCCCGCCTTGGGATCGGGAATCCATTCCGCATCGAAGGCCCACACCAGATTTTTGATGGATTTAAACATGCGCAAGCCTGTCCTGGCAGAGGTTATTTGGCGGCAAAAGCTTCTTTGAACCACAGATGAACCCGATCCACAGTCGGCATGGTATCCCTAGGTGGCAGTGCTGCCACGGGAAGATTCAATGCCTCGATGGGATACTGGGCCAGGAACAAAAGTTGCCTCGTTGCCAGTTCTGTCATTAATTCCAAAGGTTTGCCGGACTCAGGAGGTTTAGCATTGGCCGTACCCACCACCGCCGCCGTCGCCGCCGCTGCCCCGAAAAACCCACCCGCCGCCGTCGCACCGGAAGCCACCATGACCGTCCCCATGGTCAACCCCTTCCCCACCGCATCGTCGCGTTTGATAGGATCCGAGGAGACACGAATGCGCAAAGTTCTGACCAATTGGCCACGCGCCATGATATAGACATCCCAATCTACCACACCTGGGCTGGCAGCACTGCTATTTTTCAACACCCTCGGCGAAATCCACATCACCGCCGGCCATCCGCTTTCCCGACTTATGGCCAGAGCCTGTTCCAAATTATAGACCGGAACCCACTCTGGAATCAGATATTCCGCCAGATTCCCCGGTAACATCTGCTCGAAAACATCCCGCGTATAACTTTCCAAAATCTCTTCCTGCCCGGCGATTTTACGCACGATGGGAAGCACATGCAATTCGTCAAACGGGGCATAACTGGTCCCCATGCCCGCAGTCGCTTCCCAACACACCTCAACGCCAGGATAGGGAAATTCACACCCTTTTCGATGGACCGGGCTGGCCATGGCGGCAGTCATCCCCCACATCATTCCCAGTGCCACCGCCATCGCTTGGGCATACAGGGTGAAACGGTTGGTTTTCATCGCCATTCTAACCTCTCGTCACAAGTCGCTCCAACATCTCCGCCATCCCAAGTCGAAAAGCAAGCAATTATCAAGCCACTCCTTGATTCAATACAAAACGGTGATACATCGCCTCGATGGATTCAAAATCCTTCCAAGAAATCATTCTGGGTTCAATGGCCAAACCACAGACCTGATTGAGCATGGTCACCAATTCGACGACGGCCAAAGAATCCAACAAGGATGACGACACCATCCGATCCCAGGGGGGGTTATCCGTCAACGGGGCATGATCCCGCACCTTTCTTTGCACCAGCCGGGTAAAATGTTCAAAAGTCCCATCCCATTGGCTTTGTTCGGGAGGTGGATCATGGCTCTCCAGGCTGATCACCCCAAAACAGTTTTCCAACGCTCCCCAATAGACATGCAAAAACGATGGATCCAAGTGTGTCCCATCCGCAAGGTATTGGGGGGGGACAACGCCATCTTTTCCCAAAAGCGGTGTGCAGACATCCAGAAAATGAATCATCAATTCATCGCACAGGGTGCGCATCGCCCCATAAAATTCGGCCTGATAGTGATAACGCGCCGTCACCGATCCAACCACCGGCCATTGACGGTCACCATTATCCCGATCCACTGGAGCGGTGGGTATTCCGGTCATGTAGGCAAGGCGACCAGGCCGTCTATTTTTCAAAAACATAAAAAATTCCCGGTATTCCGCCACCGCTTGCCGAATCCGCCCGCTAGGATCCGGGCTACCGGGAAAAATACTGCGGCACTCCGGTTCTCCCGCCTGAATCACCAGGGGATCCCGTGGCTGCATGTGGGTGATCAATGTTGAGAAAAATGGGATCGTTTTTTTCCAATTGCCTGACCACAACAAACCGACCCAGTAGGCGTGAACCGCTTTGAACCGATTGTGATGCGAGGTATTGCGGGTCCAAAAAATACGCACATGGCTATCGCCACACACATGAACCTTGTCCTGGAGGGCTTTCAAGTAACGATCCCGATTGGTTTCCCGCGCTATTTTGCCACTGGAGGTTTTGCGCAACCATCCTTGTGGCACCATGGCCACCTGGACGGCAACATCGAAATGGAGATCCAACAAAGATTGCAACTGACCGCAGATTTTCTTTTTCTGATCCAGAGTCAGCACAACGCCGTGTTTTGGTTCCACCAACGCCAAGGTTCGTTGGGTATCCAACTGTAGATCCATCTCCCCGACCACCGCCACACGACCCGGATGGATGGCCTCATGGGTCATGATCACCCCTTCGAGATCCTGAGGGTAGATGTTTTTGCCGTTTTGGATGATGAGATCTTTTTTCCGGCCACACAGATACAACTGTCCTGCGTAGAAAAATCCCAAGTCCCCTGTGGGAAACCATCCTTCTGCGGCCAAAGGGGGTGATTGATAATAACCATCGATAGCGCAGGGGCCACGGTGAAAAATCTCTCCGATATCGGCCCCCTCCCCCCCCTTGATTTGAATTTCCACCCCTTCCAAAGGTTTTCCGCAACCGATGACAGGCCGGTATCCCGCCATCATTGGGGACTCGGTGGCCACCGCAACCGGCCCCCCCTGTGATTGGACCTGGTTCTTGCGCAGATGCGAAGATTCCAAGGCAAGCCAAACAGGCGGTTTGCCGATTTCACTCTGGGTTGCGGCAAAGACATTTTCCGCCAGCGCATAACAAACCGATAACTGTTCCGGCCTCACCCCATGGGTCATCATGAACCGTTGGAAACTCTCCAGGCTGACCGGCTCGGAGCAATTGATAAAGGAACGGACATGATCCAGTTTGTAACGCTGGGGATTTTTACACAAAAAAGAAAAGGCAAAATTGGGCAACCAAGTGAGCGTTCCCCGAAAACGCTCCATGGTTTCCAGCAACAGGCCGGGAAAGGCGGCCCATTGAAATGGATCCAGATAAATCACTGGGGTTTGCGTCAAGAGCGGCAGGAGAAACGTCGCCACCAATCCCATGTCATGGTAAAGCGGCAACCAACTGCAAATACGATCCGTCTGGGGATCCAGATTCAGGGCTTTGCGATACTGTGCCATCTGGGCTATGAGCATCTTTTCCTGGATAGCCACTGCCTTTTGCAGCCCGGTGGTTCCCGAAGAGCATTGTAAAAACAAAGCCTCCCCCCCTCCCCGCCAACCCGGCATGGTTGTGGGATCGGGCAACGAGGTCTCTTCAACCTCCACATATGTGAGGACTGTGGGCCAAGTGGCTCGGTCTTCTTCTTCGCCGACAAAGGTTGCACTCTGAAACCGCGCTTGATAGTTGGCCAGTTTTTCCCCGTAGGCTTCGGGGGTGATTTTGGCGTTGGGGTAGGAAATAAAGGTTGGGAGGCGTCCTGCCAGAATGGCCCCGAACCATGCCGCCATCATCCTGGGGGTGGTACGTCCAAAAATCATGACCACTTTGTCGGGTGAGACCTCCAATATTTTGGCCCAACCCAAAATCAGACGGTAAAACGCATGATTTTCGCACGCTATGACTTGCCCGGATTGGGGATCCAGGATGGAGAATAGTGGATCGGCACGTTGTTGCAGACGGGTCAGGAATGAGGCAATCATGGCCATATGAGGGGCTTGAAAAACGATTAAAAAGAAAAAGGGGTCTGGGGGATTGCCCCCAGGGTTTTGACTTTTCTTTTGACTTTGCTTTTCACGCGCC
>PEAO01000167.1 GCA_002753615.1 Magnetococcales bacterium DCbin2
AAACCCTGGGGGCAATCCCCCAGACCCCTTTTTTCTTTTAATAATTTTCTAGGGCGTGTCTCAAGTTATCGGATACCAACACGCCCTAATGTCAAGGGATTCCAAATGCAATTGCCCTGGGTTGCCACCCTGTTGTCAATGGGGTGAAATCTGTTAATGTAGATTGGATATAATCATCCTCACATTGACGTAAAGGAGCTTTATCGATGTCCATGGATCCACAAAAAGCCAAAGCCTTGGATGCAGCCCTGGCACAAATCGAACGCCAATACGGCAAAGGCTCTATCATGCGTATGGGCGACCAAGTTGTCCCCGACGTTGCCACGGTCTCCACCGGTTCTTTGAGTGTGGATATCGCCCTGGGTATCGGCGGTTTACCCCGAGGTCGGGTTTGCGAAGTGTTCGGACCGGAAGCCTCCGGCAAGACGACCCTGGCACTGCATGTGGTCGCTGAAATTCAACGCCTGGGTGGTGTGGCCGCCTTCGTGGATGCCGAACATGCCCTGGATCCCGGATATGCCCGCAAATTGGGCGTCAACGTCGATGAACTGCTGATTTCACAACCCGATACCGGTGAACAAGCCCTCGAAATTGTAGACATGTTGATCCGCTCTGGGGCGGTGGAACTGGTGGTGGTGGACTCGGTGGCCGCTTTGACACCCAAGGCGGAACTGGAAGGGGAAATGGGCGATTCCCACATGGGCCTGCAAGCCCGTCTCATGTCCCAGGCCCTACGTAAACTTACCGGCTCCATCTCCCGTTCCCGCTCCATCGTGCTGTTCATCAACCAAATCCGCATGAAACTTGGCGTCTCCTTCGGCTCCCCGGAAACCACAACCGGCGGTAATGCCCTGAAATTCTATGCCTCGGTCCGATTGGACATCCGCCGTATCCAAGCCATCAAAGACCGCGATCAGGTTGTTGGCAACCGGACCAAAGTCAAAGTGGTCAAAAATAAAATGGCCCCACCTTTTTGCAGCGTCGAGTTTGACATCAATTATGGTGAAGGGATTTCCCTCGAAGGGGAGGTTCTCGACATGGCGGTGGAGCAAAACTTGGTGGAAAAATCGGGGGCGTGGTACTCCCACAAAGGGGAACGCATCGGCCAGGGCCGTGAAAATGCCAAGAAGTTTCTTAAGGAAAACCCGACGTTGCTCCACGAACTGGAAGATATTTTACGTGAAAAATCGGGCCTGCCACCCAAACATGCCGGTGCCAAATTGGTCACCGCCGATAAGGAGGTTGAAAAGGTTTGATGGAGGGTGGTGATCGCATTCAGGATGCCCCGATACGGTTGGAACTGGAAAGCCGTTATCTGGCCTACGCCCTTTCAACCATTATCAGTCGCTCCCTGCCCGACGTTCGTGACGGACTGAAGCCGGTTCATCGACGTATCCTCTTCGCCATGGCCGGTCTGCATCTGGAACCCAACCTGCCGCCGAAAAAATCGGCGCGGGTGGTGGGCGATGTCATCGGTAAATACCATCCCCATGGTGATCAGGCCGCCTACGATGCCATGGTCCGTCTGGCGCAATCATTCGCCGCACGCTATCCCCTGGTGGACGGGCAAGGTAATTTTGGTAACATTGACGGCGATGGTGCCGCCGCTATGCGTTATACCGAAGCCCGTCTGACCCGTGTTGCCATGGCACTCCTGGAGGATATCGATAAAGATACCGTCCCCTTCAACGATACCTACGATGGCTCTATGACGGAGCCGCGCGTCCTCCCCTCCCGTTTCCCCAATCTTTTGGCCAACGGTTCTTCGGGGATTGCCGTGGGGATGTCCACCTCCATTCCCCCCCATAACGTCGGTGAAATCCTCGACGCTTGCATGGCACTCATTGACGATGCCGATTGTTCGGTCGCAGCACTCATGGCCTTCGTCCCTGGACCCGATTTCCCCACCGGCGGTGTTTTGGTTTCTGACGCCGCCGAACGGCTTGAAGCCTACGAAACCGGTCGCGGCAGCCTGCGGCTACGGGCACGGTGGCACAAAGAACCTTTGGACCGCGGCCTTTGGAACTTGGTCGTCACGGAAATCCCCTACCAAGTACAAAAATCACGGCTGATCGAACGGATCGCCCTCCTGATTACCGATAAAAAATGTCCGTTTTTAGTCGATGTCCGTGATGAATCCGACGAGGCCATCCGCATCGTCCTGGAACCACGGTCAAACCGGCTTGATCCCGAAGTGATCATGGCCTATCTGTTTAAAAATAGCGAACTGGAGACCCGATTCACCATCAACTTCAACGTCATCACCCACCAGATGCGCCCCGAAGTGATGGATTTAAAATCCCTTCTTCTGGCATGGCTGGCCCATCGGTTTGAAGTTCACACCCGCAGGGCAAACTATGAATTGGACCAGATCAACCAACGTCTGCACATGCTCGCCGGTTATCTCATCGTCCACCTGAATATTGACGAAGTGATCGCCATCATCAAAGAACACGATGATCCTGCCCCCGTACTGATGACCCGTTTTAATCTGGATGCCGTGCAAGCGGAAGCGATTTTGAACATGCGCTTGCGCTCGTTGAGAAAACTGGAAGAGATGGCCATCCGCAAAGAGACGGCGGAAAAAGAAAAACGGGCCGAAGAGTTGCGGGAATTATTGGCCAATCCAGAGAAAATGTGGGGCGATATCCGCTCGGATCTGGTCAAAACCAAAAAAGCCTTCGCCGACCCCAGACGGACCACCTTGGCCGAAGTGACCCGGGAAATCACCATCCGACCGGAAGACCTGGTACAAAAAGAACCGGTGACTGTGATTCTATCACAAAAGGGTTGGGTCAAATCCATCAAGGGGCATGATCTCACCGGTATCGACAAGATTCGTTTCAAAGCGGAGGATGATTTATTACGTCCCTTTATCGCCTATGCCAATCAGCATGTGGCATTTGTCGCCCGATCGGGCAAGATTTATTCAGTTCTCGCCCATCGCCTAGCCGATGGCAAAGGGTTTGGTGATCCCCTGTCGGTGTTGTTTGACATCGATTCGGGGGATCGGGTGATCTGGGGGTTGGCGGTGGAACCGGACCGGGAATATTTTGTCACGACCCGATTGAGTCAAGGTTTTCGCATCATGGGCCGGGATTTGCTGACCAACCATCGTGCTGGCAAGCAGGTGATTTCCTATAAGGAGATCGAAGATTATCCACTCCACCTGCATCCGGTGACCGGCACCGCCGTCGCCGCCATCAGCCGGGGCCGCAACATGTTGGTGTGCAGCCTGGAGGAATTCCCCCTGCTCCCCAAAGGGAAGGGGGTCCGCATTCTCAAGCTTGCCCGCGACGAAATGTTGGTGGACGCCATCACGTTCGATCCCGAACAAGGGGTGACCCTGGATTCGGGAAAGAAAACTCAATTATTGACCGATCTGGATCCCTGGCGTGGTCACCGTGGCAGTCGCGGCAGTATGTTGCCTTTTGGTTTCCGAAGTGGTGCCGTATTTGCAGGAACTGGTGCATCACCCCTCGTTGCCGGCAAGGGGTATACAGGAGAATTATTCTAACGTGACAATCATTGAAAATCGTGGCCCCCAAAATGATGAGACCATGGTCACTGCCGTTGAACGTCTGCGCAAACCGATGAGTTGGCTATCCGGGGGCATCGGTGCCTTCATGGCCATATTTTCCGCCCCACCCAACCCTTCGGCGGTGTTCTACGAATGGATGGAAATCCTGGGTCTGGCCTTGATCATCGCCGCCCTTTTGGGACGCATCTGGAGCAATCTGCACATCGTTGGTTCCAAAAATACCGTTTTGTATCATCTTGGCCCCTACTCTCTCTGCCGCAACCCCCTGTATGTCTCGTCGTTCCTCGGCATGATCGGCGTCCTTTTGGCCACCAAAACGCCCCTTCTCCTGCCACCGCTCATCCTATGGTTTATGATCTATTATCGCTGGACCGTCAACGCGGAAGAGAGGCGGCTTCGCGCCTTGTTTGGCGAGCATTTTGACACCTATTGCCGTGTGACTCCCCGTTTTTTTCCCCGGTTTTCAAACTACCGCCCCGCCGGTGAAATCACGGTCGAACTCGCCCTTATTTTTCGACGGGTGGCCGATTCCATGTGGTTTTTGTGGATTTTCATGATACTCGAAATCATTGATTTATTAAAACACACCACCCTGAATGGTCACGATTTGATCCCAATTTTGGTGCAAACCCCTTTTTGAGATATCCATGTTCGATTCCACAATAGGAACCTCTTTTCTGGTCATCGTCCTCGCCGAATTTGGCGACAAAAGCCAACTGGTTTGTATGACACTCGCGGCACGATTTCGTGGATTGCCGGTTTTTCTGGGTGCGACAACCGCTTTTGGATTGCTCAATGGTTTGGCGGTCATCTTTGGTGCCGCTTTGGTGGAATGGATCCCAAAAGATTTCCTCATCATTGGGGTTAGCCTACTCTTTGCCAGTTTTGGTTTTCAATCTTTGCGCACAGCGCGCGGTCATGATGGTCCTGAAGCACACGAGCCACCCCCATCCCAGACAGACCGCAATATTTTCCTCACCGCCTTCCTGATGATTTTCTTGGCGGAACTGGGTGATAAAACCCAGATTGCTACCGCAGGGTTGGCGGTGACCGCTTCCCCTCTTCCAGTCTGGATCGGTGCAACCCTGGGAGAGGCATTCACTAACATGCTCGCCATCGTGGTGGGACAAAAATTATTGCATCGCGTACCGATCAAAACGGTACAAAAAGTGAGCGGTCTGTTCTTTCTGCTCCTGGCGGGAGTGGCCATCATGCAACTGCTCTAGGGCCTGTTCTCAATCAAACCAGCCAGACGAATGCGCATACGAGATTGAGAAATGAACCAAAGTTGCAGGGCTTGTTTCTCTTCTTGAAGTTTGCGTTCTCTGTCTGACCATTCCAGGGCTTTCCCCTGCCATTCCAGGGCTTGTTCCCGCCACTCCATGGATAACTCAAGCACCATCTCCTGGAGAAGGTTTGAATCGGAAGGAAGGTT
>PEAO01000168.1 GCA_002753615.1 Magnetococcales bacterium DCbin2
TGCTTTCGCTCTCCAAGATTTCGACGATGCGCACATCTTCGCGCAGAAGTTCGGAGAGGAACCCTTCCAGGATTTCAAAATTGGCCTTGCTGCGCAGCAGGCGTTTCAAGGCCCAGTCGAAGCTGATCAACCGCCGTTGTTTCATTTTTGTTGATTCTCCTTGAAACCCGATCAACCTTCAACTTGGGGAAGTTGGACATCTCTCAGAAATCCATTGATAGCCTTTTCGCCATGAGAAATCAGTCGAAATCCTGGTTGAACACCTTCCAAATGGCGAGTCCGATATCGGCGACTCATGTTATTCTTTAATTACGTTGGAAAAGTGAGTCCGGTTTGGTCGGACTCACCATGGGGTTAGTCCAGAGCCTTTGAGAAATATGAGCCGAGCGATCCTAGCCACGGGTCATGCTAACTTGTTCAAGCCGGAAAGGAAATGGATATACTGTTCTAGGATTTGATCCCAGCATAGAGAGAGTGATTTGGAACCTCTGTGGAATGACCTAAGACACGATTTTTGTTTTAAATGTCGTAATGCAAGAGCTGACCCCAGACCTTGACCCCAGACCTTGACCCCAGACCTTGACCCCAGACCTTGACCCACCGAATTAAGGGTCATATCGAAAGGCCGAATATGTGTCAGCAGTCACGACCCTGCTTGCGCCACCACAATAAAAACCTCTTGCACCGGGGGATGGGTCCATAGATGTCCCCGGAATTGAGACGAAGTTCAGGAGTATTCAAAGGCGATTTTTCTCCCGAACTTAGGGCTATCAGCCTTTGTCTGATGCTAACTAACATGGCCTATGTGAAAGAGTCAAAGTCAAATTGGTCGCGTGGTTCCATCGTGCGAGCGTGGAACGGTGTATCGAAAAATGATAACATGCCCAAAGAGTGCAGCGGAACACCGGGTGGGTTGCCAAGGGACGCCGGGTTTTTTGGAATGGTTGTTGGGCTTTGTGGTAGGAACCCGGCCAGGGTGTATGAGGCAACCAGAGATAGATGTGTAACCGTCGGAGATCGCATTTCAGGGGATGGAATGGTGATAGAATCGAGATTGCTGCATTTTTTTCTGGGGGGTGAGACCTTCGAGGAGGGGGAGGAGTATCTGCAATTCCGCTTCCGGTTGTTGTACATCCTGATGTTGAACGGGTTGTTCTTCAATACGACTTTTTTGTTGGCGGATGCCTGGGATCAGATGCGGTTGGGGGAACTCCATCTGACCATGACCCGGTTCTATTCCTTGGTCACGCTGATACTGCTGATCGCAATCTATGGCGGCAAGGAGCGGTTTCCGGTGGTGGCGTGGACCTATGCGGTTTTGGGTTACGTGCAGTTCGTTTCGGCCCTGTTTTTCGTACCCGGCGATGAGATGCGGGTGGTGTGGTTTTTCCTACAGATCAGCGGGGTTTACATTATGCTGGGGCAGTGGCCCGGATTCTTTACCACCGTGGCATCGATCGCCGCCATCCATATCGCCAATCATTATCTGTCTGTCCCTTTTTCCCAACATGCGGTGGCTACGCTCACCCTGGGCCTCGGTGCCTCCGGTGTGATGTTCCATGCCTATTGCAGCCGTTCGGTTTCGTTTCATCGGGGCATGGTTGCGTCGAATATCCGACTGCGGCAGTTGTCCTCCCAGGATCCTTTGACCGGTCTGATGAATGCTCGTGCCTACTATGCCTTGGCGGATCGCATGATTGCACTCGCTACCCGGAAGGGGGAACCCTTTGCGGTGTTGTTCATCGATCTGGACCACTTTAAATCGATCAATGACCGTTTCGGCCACGAGGCTGGAGATGCGGTACTGAAGGAAGCCGCCGCCTGTCTGGCGGACGCCATCCGCCAGAGCGATGCCCTGGGGCGCATCGGCGGGGAGGAGTTCTCGATGTTTCTTCCAAACATCACCCGGGAAGAGGCGATGCGCCTCGCGGAGAAGGTCCGCCGGGATCTCGAAGAGCGAATGCCCGATATTGGCACGACCCGCTTGAAGATTACGGCCAGCATCGGCATGGCCATGAACCATCCAGGGCATCGTACCTTCGCCGAAATCCAAGGCCAAGCCGATCAGGCGATGTACCGCGCCAAGGCTGCGGGCCGCAATCGGGTGACTTGTTTCGAGGAACTGGAGCAGGGCCAATCAGAGCAAAAATGATTCAGCCCTCTGTTTCCTGGCGGGTAGGGCCTGGTTCCTCGGTCGTTAGGAGTGGCGACACAACTTTCCAGATGGTTTCAAGAATAACCCGATACCCCGCTTCATTGGGGTGAACGTTGTCCCATTGGTTGTACGTAGGGTTCTCGAAGATCCCTTCCTGGAAAAACGGGATCAGGTGAAGGTTGTGTTGTGCCGCTAGTGTGGGATAGAGGGCGGCGAACTCTTTGCGGGTGGCGTTGGGAAAATCGCTGGGTAGTTGCAGCCCGCTTAGGATGACCCGGATGTGATGGAGTTGCAGTTTTTGGATGATCGATTCCAAATTTTTGTGGATGGTGGTGACGGGAACGCCCATAAAGCCGTCGTTGAGTCCGATGGTCAGAATGGCCATGTCCACCGATTGGGCGAGCAGGCGTTCAAGCCGCCATAAAACCCCCTTGGTGGTATCACCCGACCGCCCGGCATTGATCACCTGTCGTTTAAATCCATACTCCAGCAGACGCTTTTGCAATAACGTCGGGTAACAAAACTCGTTGGAGACGCCAAAACCTTCGGTCAGGCTGTCGCCCAGGCATAAAATAGGTGCGGATTGGTTGGATTTCATGACTTGGCCGAAGGGGGAAAAGGTGTTCTCCAAGGATCTTATTGTGGTGCCGCTTTTTTCATCAAAATACTGCCATCCATGGTGTTGAATATGACCTTCCGACTTTGGGTGCCTCCGACATCGGAAGCGGCGATGGGTACCCGGGCTTTGGACAGATAATCGCGGGCGACTTCAATGTTGCGTTCGCCAACATTGAGCAATCCGCTGGAATTTTGGATGACGGCGGCACCACCAAACACTTTGGCGATAAGATTACGCTGCTGACAGCCAATATCCAGCAAATTTTCGATGAGTTTTTCGATGGCGATATTGCCAAATTTAGGCGAAGGGAGACCATCACCGTTCCACAGGGGAAGTTTGAAATGGTTCATCCCCCCTTTTTTCATGGTACGGTCCCACATGCAGACGGAAATGCAGGATCCCAGTACCGTGGTAATAATATAGTCGCCGTCTTTGGCAAACAAAGCTCCAGGTAAGAGAAATGGTTTATTATCTTTGTTGGGACTTTGCATGTTCAGAAAGCCTTGACCTCTTCATCATCGAAGAAAAACTCATTGCCGTCTACAGAGAAGGCGTCGGCTTCCATATTGGTTTCGACTTCGGGGATTGAAATGGAGAAGATGGTACCCTTGCCTTTGGCGACGGAATCGACGGTAATGTTCCCTTCCATCATTTCGACCAAAGCCTGGACGATGCTTAACCCAAGGCCATGACCTTTGTGGCTTTTCCTGACCCCCGATTCAATTTGAACAAAACGGTCGAAGATGACATGGATCTTTTCGGGGTCGATGCCAGGTCCGGTATCTCGGACGGTGAGGTTGAGGCGACCATCGAGAATAACCGCTGTGATTTCTATGCGTCCGTCTTCATGGTTGAATTCCACGGCGTTTGACAGAAGATTGGTGATGATGAGGCTGAGTTTCTCGGTGTCTGTTTTAAAGATGAGCCGCTCATCGGCATTTGTTTTTTCGTGGAATCGGACGGTGATTTTTTTATCGTCGATCAGGTGCCGGAAAGAATCGATGGCATCGCGGATGAGGGTGATGACATCGGTTAGGGAGATTTGCAGTTGGGTTTCACCCGATTCCATTTCGGCGGCGGCGAAAATATTGCGCAGTTGAAAGTCCAGGCTGAAGGCTTCGGTATGGATGGATGTGGCGATGGCTTGGACCATCTCTGGGGGGATGCCGCCCATTTTTAACTGTTCCGACAGGCCAAGAATGGAGGTGAGCGGGTTGTTGATTTCATTCTTCATGTGAGAAATGAAATTGCTCTTGATCTGCTCGGAAGTTTGGAGTTTTTTGTTTACTTCTTCGAGCTTGCTGGTCACCATTTTGACGTCATAGAGTGCCTGTTTGGTGGCATCGAATCGTTTTTTGAGTTCCAGGATGAGTTGTTCGTCCGACAGTCTGGCCATGGTGATAGGTTCCCCTTGTTGACCCTCTTTGATTCCATAGGCCGCCATGTTACCTGAGGTGGGTGTTACATTCCATGGATGATTTTTCAGTTGAAACTGTGTGTCACTATTGGTTATCTTCCCGGTGTTCTTGTAAACACTTTGCATCAGGTGAGCGAATGATCAATGTATGTAGGATCATCTCGGGGGGGCAGACGGGGGTAGACCGGGCGGCGTTGGATTTTGCCCTGGCCCGGCGGATAGAAGCGGGAGGGTGGTGTCCCAAGGGGCGGAAGGCGGAGGATGGTTTGATTCCGGTGTATTATCCTCTGTTGGAAACGCATCGCTCTGACTACCCCTATCGCACGATGTTAAATATTATGGATTCCGACGGTACTTTGATCCTGTTTCAGGGACAACTGCGGGGGGGGAGTGCCTTGACGTGGCGGAGTGCCCTGCAATTGAAGTTACCTTGCTTGTTGGTGGATCTGCATGGAGATTGGAACCTTCAGGATATCGCCCACTGGCTGGAGCAAAACGCCGTGAAAATCCTCAATGTTGCCGGCCCCAGGGAGAGTGAAAACAGAGGGATTCATAGGATGGCCCTGGCGTTCCTCCAACGGTTGTGGGACGGTTGATCCTCGCGTTCTTTCAGAGTCGGGTGTCGTGTGTGGTATTCATCGGCAGTATGATGCGAAACCCCCAGGGCAATCGCATTTGAAATTGGCACGTCCAAATGTCTCGGAAAGAATAAATTATTAAAAGAAAAAAGGGGTCTGGGGGATTGCCCCCAGGGTTTTGATTTTTCTTTTGATTTTTCTT
>PEAO01000075.1 GCA_002753615.1 Magnetococcales bacterium DCbin2
AAACCCTGGGGGCAATCCCCCAGACCCCTTTTTTCTTTTAATAATTGATTATTTTCAGGAATTTGGACGTGCCAATTTCAAATACGATTGCCCTGGCCGGACACGCGCTTTAACGACAAAATACCCGTGATACCCTCTTGAATGTCTGCTGGAACCATCTCCCATATTTCCGAGGCATTCAACTCGTTTCTTATGGAGCAAAAGACCGTCTTGTGCCATGATTGCGATATCCTTGGGGTCTGTGAAAATTGATCAATAGAGCATGAAGGAGAAAACATCATGGGATTTTTCGCCAAGCTTGCCGGTGAGTTTATCGATATCATCGAATGGATTGACGATTCCGCCGATACCCTCGTCTATCGATTTGAACGCTATGACAATGAAATCAAACATGGGGCACAATTGGTGGTCCGTGAAGGGCAATACGCCCTGTTTGTCAACGAGGGCAAGCTGGCCGACGGGTTTGGCCCAGGGATGGTCACCCTGGAAACCCGCAATATTCCAGTTCTCTCTACCCTTCAGGGCTGGAAATATGGGTTTTCAAGCCCATTCAAGGCAGAAGTTTATTTCGTCAGCCTACGGACATTCACCAATCTGAAATGGGGTACCAAAAACCCCGTGATCCTCCGGGATCCTGAATTTGGAGCGGTGCGGTTGCGCGGTTTTGGCAGTTTTTCCATACGGGTAGTGGAACCCAGACAACTCGTATCGGCGGTGGTCGGCACCGATGGCCGCTTTACACTCGAAGATATCACCGATCAATTACGTTCTTTGTTTGTTTCCCGGTTTGCCGATGCTTTGGCGGAAAGTCGGATACCGTTATTGGATCTTTCGACCCAGTATGACGAACTGGGGGTCGTGTTGCAAAAACGGATTGGTCCAGAATTTCTGGAGTATGGTCTGGAACTTGGGAAACCGTTGGTGGAGAATATCTCCCTTCCCGAAGAGGTGGAAAAAATTCTCGACAAGCGTACCAGCATGGGGATGATTGGCGACCTGGGGGCTTTTGGTCGTTTCCAAACCGCCATGGCGATGGAAAAAGCGGCAGAAAACCCTGGTCAGGCGGGAGGAATGATGGGGATGGGCGTTGGTATGGCGTTGGGCCAACAAGTGGCCACACCAGGAGGACACCCCCCTTTGCAACCGGGGACAACACCGTCTCTTCCACCACCACTGCCAACCGCGACACCGTATCATTTGGTCATCCAAGGACAACAACAAGGTCCCTATGACCTTGCCGGAGTTAGACAATGGCTTGCTTCCGGTCAGATATCCGGTCAAACCCTCGCTTGGAAACCGGGGATGTCCCAATGGGTGGCTCTGCAACAACTCCCTGAATGGGCAACGATGGCGGTTGTCCCACCCCCAGTTTCGGTACCGCCCCCTATTCCCAAACCCTGAGTCTCGAAACATGCGTTGGATCTTGTCCGAACAATCCCGATATCTTTGTTTTATGCCGGTCGCTTTGATGGAAAACGAAAGGATGTACCCATGAGCCAGGAGAAGGTTTCATCCCCTGTTATGGATCGCGATCACTCTGGACCACGACAGTTCCCCTGCGGACAATGTGGTGCTAGTTTGCACTTCCTCCCCGGGGCAACCTCCCTGATCTGCGGACATTGTGGCCATACCCAGGAGATCGCTGTCAACCAGGGGGGAATCGAAGAGCTTGACTTTGACGCCTGGATGGACAAAGCGCAGACCGACGGTCACATGCAGGATTGTGTTGTGACCCAATGCACTGCATGTGGTGCCAAGGTGGAACCTGAAAGGGAAACCGTGGCGTTCATGTGTCCCTTTTGCGGCACCGCCATGGATTTACAGAAGATTTCCCAACGTCAAATCAAACCTACCAGTTTATTGCCTTTTAACGTAGCCAAAAAACAGGCACAAGACCATTTCAGAAAGTGGGTGACCAGTCGCTGGTTTGCTCCAAGTCAATTAAAAAAGGCGGCACGTCATGAAACCCCTCTAAATGGTCTGTATATCCCCTACTGGACATTTGATGCCCAAACCCATAGTGATTACAACGGGCAACGGGGCATTCATTACCATGTCCAAGAAAACTATATGGCCACGGAGGGGGGAAAGAGCGTTCAAAAAACCCGCACGGTCACCCATACCCGTTGGTCAACGACCAGCGGCCATGTGGCACATTGGTTTAATGATGTCCTGGTCATCGCGAGTCATTTATTACAAAAAGAAATGGCCGATAAACTGGAACCCTGGGATTTGGAAAATCTAGTGGCTTATGATCCCGACTATGTCAGCGGCTTTCGTGTTCAAAGTTATCAGTTGGGACTAACGCAAGGTTTTGAGGGTGCCAAGGAACGGATGGCCGGAACCATTACCAGGCTCGTCAGGGAGGATATTGGTGGCGATGAGCAACGAATCGACCATCTTTCCACCCATTATAGTGCCATCACCTTTAAACACATTTTATTACCCATCTGGCTCAGCACTTACCGTTTTGGTGATAAACGTTACCAGTTTCTCATCAATGGCCGTACCGGCGAAGTCCAGGGAGAGCGTCCCTACAGTTGGGTTAAAATCACCCTGACAGCATTCACCGCCATCGCGGTTCTTGGTGGCCTGTGGTGGTTTCTTGGAGAACAAAACCCGTCTGTTGTTCAATAATCGCAAGTCAACGATAAAAGCTTCCAGTTCAGAGTCAAAACCCTGGGGGCAATCCCCCAGACCCCTTTTTTCTTTCAATAATTTCTAGAAACCAGCCAAGGTTTAAGAAAACTCTGAGCTTGATCACAAACCCAGCTAATCGCTTCCATCGTCATCGAATCGGCGGGCTTCATCGATGAGCATCACGGGAATGCCATTTCTGATGGGATATGCCAAGCGGTCAATGCGACAGACCAACTCCTCATTTTTGGAGTTCAAAGCCAATTCCCCCTTGCACTGGGGACAAACCAAAATTTCCAAAAGCTCTTTGTCGATCATCGGCTGTTTCCTGTATCGGTGGGGCGTGTGTATACCCAGGGCATCGGCCTATCATCGCTCGAAATGGTCCGTCGGTCAACAGCCTCCCACCGGCCATCCGTGCCAAGCAGTTGATACCAATGCGGTAGAGCAAACCCGCACCATGAGGAGAAAGTGTACCGCAATCGGGTGGCCAATCCAAACAATCCATCGCCCAAATAACCTCAGAAGTCAACGGTAATAACCTCTCAGCATACGGACCACCACAGGATATGCAGACCGCCTGCTGTCGCTTGACCGAAAAAAAAGCCAGATTGTCCAAGCGACCACAGCCAACACACCCCGCCAACCGCCAGCCATACCCCAGCAGATGAATCACCCTCCCCAATACCATGGACAAATACAACAAAGGATCCCCACCATCCTCCAATAAATCAAGAAAGGAACTGGTCACATCAAACAACGCTTCACAAGGATCGGCATCCGCCGTCAGACGGCTGATCACCTCCTGGATCACCTGGGCTGCCGCCAACGCCGTCGGTTGATGCAAAATCCGATGTCGGGCATAGCCAATGTCCGCACGGGTCAATACCAGCATCGCTGTTTGCGAACGCGCTTGTCCTTCAAGATCAATGGTGTGAAACCCTGAAAGTGCCGCCCGACGACCATTTCGGCCATTTTTACGGACTCCACGGGCCATCAAAGTTTGTTTGCCGTACAACCGGGTCAATACCTTCAGGACCAAGGACGATTCGCTAAAGTTGATCCGCTGGATGACCAATCCATGATCAAAAAGTCGCACACCCACCTCAGTCCCCAGCTTCCAAATGATCGGGATACCCCATGGCACGCAACAAAGTTACATTCTCCCGCCATTGGCTTTTCACCCGAACCCATAATTTTAAATGCATCTTCAAACCCAATAACCCTTCCAACTCCTTGCGTGCCTGAGAACCCACCCACTTCAGGACGCTCCCCCCCTTGCCGATGACAATCCCCTTGTGTGATTCCCGTTCCACCATGATCACCGCCCCAATATCCCAAAGTCCATGACCATCCTCCCTTTCCTCAAAGGTCTCCACCTTGACCCCCAAGGCATAGGGAAGTTCCTGATGCAAAGCGAGAAACAATTTTTCCCGGATAACCTCCGCCACAATAAATGTCTCCGGTTGATCGCTGATCTGCCCTTCGGGAAAAAAGGGGGGACCGGGGGGGAGTATCCGAAAAACTTGTTCCACAAGTTGCGCCAGATTGTCTCCGTTTAAGGCTGAAATAGGCAATACCTGGGCAAAACGATGTTCATGATGTTCCATGTGCGCCAAAATCGGTAACAGTTTTTGACGGTCCATCCGGTCTACCTTGTTCAGCACCAGGAAAATAGGGGCCTTCCCCGCAGGGAGGGAATTCATGATTTTTAAATCGTCGTCGGTAAAACCATTCGGAAGATCGACAAAAAAAAGGACCAGATCTACATCACGGCAGGCATCACGGGCGGTGCGGACCATCGCCCGATTCAGGCGCGAAGAACCCGGCGCATGAATCCCAGGGGTGTCCAGAAATACCGCCTGACCTTCGGGGTGATGAAGCACCCCAAGAATCCGGGTTCTTGTCGTTTGCGGCTTATGGGTGACAATCGCTACCTTGCGCCCCAAAACCTGGTTGAGAAACGTCGATTTACCCGTATTCGGGCGGCCAGCAATGGCGACAAATCCCGATTTATAATCCGATGGCAATGAGGGGAACCCCGACATGCACTCTTGCTCCATGCGTTGACCAACGTCAATGATACGAAAATTTGTAACCGTTCAGCCCTTCCTAAAAAACTATTGAAAAGAAAGAAGGGGTCTGGGGAATTCTTTCCCCAGGGTTTTGACTTTAAATAAAAAGCTTCCATTTTTTCTTTTGACTTTGTTTTCGACTTTAAATCTAAGGGCTAAGGCTGGAAACCTTTTTGTTCAAATATCGAAAAAAGAATCAAAACCCTGGGGGCAATCCCCCAGACCCCTTTTTTCTTTCAATAATTTTCTAGGGGGAGTGAACAAAGATATTCGCCATCCAAAGATGTTAGCACATCACAACCGGTGGCGGTCACCAGAATGGTATGCTCAAATTGACTGGAAAGGGAATGATCGCGCGTCACCACAGTCCACTTGTCGGGCATGTGGCGTATTTCCGGTTTACCCAGGTTGACCATGGGTTCGATGGTGAAAATCATCCCCTGTTGCAGCATGGTCCCGGTGTTGGGTTTGCCATAGTGGAGGACGGCGGGTTCCTCGTGAAATTCACGGCCAATGCCATGCCCGCAATATTCCCGCACCACCGTACAATGGTGCGACAATGCCATCTGTTCCACCGCCCATCCAATGTCGCCCAATCGTGCCCCAGGACGCACCACACGGATACCCGCATCCAAACAAGCCTTGGCAACCTGACAGATTTTATCCCCTTTGGGAGTCGGCTTTCCCACATGAAAGGTTTTGCTGGTGTCTCCGTGAAAGCCATTCAGATAGGTGGTAATGTCAATATTGATGATATCTCCTGACTTGAGAATACGCTTGCCGGGAATTCCGTGACACACCTGCTGGTTGACCGAAGTGCAGATGGATTTGGGAAATCCGCGATAGTTCAGCGGCGATGGGGTCGCACCATGCTGGATGATGAAATCATGGCAAATATCGTTCAGTTCCTGGGTCGTCACTCCCGAAACCACATAGGGTGCCACCATCTGGAGCGTTTCCGCAGCCAAACGGCATGTTTGACGCATGGCGGCAATTTCGGCCTCGGTTTTTATGGAAATCATAAATCGGGAAACTCCATGGGCAATGTCCCGGCAATGGTTATCTCTTCGGGAGTCACCCGACAAGAGAGAACCAACGCCTGAACGCCACGCGCCAACGCATGTCGCAGTGCCTCGGCGTAATTGGGATCAATGTCGGCAGCGGGGCTAAAATGGGTGCAGTCACCCCGTTGCACCAGATAGAGGATCATCGCATCATACCCCTGATCCATCGCCATCATCAGGGCATGAAGATGGCGCGTCCCCCGTGAAGTCACCGCATCCGGGAAACGCGCCGCACGACCCGACCGTAGAGTGACACTTTTTACCTCGACGAAACAACCTTTTTTTTCCGGTGCCGTCAACAGAAAATCAAGGCGGCTTTTTTCGTGAAAGGGAACTTCCCGACGCCAGCTTCTCCAGGATTGCAACGGCGCAATCACACCACGTTCCAACCCCTCGGCGACAACCCGGTTGGCCATGGCGGTGTTGACACCAACCCATACCCCATGGTCTGCAACCAACTCCAACGACAGGGGATACTTCCGTGCCATATGCTCATGACGAGACAACAGGACCGATTGTCCCGGAATATTCAAGCCGGTCATGGCCCCAGTGTTGGCACAATGACCCGTGATCTTTTGTCCATCCGCCAATGTACAATCGACCAAAAACCTTTGATACCGCCGGTTCAGAATGCCAGGGACAAGGGGTTGGGAAAATCGCAAAGCACCCAGCCGCCAGAGTCAGGAACGTCCCGACAAATCGGCAGGTGGTTCACTCGCCGGGGGAGTCGCCGAAGGGGCCGAAGAGGGTGCCGATGAAGGTGCTGGAGGTGTGGCCGATGGCGTCGCGGGTGGACTCGATGGCGGTACCCCTAATACTACCTGCACAGTCTGCGCCAAACCATTGCGATTGAGGTTAATTTCCACCACATCACCCGGTTTCATCGTAGACAGCAGACGCACCAGGGCATGGGGGGTAGCCAAGGCCTGCCCGTTGATGGAGACGATGATATCCCGTGGCAAAAGTCCCCCTTTTTCTCCCGGACTTCCCGGAGCCACCGCCATCACTCCAACGCCACCCTGAGCCATGGTCGGGGCGATGCCAAGCCATGTCGTGGCCGGAGGGGATGCGGTAACATTCTCCCAGGGACCGCGTGAATAACCTGTGTTCCAGTCGGAAGGGGACGACGGCGGGACGGAAGATCCTGTTTCGCCAAGGTCGGGACGCATACGCACGACGGGGCTGACGGGAGCCTGCGCCACCGACTGATGGTTCCATCCATCTTCGATGATCGCCTTGATTTCCAACTCTTTGCCGTCACGCAGAACGTGCAAAACCAATGGCGACCCCGGGGCACGACTGCGGATACCGACGACAAACTGCTCGACGGCAACGACCTCCTGACCATCCATCTTGCGCACGATATCACCGCGCATCAATCCGGCTTTATCCGCCGGTCCATCCTTGATGATTTCCCCCACCTGGACACCACGCGGCGGCTCTATGGTCATCCCAACCCATCCAAAGGCCAACACCGAAGATGGCGTTGCAGTCAGAAAACACACCAACAGAAGAAAAATAAACATTCGATTTCCGTGCATCATTCTCTCCTAGTCAGGGGACGGTTTCCGCAATGATCGGCATCTCAAGTCCAAATTCCACCATAGCCTGCTCCACTGTATCATACAATTGTTGCCTTTTTAAAGGCTTGGTAACCATATGAACACCCGAAATCGAAAAAGCCTTGTCCTTCGCACCCCCCTTTCCCGAAGTATACAGAAGAATGGGCAGGGTACTCCATTCAAAGGTCTCCCGGATGCACCGTATTTCATCCATGGCCTTGGATGGCGCATGGGAGCAATCCAGGCAAATCAAAATGAACGACCGTCTTTCAACGCCGTCCGCACCGTCGGTGACCATGGAAAAATGATCGGTCTCCTGGGTTTTGAATCCCATGGAAGAGAGAAGTTTGACAAAAATCAGTCGGTTCATGACATTCTTTCCAGAAACCAAAACCCATGGTTCACGCTCCGCCCCCTCAGGAACCGATAAATCGGGGTCAGGTAGAGAAAACGGTACCGTAATGAAAAACGCGCTCCCTTGGTGTAACTGGCTCTTGACCTGAATTTCTCCCCCCAAAATATCCACAATCTGCTTGGCAATGGCCAACCCCAGCCCGGTCCCCTCATAACGACGGGAGGGGGTCGGATCCACCTGCGTAAACGGATCGAAGATGGCCCTTTGCAACGTGTCGGGAATGCCGATTCCGGTATCGGTCACGGTAAAGAGAACTTTGACCGGTTTGGAACTCTGGTTGGGGAGTGTGACACTCAAGCTGACGGAGCCACGGCGGGTAAACTTGACGGCATTGCGAACGACATGCAGCAAGGTCTGCCGCAGGCGGTCGGGATCCCCAACCAGACGTTTGGGGACATCGTTGGCGATGGAAACGGTCAGGACCAACCCTTTTTCCTGCGCCTCGGGTCGCATGATACTTTCGACACCGGAAACCAGACGATGGACGCTGAAAATGCGGGTTTCCAGGATAAATTGATCGGTGGTGATGCGGGATAGTTCCAATAAGTTGTCGATCAATACCGCCAGACGATCGGACCCCTTGCGCAAATCCTGAAGATATTTTCTCTGATTTTCGTTGATGCTCCCAAAAGCGCATCCCAGGAGCAAATCGGTACATCCGGTAATGGTATTGAGGGGGGTTCGCAGTTCATGGCTGATGTTGGTTAAAAAATTATCTTTCAGTCGATTGGCAATCTCGGATGCTTCCCGGGCCTGTTGCAGGGTCCGCTCCATTTCAAGGCGCAGGGAAATGTCTTCCTTGATGGCCAGGTAATGGGTTGTCGCCTCCCCCGGAACCTGAATGGGCGAGATGGTATTGAGTTCCCAGTAGGTTGACCCATCTTTCCTGCGATTATGAAACTCGCCCCGCCAGACGTTACCCGCGCTGACGGTGTTCCACAGATCATCAAAAACATCCAGGGGGGTCTCCACAGATTGCAGAATATTGGCATTCTTACCCATGATCTCCTCGCTTAAATAACCCGTCAAACTGGTAAAGCTTGGATTGACATAAATGACGGTGTTGGAGGAATCGGTGATCATGACCGGGGCGGGACTCTGTTCCACCGCCTGAGACAGTTTGCGGATTTCCATCTCGGCCCGCTTTTTTTCTTCCAGTTTGGCCTTCAAGGTGTCCCGCGTCGCCACGATCTCCCGTGCCAAACCTTGAAAACGTTCTCGAAGTTCTATCAATTCATCTCCCGTTTTATTTCTGTCTGGATTTTTCCCCAAAATCGTGATGGAAAATCGGGTAATTTCCCGGCTGACTTGGCTGATTTTTCCCGTCATCCATAAAACAATGAGCAACTCGGCAAAAACTAACGAGAGTGCCGTCACCAAGCGTTGGGAACGTTCCGCCACAAGAATGGAAGATCCCAAAGATTCAAACTCAGCAGAGGAGACCAGCGTGACCAATTGCAGGAGAAGATCGGAAGAACCATAATCAAAATAGGACTGTCCGGCGACAAAAAAATCATCCTTAAGATTTTCCAGCACCGCCCCCGACGGGACAAGTTTTGGATGACTACTGGCGATGACCTGAGATTTTCCCCCCTCAAGAATGGCGACCAAACCATTGAAATCGGTCAATGGCAAAGCGAGTCCCGTCAAGAACTCCCCATCCAACGGGGTGGCCAGCATCAGGGTTCCCAGGAGCTGGCCTTGGGCGTCCCGAATCTCTTCAGAAGTCAAAAGAAAAGGGCGGTTTTCAATGCGGGTCAAATAATCCTGACGCAAGCTCAACTGAATGATGGCGGTCGGCGAGGAAACAAGAGTCGCTGGCAACGGTTCGGTGTGGTTGCCATACCATTCGCGTAAGCGATATTCCGTATCGAACATGAGAACATAGCGTAGCGTGATAAATCCCCGGAGAACACTCGTACCGGGCAACCAAGCCGGTGGTGTTTCATAGAAAACCGGATCTGTTGGGGTAGCCGGAAGAAGGGCAAAATGATCTGCAAGCATTTCCTGACCCGCAAGCAGACGCAACATGCGCGCATGGGCTTTGATATAGTGATCAAAACGGATGCGGTTGTGCGCCGCCCGTTCCCCAACCATCTCCTTGAGACGGTCATGCAACAACCCACGAATATGGCGAGTTTGCCATTCGTCTAAAAAATACCATACCGAGACACCGACCAACACCGTGGCCAAAAATGCCTTGATGGTCAGTGGTAACCGCGCCAACAGCGAACTCATAGGACGTTCAACCCTTCCATCCCCGCAACCGAATCAGTCCACATCCAATTGAATTTTAGGATTGGGAACATTGCTTTTGCCCGATGGATTTGCAAATTGATCATTGAGGTTTTGTACGTATCGATCCGTCTCCTTGAGTACCTTCTGGAGCCGCCGTTTGACGGATCCACCCCAACCAGATGGGTGCGTCATGAAAATGGAGCGCATGGGTCGGGTATTGAATGAAAATCCACGCAATAGAAAATCGTGAAATTCCGTTTGCTGGACCTGTTTGGATATGAGTGCCAGCATTTTTTTGGCATTGAAGCGACGGATGGTATGATGGATCCACAAGAGCATTCCCCCCGCCGTGATGGCGACCAAGTTGACGATCAGGCTTTGCCACCGATCGTCGGTGAGCCATAGACCGCTATCCAACCAGGATTTCACAGGCCAAACGTATTGATAGGCGGCGGTGCCAACCCCAGCGAGGATCATGGTGAACACAATCAAATCCTGAAACAAAACACGCTGGCGCCATTGGCGCAAAAATGTTTCCAATCGGGGGACAACCTCGGTACCCATGATCCGGGCGGTATATTCCAAAACACCGATGATCCGGTAGGCCCGCTCCACTTCGACCCGCTGCATCCTCTCTTCCAATTCATTCAGATCTTCCCGAGACTTGGCCTGAAAACGGTCACGCACCTCATCACTGGGAAATCCCCGGGCTACATCTTGATTATAGATCTGGAAAAATCTTCCCGCTGTCAATCCGCATTGCGCCAATGCCCGCTGCCAAGCGGCAACAACGTCTTCTAGGTTGTCATCCTGGGCGGTACAGTCGATTTGATTGAGAACAAAAAGAAATTTATTAGCGTCGGCGCGATTGATCGTATCCTTGACCATCAAGGCAAGGGTATCCTTCATGGCACCGGGTTCGGGATGGCGGGCATCGAAAAAAACCAAAACCAGATCGGAAAGGTCGATCATATGGTTGGTGATGCGCAGGGTGGAAGTTCTCTGGGCATCGGCATCGAACCCTGGAGAATCGATCACGATTTTTCCACGCAACTTTTCGGTCGGACACGTTTTGAGTTGCAGATAGGAGTCGATGCGCTGTCCCTCTCCCTGACTGACTTTTTCAATCTCATGGCTGATCTGGTAGAAGGGAAATCGAGGGTCGGCATCCAGGGCGAGTCCAGGAAGCGTTCGCACCTTTTCCTCCCGACTGAAACAGATCACGGTAAATTTATCATCCACCGCCTGATTGCCGGTGCGCTGAAGTTTTTGGCCCAAGTAGCTGTTGATAAAGGTCGATTTCCCCGATGAAAAGGTGCCAAGAATCGACACCATGGGCCACCACGGCACCCGCGTGGTAAAAGATTCGTTTCTTTCCAGCAGTCCCATGCGGTAAGCTACACGGTCAAGGTCGCGGAAACTTTGCACGACTTGCAGCAACACCGGGTTTTCCGATTTCAGGTGTTTTTCAAGGCTGGCAATTCTGCGGTCAATCTGGTTTGCGGTCTTGTTAAACATGAAAAGACTCCAAGAAGGGAAAGACGATTGCAGTACTTGGCACTGGTATACACCATTCCGGTGATCCGGTGCGAGATGGCTTAACGCAACCTATCCTAATTATCGTGACGAAACAACAGTGGGGTGACGCCATGGCTGGAGAAACATTGACCATTATCGACAACCGTACCGGAAAGAGTTTGGAACTCCCCATCCAAAAGGGGACCGAAGGGCCACCTGTGGTGGATATTACCAAGTTCTACAAGGAGTTTGGGCTGTTTACACTGGATCCCGGTTTTTTGTCCACCGCCTCCTGCAAAAGTACGATCACTTTTATCGATGGCGATGAGGGGATCCTTTTATACCGTGGATATCCCATCGACCAACTGGCCGAGAAGAGTTCCTTTTTGGAAGTGTGTTATCTTCTCATGTGGGGCGAGTTGCCCACCCGGCCTAAATTTGAGGAATTTTCAAAGATTGTCATGGAGCATACTATGCTTCATGAACAGATGTTGAATTTTTACAAAGGCTACCGGCGCGATGCCCACCCCATGGCCATCATGGTGGGGATGGTGGGTGCGATGTCGGCGTTTTATCATGATTCTTTGGATATTCAAATTCCACGGCATCGGGAAGTTTCCGCATTTCGTTTGATTGCCAAGCTCCCAACCATCGCCGCCGCCTCGTACAAGTATTCCATTGGCCAACCTTTCGTCTACCCCAAGAATGAATTGGGTTACGTGGAAAACTTTTTGCGGATGCTGTTCAAGGTTCCCTGTGCCAAGTTTACGATGTCTCCGGTATTGGTCCGTGCCATGGAGCAGATTTTTATCCTGCACGCCGATCATGAACAAAACGCCTCGACCTCGACGGTACGCCTGGCCGGTTCGTCGATGGCCAACCCCTTTGCCGCCATTTCTGCGGGTGTCAGTTGCCTTTGGGGACCGGCCCATGGTGGTGCCAATGAGGCGGTTTTGAACATGTTGAATGAAATCGGTTCGGTCGATCGGGTGGGGGAATATATCCGACGCGCCAAAGATCCCAATGATTCTTTTCGTCTCATGGGTTTTGGCCATCGGGTTTATAAAAATTATGATCCTCGGGCACGCATTCTTAAAAAAGCGGCACACGAAGTTTTGGCAGAACTTGGACGCGAAGATGATCCTATTTTTAAATTAGCCTTGGAATTGGAACAGATTGCTCAGAGTGATGATTACTTTGTGGAAAAGAAACTCTATCCCAACGTCGATTTTTATTCGGGGATCATCCAATCGGCCATCGGAATACCCACCAACATGTTTACGGTGATCTTTTCCGTGGCCCGCTCCATCGGCTGGATCTGTCAGTGGATGGAGATGATTTCCGGCAAGGAATCCATTGGACGCCCCAGACAACTCTATGTCGGTGCCCCTCAAAGGGATTATGTCCCCCTGCACCGGAGACCGTGATACTGTCGTCAACCGCGTAACGCAACCGGTGTCCGTTGACACCGGTTGCGTGAATCATCATATTCCCAGACGTTGAGATGACACTTCAGGAACCGGATACCGGGTTGCAATGGGAGTACCGTGTGTGGAATTGACAGGGGCCGAAATCGTCGTCAGAACCCTCCTGGATCTGGGAGTGCGCCACGTTTTTGGCTATCCCGGCGGATCGGTTTTGCATATTTACGACGCCATATTCAAACATCCCGAACTGACACATATCCTGTGCCGCCACGAGCAGGGGGCGGTCCATGCCGCCGATGGCTACGCCAGGGTCAGCGGTGAGGTCGGTGTCGCATTGGTCACCTCTGGTCCCGGTGCTACCAACGCCGTGACGGGTCTGGCCACCGCCAATATGGATTCCATCCCCCTGGTCTGCATCTCCGGGCAGGTACCCGTCGATCTGATCGGTAACGATGCCTTCCAGGAGGCCGATACGGTCGGCATTACCCGGTCCTGCACCAAACATAATTTTTTAGTCCGCAAGGTTGACGATCTGGCGCGTGTACTGCGTGAAGCCTTTCATATCGCCCGCACGGGGCGTCCCGGTCCGGTGGTTGTGGATCTCCCCAAGGATGTCACGGCGGCGGTGTGTGATTATGTCGATACCGGCAGCGAAGTCCACATCCGTTCCTACAACCCCACCGTGGTTGGCAATGCCCGGCAGGTCAAAAAAGCGGTTTCCATGATTGTGGGAGCCTCTCAACCCATGATTTACACGGGTGGCGGGGTCATCCTTTCCAATGCGGCTGAAGAATTGACACAGTTTGTCCGACGGCTTGGGGTTCCCATCACCAATACCCTCATGGGGTTGGGTGGATTTCCCGCTACGGATCCTTTGTTTGTCGGCATGTTGGGAATGCACGGCACCTATGAAGCCAATATGGCGGTATCCAACTGTGATTTGCTGGTGGCCATCGGTGCCCGTTTCGATGATCGCGTGACCGGGAAAATTTCCCAGTTCGCCCCCAAGGCCCGGATTATCCATGTGGATGTCGATCCGACCTCCATCTCCAAAAATGTCAAGGTTCATCTACCCATTGTCGGCGATGTCCGCAATGTTCTCCAGCAGATGAATCTTATTTTGGATGGGCCGGGGGAGCGGGAGCAGCAGCCCGACCTATCCCCTTGGTGGCGACAGATTCAAACTTGGCGCGAAAAAAAATGTCTGTATTATAACCAGGGAAAAGAGTTGATCGAACCGCAATATGTGATCGAAACATTGCGGGATCTGACCGGGGGCCGTGCGATTGTCGCAACCGATGTCGGTCAACATCAAATGTGGGCGGCGCAGTTTTATCCCTTTGAACGTCCCCGACGCTGGCTCACTTCGGGTGGTCTGGGGACCATGGGTTATGGGCTTCCGGCGGCCATGGGGGCCAGCGTCGCCTTTCCCGACGAAACGGTCATCCTGATTACCGGCGACGGTTCCATCCAGATGAATATCCAGGAACTGGCCACCTGTCATCAATATCGGATCCCTATTAAAATTGCCATCCTCAACAACAGCTATTTGGGGATGGTCCGGCAGTGGCAGCAAATTTTCTATGAGGGACGGTATTCCCATTCTCTGTTATCCTCAGGCGGTCCCGATTTTGTCAAGCTTGCCGAGGCTTATGGTGCGGTTGGATTGCGAGCCACCCGCCCAGAAGAGGTGGAACCCACCATCCGAAAGGCATTGGCCATCCAAAACACAGTCGTCATGGATTTTCGTGTTTCGGAGGAATCCAATGTTTATCCCATGGTGCCGGCGGGTAAAGCCTTGAACGAAATGATCCTGCTCTAGGAGAATGGTGCGCATGAATACGAACACGCGGCATGTCATTTCCGTATTGGTGGAGAATGAAGCGGGCGTTCTCTCCCGAGTTGCGGGTCTTTTTGCCGCCAGAGGATTTAATATTGAATCTTTGACGGTGGCCCCGGTCGGCAATGAAGGGACTTCCAGAATCACCTTGGTTTCCTGTGGCGATAGAGAAATCATTGAACAAATCATCAAGCAGTTGAATAAGTTGATCCCGGTGATCCATGTGGTGGATCTGACCGAGGGGGCGCATGTTGAACGTGAGTTGATGTTGGTGAAGGTGACGGCGGAAAAAGAGGTTCGGGCTGAGGTGTTGCGTATCGCCGATATTTTTCGTTCCAGAGTGTTGGATGCGACGGCCAACTCGTTCATGATCGAGGTCACCGGTGACAGCAATAAGCTGGATGCCTGTCTGGAGTTGCTCAAACCTTTGGGTGTCATCGAACTGGTACGGACCGGACAGGTTGCCTTGAGTCGAGGAAATCGGGGGATGATCAAACACTAGGGAGTGTTGATATTAAATAAAATTATTAAAAGAAAAAAGGGGTCTGGGGGATTG
>PEAO01000076.1 GCA_002753615.1 Magnetococcales bacterium DCbin2
CCCAGACCCCTTTTTTCTTTTAATAATTTATCTTTTCCGAGGCATTTGGACGTGCCAATTTCAAATGCGATTGCCCTGCCCCCGATCTGCTGTATCCGGTGATCTTGTATATTGCCGGAACTTATGAGAACGTCAGTGATGTGGCCGTCCAGGAACTGATCCGAACAACCCACCCCGAGAAAGAAGCCAAAATGATATCCCAATTTGCACAAGAAATCCTCTCCGACAATCCTCCTGCCTGGGTCGTGGACATGGTTCGGCAGGAAGCCAGAATGATGTCCCCATTTGCACAAAAAATTCTCTCTAAAGCCCGGGCAATGGACTCGGTTCGGCAGGAAGGAAGAAAAGAAGAGGCGGCGGCTGCGATCCTGCTTCGCCAACTGCATCGCCGGTTTGGCAAATGTTCGGACCTGATAGCCGCCAAAGTCAACGCCGCCGACGTAAAACTCCTTGGAATTTGGTCGGACCGCATCCTGGACGCCAAATCCGTGGAAGATGTTTTTTCTGAATGAACACCCGGAGGATGGTGGCCAAAACCGCATCTGACAAAGGGGTGCCGCTGACCATTTTGACGATACCACCCTTATTGGGCGTAATAACCACCGACTGCGGGTCGTGCCGACGTGGTGGCCACCACAAACGGCTGCGGACCTGCCGGGACCACCGCAACGGGGGCGGCTACCACGGGGGGCGGCGCGTAGGCGACCACAGGGTGGGGACGTAATCCCAAAACATAAAATATCGGTACGGTCACCAACTGCGTGGTCGCAACCAACAGATCGGTAATGGCCATGGTCTCATGGACGGTCGCCAAAACCAAATCATTGGCCTGGGCGCGGGAAGCAAAACTTGTGGTCGTCGCGGCAATGATCCAAACCGCCGCAAAGGCCGACACCGATCTCCTTGATGGACGTTTCATAAGGCTCCACTCCCTGTCGAAGCTGGTGAATAATAGCGAATGAAAACAAAAATTCTTAACGAATCACTACATTTGAAGGACGCGATAAAACCTTATCGTCCGAATGAACAATCCCATCAAGAACTTTTTCTTTGCAAAATTTTAAAATAACCTGACCTTCGATCACACTGGCATTGATCGAAAGGCCCATGTACCATGCCGGTTCACCTGGGATGTGACGCAACTATACGCCCCAAGGGTCATCTGCCCACTTCTCCCATTTTTAAGTCCATAGGGTTCTTGAGAACATGTCATCAATTCTTGCACTTTCTCCTTTGGATGGACGCTACGACAGCAAAGTAGCCCCCCTGCGCCCTTTTTTTTCCGAATTCGGTCTCATCCGATACCGGGTCGGTGTCGAAATTGAATGGCTCAAAGCATTGTCCCGTGAAGAGGCCATCCCCGAAGTACCCCCCTTCGACCCAGAGACCCTGACCCTGCTGGATACCCTGGTCCAAAATTTTGATGAATCCGATGCGCTTGCGGTCAAGAAAATTGAAAAAATTACCAACCATGATGTCAAAGCGGTTGAATATTTCATCAAGGAGAAGCTCCAGGCAACACCCCTGGCCCGGTTACAGGAATTTGTCCACTTTGCCTGCACCTCCGAAGATATCAATAACCTAGCCCATGCGTTGATGCTGCGGGAAGCGGGGAAAACGGTCATGCTCCCTCGGATGGAAGCTTTGATCCTTGAAATCCAGAAGATGGCCGGGCAATTCGCCAACCAACCCATGTTGGCACGAACCCACGGACAACATGCCACACCAACCACCTTGGGAAAGGAATTGGCCAACGTCGCCCATCGTCTGCATCGACAAAAAGAAGCGGTAAAAAATATCCCCATCTATGGAAAAATCAATGGTGCCGTCGGCAATTTTAATGCCCATATCGTCAGTTATCCCGCCGTAGACTGGCCGGGATTCTCAAAACGATTCGTCGAAGCCCTGGGGCTGACCCATCAACCGATGACCACCCAAATCGAACCCCATGACGGCATGGCGGAGCTTTTCCACGCGCTTATGCGTTTTAATACCATCTTGTTAGATTTCGACCGGGATCTCTGGACCTACATTTCCATGGGATACTTTCGGCAAAAAATGCGTGAAGGAGAAATCGGTTCCTCCACCATGCCCCATAAGGTCAACCCCATCGACTTTGAAAATTCGGAGGGTAATCTGGGGCTAGCTAACGCACTCTTGGGACATTTGGCCGATAAACTGCCCATATCACGTATGCAACGCGATCTGACCGATTCCACCGTGTTGCGCAACATGGGAGTTGGCTACGGTTATAGCCTGCTCGCCTATGATTCCGCATTGCGCGGCATCGCCAAACTAGAATGTGATCCCCATCGTTTAAACAACGACCTTGAAGAGGCCTGGGAAGTTTTGGCGGAACCCATCCAGACCGTGATGCGTCGCTACGGCGTTGCCCATCCCTACGAACGGTTGAAACAACTAACCCGTGGCCAACGGGTGGACCGGGAGCAAATCGCCACATTTGTCGCAACGCTGGAAATCCCGGAAGCGGCCAAAAAAGGGTTATTGGAACTGACACCCCACAGTTACACGGGATTGGCGGAACTCTTGGCCCGGACCCCGTTGCCTTGACGATGCCTTTGGCATTCATCGCGTTCGATCCTTTTTGGAGGATGGACCATGCTGTCACACTTGTTGGTTGAAAATATCGCCCTGATTCAACGTCTGGAGCTTTACCTGGAACAAGGGCTGACCATTCTGACCGGCGAAACCGGGGCCGGAAAATCCATCATCATCGATGCGTTATCCCTGGCTTTGGGAAGTCGGGCCGAACAGGGCTTGCTCCGTTTTGGGACCGACAAGGGGATGGTAAGTGCCCATTTTCATTTACAAGATAGCCACCCCATCCGCGAATGGTTGCAGCAAAAAGAAATTCCATGGTTGGATGACGGATTATTTTTACGGCGCGTATTGACGGACAAGGGGCGTAGCCGCGCCTTCATCAACGAAACCCCCGTCCCCCTGGCACTGTTGACCGAAGCAGGCAATCTGGTGGCCGAAATCCACGGTCAACACGATAACCAAAGTCTGTTGAACGCACCGCAGCAACGTCACCTTCTGGATACCTATGCCGGCCATCGCAACCTGTTGGAAGAGGTTGCCGCGCTGTATCGGTCATGGCGATCCACCTGGGATGAAAAACAACGGCTTCTGGCTTTGACCGGAGATAACGGAACACAACGAGATTTCTTGACCTTCCAGATTCGGGAACTCCTGGAGGTCGCCCCCAAAGCGGGTGAAATGACGGTGTTGGAAGGGCAGTGCCAGCGTTTGCAACATGGGGCGCAACTGGTCCAGGGGATTACCCAAGCCTTGGATGCCATTCAAGAAGCCCCCGGCTGTGCCACCGCCATGACCCACAGTGCCGCATCCACCCTGGAAGCTTTGACCCGGATGGATCCTGAACTGACCCCGTTGGCAACCGCCATCCGTTCCCTGCATTATGAATTGGAAGATTGTGGAGTCCGGTTGCGTCACTATCTCGAAGGTCTTGAAACCGAACCCGAATTATTGGAAACCCTGCAATCCCGACTCGACCGGATCTATCGGCTGTGCCGCAAGCATCAGGTGGAACCGGATGACCTGATAGATTTGACAACCCGGTTTCAAGGAGACCTGGATATTCTGGAACACGCGGGAGAACGGCGGGATCGGCTCGAAAAAGAATTGACCACGTTGCGCGGCCAGTATGATATTCAAACCCGACTCCTGAAACAATCCCGGGAAAAAGCGGCGCAAAGTCTCATGGTGGAGGTAGAATCTCAATTGGCCGATCTTCACATGGCCAAAACCCGTTTTGCCATCGATGTCCAACCCCTGACGGGAGATCCCCGGCCCGAAGGGATGGATGAAATTCACTTCATGGTCAGTGCCAATCCCCAGGAACCGCTACGTCCTTTGAAGCAGGTCGCGTCGGGGGGAGAATTATCACGTATCATGCTGGCCATCAAAACGGTTCTAACTGATAACCTCCCCGCCAATACGCTGGTCTTTGACGAAGTGGATGTGGGCATCGGGGGGAGAGTCGCCGCAAGCCTGGGTGAAAAGTTGGCCACAGTGGCAACCGGACGCCAAGTATTGACCATCACCCATCTCCCACAGGTGGCCGCCTGGGGTCAGGCCCATCTGTGCATACGCAAAGAAATTCACCAAGATAAAGCCCATGTCAGCGTAGAACCCCTGAGTCCTGCACAAAGGGTCGAAGAATTGGCCCGCATGTTGGCGGGAAATCGGATTACACCCGCAGCCCGCGAACACGCCCAGGAGCTGCTCAACACCGCCGCACAAACAGCAGTCGCTCCGGGATGAACGCAATGAATGTGTGGATCCTTTCGCTTTGGATAAAAAAAAGCTAGAATAACCGCCTGTTGAAGATGATGCAATCCCGAATGGCCATTCATGAAAGACCGACGGTATGAGCGGGTCAAATCCTTTTGGTACACTTCACGATACAGACGCAACAACGGCGTTCAAATCGAAAACCCAGGAACCCCCTTTGTACAAGGTGGTGTTGCTTAACGATGATTTTACCCCGATGGACTTTGTGGTTGACTTGATCATGAGTTTCTTTCGTAAATCCCTGGAAGATGCCACCCGGATCATGTTCAACGTCCACAACGATGGACGTGGGGTCTGTGGCATTTATCCGCGTGAAATTGCCGAAACCAAGGTTTTTGAAGTCAATAACCATGCCCACCGTAGCGGTTATCCACTCAAATGCCTCATGGAACAGGATTGAAAAAAGTGGGTATATGATCAGCAAATATCTGGAAATCTCCTTAAATAAGGCTATCCGCAGTGCCAAACAGCGACGGCACCAATACGCTACCGTGGAACATCTGCTGTTGGCGTTAATGGATAACCCGGAAGTTTCATCCCTTTTAAGCTTGTGTAGCTGTGATATCGGCCTCCTTGCCGAAGATTTGGAAGGACATCTGCAAACCCAGATACCGACCGATGATCTCTCGGATTCCACCGTGGAAATCACCCCCACCGTAGGATTCCAACGGGTCATCCAACGGGCGGTCTATCAGGTGCAATCCGCCGGGAAAAACTTGGTGACCGGGGCCTACGTCCTGGTGGCGATTTTCAGCGAAAAAGAATCTCATGCGGTTTATTTCCTTGAACGGCAAAATATCAGCCGTCTGGATGTGCAGACCGCCATGTCCCACAGTCTGAACGATTTGGGAGACAATGAATTTGTCAAAACACCCAACTCCGGGGATGAGGATGGACGTCAGGGTAAACCAGAATCTTCGTCAAACCCTTTGGAACAGTTCACCATCAACCTCAATCTTGAAGCGATGGAAAACCGCATCGATCCATTGATCGGGCGGGCCGCCGAGATGGAACGGACCCTTCAAATCCTTTGCCGCCGACGGAAAAATAATCCGTTGTTTGTGGGAGAGTCCGGGGTCGGCAAAACACATCTTGCCGAGGGGTTGGCATTAAAAATTGTGCTGGATCAGGTGCCCGAACCGGTCAAAAATGCGGTGGTTTATTCTTTGGATATGGGATCATTGTTGGCGGGAACCAAGTTTCGCGGTGATTTTGAAGCGCGCTTGAAAGGGGTTTTCAAGGGGCTGAAAGAAAAACCGGGGGCCATCCTCTTCATCGACGAGATTCATACGGTCATCGGCGCAGGTGCCACCAGCGGCGGCACCATGGATGCGTCCAACCTTTTGAAGCCACTCTTGGCTTCTGGGGAGATCCGATGCATCGGTTCAACCACTTATGAAGAATATCGTAGCGTCTTCGAGAAAGACCGGGCGTTGGCCCGTCGGTTTCAAAAAATTGAGGTGGGTGAACCCTCCTTGGCGGAAACGGTGTTGATTCTTAAAGGTTTGAAGGGGCGTTACGAGGAGCATCACGGCATTCACTACACGGCGTCGGCCATCCAGGCGGCGGCTGAGCTATCCAAAAAACATATTCACGATCGTCACCATCCCGATTCTGCCATCGATGTCTTGGACGAAGCGGGTGCGGCAGTCCGTCTATGGACTCCGGGAAAACGGAAAAAATCCATCGGTATCAAAGATGTCGAAAGTGTCATCGCCCGAATGGCCAAAATTCCCCCACGTTCGGTTTCCCATGATGATCGGGAAGTCTTGGCCAATCTGGAATCCAACCTGAAATTATCCATCTTTGGCCAGGATGAGGCGGTCGGTCAAATTTGCACAGCCATCAAGCTGTCCCGGTCGGGTTTGGCCAATCCCGAAAAACCCATTGGAAGTTTTTTGTTTACCGGTCCAACAGGTGTTGGCAAGACGGAGCTTGCCCGACAATTGGCGTTGGAAATGACCGTGGAATTGGTTCGGTTTGATATGAGTGAATACATGGAGCGGCATACGGTTTCACGATTGATCGGTGCCCCTCCGGGGTATGTGGGGTTTGAGCAGGCGGGACTGTTGACCGAGGCGGTGACCAAAAATCCGTATGCGGTGTTGTTGCTGGATGAAATTGAAAAGGCTCATCCCGATGTTTTCAATATTTTGTTACAGGTGATGGACCATGGCAAGTTGACGGACAACAATGGTCGCAAGGCCGATTTTCGCAATGTGATTTTGATCATGACCACCAACGCGGGGGCGCATGATCTGACCCGAACGAGTCTTGGATTTGTCCATCAGGATCAGATGGGTGATGAAATGAAGGAGATCAAACGTATTTTTTCTCCCGAATTTCGCAATCGTTTGGATGCCATTATTTCTTTTGTCCCCCTGGATAAAAAAACGATTTTGTATGTTGTGGACAAATTTTTATTCACTTTGGAGCGAGATCTGGAAAAGCAGAATATTCAACTGGAGGTGGAGAATGGGGCGCGGGAATGGTTGGCGGAGCATGGTCACGACCGGAGCAACGGTGCGCGTCCCATGGAGCGGCTGATCAAACAAAAGGTAAGACAAACGTTGGCCGACGACATTTTGTTTGGGCCGTTGCGGTCGGGTGGCAAGGTGATTTTGACGTGTAACGATCAAAAAGAATTGGAGATCAAAACCCACCCCAACGTTCCATCATCTTTATCCGAGGCATAAATCATACGGGACCGTCCACCCACTTTTTCAACGGCAAATAAATTTCAATGGTTGTTTTTCCCTCCTGACTGAAATCCACTCGGATATCCCCAGCCATCGTTTTGGCATTCAGCTTGGCCGAATAGGTCCCAAGTCCCATGCCGTGACGCTTGCCCGCCGTGGCATACTTATGAAAAAAAACATCCCGGATTTCTGGCAGCACTTCCCCGGTATTGGTGATCCGTATGAATGCGCGATCCGCCTGGCCGAGAATAATTGCCACCGATTCCTTCTCCGGTGAGGCCTCAATCGCATTTTTGATAACATTGGATAACATAGCGTGGCATAAAAGCTCTTCCCCAAAGATAAAAAATGTCTCGCCACCGTCAATCACGCGACCATTCATGGAAATCATCAAGGTCAGCCTTTTTTGCGTCAGCCCCCCCTGCAACTCCTGGGTGACCCGGCTGATGACAGCAATCAAGTCAACCGGAACCGGGTTGCATCGATAGAGACCACGCTCCATCTTATAAAGGTCATGGGAACGATTGATCATGTCCAACATGCGAAAACCCGCCGCCTCAATCTCACGAAACAGTTTGAGCTGGGTGGGTCCCGGATTTAACTCCTCGATCAGCAAGCCTGGTGCGCCAATAATAAAGTTCAATGGCCCTTTTAAATCATGACGGACAATCTGGTCAACATCTTCCCGAATCCGGTCAGCCTCCAGAAGTTCTTCGTTTTTCTTTTTAATTTCGAGATTTTGATGAACAATCGTTTCCAAAGATTCCTTCAAAGCCAGATGGGTTTTGATGCGTGCGCGAATCACCGCCGCTTTGACCGGTTTGCTGATATAATCCACAGCCCCCGATGCCAAACCTCTCACCTCGTCCACCTCGTCCACCATGGAACTGACAATGATCACTGGAATATCATGGGTTTCCGGGTTAGATTTCAGATGAGTACAACATTCATAGCCATCCATATCCGGCATGATGATATCCAAAAGAATCAAATCGGGACCATCCAGAACGGATCGCAACATCTCCTGGCCACTTTTTGCAAAAACCAAGGTGTACTCATCCCGCAATATTTCCCTGAGCAATTCTAAACTGACAAGATCATCATCCACGATAAGAATTTTATACCGTTTAGACACGCTTCTCATCCCATATGTTTCCTCTGCACCAGAGCAGCAAGATCACGACATCACTTCAACTCCATTGAATTTTCGACCTTGTTCCGAATCATCAAGAAGGTATATGGGAAATCGGAGATGGTTGGCAAGAGTGTGTCATTCACCCAAAACGTGACACCGCGACGATTCGGAAATCGGCACCATCAGAATCACAGGGTGCAATCAGACTCTTCGTTGATGTTGATTTCACCAATTTCAATAAAGAATTCAAGCCATTCTTCATAATCTTCAAGTTCTTGGAGAATGGCCAATTCGGCGGAATTGATGTTTGTTTTCACGGTG
This sequence comes from Magnetococcales bacterium DCbin2, assembly GCA_002753615.1. Classification (GTDB taxonomy): domain Bacteria; phylum Pseudomonadota; class Magnetococcia; order Magnetococcales; family UBA8363; genus UBA8363. The sequence goes on from PEAO01000076.1 coordinate 8,494, forward strand.
AACTCTCCCTCGGTACACGATCGTCAAAGTTTCGTTATTGATGTTTCCGTTTGCCAGAAACAAGCAATAATCACGCCATTAATGATTGTTTATGTTCACCAAACCCATAAAGCCATACAAAATTAGTCTCAACGGGCATTTGAAATTTTTCCTTGCATGACGAGACAGACCCTATAAATTGTGGGCAAGGTCGTGTTAATAGACCGTGGGTGGCCATCCGGTGGTCGTATCGCTAATCTTTACCGAGTGACAAGGGACGAAACGGACATGTCTCATGTGGACCAATACATCAGCGAAGCCATAACGATCCTTGAACGAGTGGATCGTCGCCAAATCGAGGCAATCATCCAAAAATTGCTTGCCATCCGCGAGCGACGGGGACGGCTTTTTTTCATCGGTGTCGGCGGCAGTGCCGCCAATTGTACCCACGCCGTCAATGATTTTCGCAAATTGGCGGGTATGGAGGTCTACAGCCCGGTGGACAACGTGGCGGAACTCACCGCCCGCACCAATGATGAGGGATGGGCCACCGTTTTCGTCGAATGGTTACGGGGCAGTCGTCTGAACAGTAATGACGGTGTTTTCGTCCTCTCCGTCGGTGGCGGCAACAAAGAAAAAAATGTCAGTGCCAACATCGTCCACGCCCTGGAGTATGCCGTTGAACAAAAAGCCTGCATCCTTGGCATCGTTGGACGGGATGGTGGATTCACCGCCCGCGTCGCCGATGCCTGTGTGGTGGTCCCCACAGTCAATCCAGAGGGTGTTACCCCCCATTCAGAAGGATTCCAGGGGGTGTTCTGGCATCTGATGGTTTCGGACCCACGCATGATGCGGGTCAGCAACAAGTGGGAATCCATAACCAAATAATCCCCCCGCTTCCAACTCAGCCCTAAGACAGACTGAGCCGTTTTTTTGGATTGCAGGCATCTCGTTAACCGTTGAAGCAGGATATACCACCGTGAGTCGTGACCCCTATCGTATCGATACCCATAAGATGATCTTCCATCCAGAGAGGGCAGCCCGTGTGTTGGCCGTCCAGGGTGATTGGGAGCGCGCACGAACCGTCTACCCGATCTACGTTGAAATCGCCCCAGTCGGTGCCTGTAACCACCGATGCGTTTTTTGTGCCGTCGATTACATCGGCTATCAATCGGTCCGATTGGATGCCGAGCTTTTAGCCAAGCGCGTTCCAGAAATGGGACGACTTGGGGTTAAGAGCATTATGTATGCCGGGGAAGGAGAACCCTTGCTGCATAAAGAAATGGCAAAAATCGTCACCATGACAAAAGCGGCGGGCATGGATGTCTCCATTACGACAAACGCTACCGTCATGCCACCTGGTTTTATCGATGAAGCCTTGCAGTCCCTTTCCTGGCTTAAGGTCTCCATCAATGCGGGGACCGCTGCTACCTATGCGGCATTGCATCAAACAAAGCCGAGTGATTTTGATAAAGCCATTGCCAATATGACCGCCATGGCGCGTCATAAACGAGACCATCGTCTCACTTGCACACTGGGTGCGCAGATATTGTTACTGGAAGAAAATTATAATGAAATAGAGACATTGGCAAAAATATGTCGTGATGACATTGGGCTGGATTATCTTGTCGTCAAGCCCTACTCTCAGCATTTATTCAGCAACACGCAACGATACAAACAATTTGACTACCAACAATTCATCGACTACGGCAATTCGCTATCGCACTTGAATACGAAAGATTTTTACCTCATATTCCGAGGTCATACCATGCAAAAGTTCACTGCCGAAGACCGTTATCACCGGTGCTACTCCACGCCATTCCTGTGGGGTTTTGTCATGGCCAACGGTACCGTGTCCGGGTGTAGTGCGTTCTTACTTGATAAACGGTTTGAATATGGCAATATCAATGAAAACTCTTTTCAAGATATTTGGGAAGGGGAAGGGCGGCGCAGAGGATTTGAGTTTGTGATGAAGGAACTGGATATTTCCGAGTGCCGTGTCAACTGCCGTATGGACGAGATCAATCGCTATCTGCATCAAATTGACACGCAATCGGTGCCCCACATGAATTTCATCTAAACCGCCATGATGCATACCGCACTGCCAATTCGAATGCTTTAGGATCGGGAAATGACGAACGCCTTCTTTGAGAAATACCAATATAAAATCAAGTCCGTCTCCGAATTACAGGAGATTCTTGGCCCGTTTCCGCGCAAAAAAAGGGTTGTCATGTGCCATGGCGTCTTTGACGTGGTACATCCTGGTCATGTGCATCATTTGGCGTTTGCAAAGAGTAAAGCCGATGTCCTAGTAGTCAGCATCACCAGTGATCGCCACATCACCAAGGGTATCTACCGACCCCATGTCCCCGAACGGTTGCGGGCACTTAACTTGGCCGCCTTTGAAATGGTGGACTACGTTCTGATTGATTCCGAAGCCAAGCCATTGGCAAATATCGCAACATTAAAACCCGATCTGTTTGCCAAAGGCTTTGAATATGTTTCCGGCGGCATGGCCACGAAAACGGCTGAGGAATCCAGCGTATTGCAATCCTATGGCGGTGAACTGATCTTCACTCCGGGCGATGTGGTCTACTCTTCGTCACACCTCATCGAATTGGCGGAACCCAATATCAAACAGGAAAAATTGTTGCTCCTGATGCACGAGCATGGCATCACCTTCGATACCCTCAGACAAACGGTTTCGAGCCTGCAAGGATTTCGGGTTCATGTCCTGGGTGACACCATCGTGGATAGTCTGACGCAAACCACCCTGATCGGCGGTCAGACAAAAACCCCCACATTCAGCGTCCTTTATGAACATTGCAAAAATTTTGTCGGTGGTGCCGGTGTCGTCTGCAAACATTTGCAGGCTGCGGGTGCCAAGACTACATTTTCTACCGTTCTGGGAAACGATGAACTCAAGGATTTTGTCCTGAATGATCTTCAGGAAGCGGGTGTTGATTGTCGGCACGTTGTGGACAAATCCCGTCCCACAGTCAATAAAAATGCCATCGTCTGCAACGATTACCGACTATTGAAGATTGATCGCCTGGATAATCGCCAGATTTCCGAACCCATTTTGGTCCATTTGGAAGAGACATTACGCAATACTCCCTGTGATGCCGTGGTGTTCAGCGATTTTCGCCATGGTATTTTCAATCGTGATACCGTCGTCCGATTAACCGCCGCAATTCCAGACCATGGTTCCCAGGTGGCCGATAGCCAAGTGGCCAGTCGTTGGGGTAACATCTCGGAGTTTCTTGACTTTGACCTCATCACCCCCAATGAACGCGAAGCCCGGTTTGTCCTGGCGGACCAGGATTCGGGTGTCGGCCCTCTGGCGGGACAATTGCTCCGAGAAACCCGATGCAAAACCGTCATGCTTAAGTTGGGTCCACGGGGTCTCTTCGCCGTCTGTGATGACCGTTCTGTCCGACCGAATAATTTTTTCTCCGTCGATAGTTTTGTCGGCCATGTGGTCGATGCCGTCGGTGCCGGGGATGCATTGCTGGCCTATGCGACCCTTTCCATGCTTAAAACAGGAAATGAGGTCATTGCCGCAATCCTGGGAACCATGGCAGCCGCTTGCGAATGCGAAGTGGATGGCAACATTCCCATCAAGCCGGAAGACATTTTGGCAAAATTGAGCAAACTGGAGGAAAGCTGCTGACATGCTGAAACATCATTGGACCACGCCGCAAAAACCAAGTCGTGTTTGTATCCTGGGTAGTCAGGGATTCGTTGCCTCTTCAGTCGCAAAAGCATTGAACGAGCGGGAAATCGCAGCCGAGGCGATCGGCTCCGGCGATGTCAACCTGACAGGCTCCGATGCCGGAAAACGGTTGGCGGCCCGTCTGCGGTCCGAAGATACGCTGATCTTTGTTTCAGCACGCGCCCCCTGCAAAACCATGCCACTCTTCATGGAAAATCTGGCCATGGCCAAAGGGGTCGCCGAGGCCATAGCCCAGACAACACCCGCTCATCTGATTTATATCAGCTCTGATGCCGTCTATCGCGACGATCTGGATTTGGTGCGAGAGGGGGACTGCGCCCACCCCGGTTCATTGCATGGGGCCATGCACATGGCCCGGGAGGCTTTGCTGCAAGCCAGTACAAAAATCCCTTTATGCCTATTACGGCCCAGTTTGCTCTATGGTGCTGCCGATCCCCACAATGGCTACGGTCCCAACCGTTTCATGCGTCAAGCCGCCGTCGGTGAAACCATCACCCTGTTCGGTGAAGGGGAAGAACAACGGGACCATGTTTGGATCCGGGATGTCGCCGATATCGTATGTCGCGTTGCTGAACACCGCAGCCAGGGTATTTTGAACATTGCCACGGGGCAATCCTGGTCTTTTCGTGCCATTGCCGAACACGTCGTCTCCTTGTTTGAAAAACCGACCGCCATCCAGGGCACCCCGCGGCAAAATCCCGTGACGCATCGGCATTATGATATCACCGCCTGTCTCAAGGCATTTCCCGACTTCCATTACACATCTTTGAAGGACGGGCTGGCTCATACCCATCGGCATGGAATGAAGAAACTCTAGGATTGTTATGCGCGTTGTCATTGTCGGCCTGGGCATTCAGGGCAAAAAAAGGTTGCACTTCGCTGGAAAAGATGCCGTCGCAACGGTGGATACCCACACGGCGGCTGACTTTTCGCGTCTGGAGGATCTCCCTTCAGACCGATACGACGCCGCATTGCTGTGCGTTCCAGACCAACCTAAAATGGCCTTGATTCGTCACCTGATCGCCGAGGGCAAACATTTTTTGGTCGAAAAGCCTTTATTCTCGGAATCGGATGATGATTTATCCGCCTTGGCCTTGGAAGCACAACAGAAAGGGGTGGTTGGTTACACGGCATATAATCATCGTTTTGAACCCCACCTGATACGCCTTAAGGAAGTGATCGAAAATAAGTCGTTGGGACGCATTTTTCGGATACGCATGTTCTATGGCAACGGCACTGCCCGCGATGTCCGTGATTCCCTGTGGCGCGATCAGGAGGCTGGGGTGTTGCCGGACCTCGGCTCCCATTTGCTTGATCTGCTGCTGTTCCTGTTTGGCCATTTACCAGAACCATTGTCGATTCAGGCCGCCAGAAGATTTGAAAATAAAGCCTTTGACCACATCTTATGCATCGGACAGGGTGATATTTTGGTGGAATTGGAAATGTCACTTTTGAGTTGGCGGAATCATTTTGTGGCGGAGGTGTACGGTGAAAAAGGGAGTGCCCATATTTCTTCCCTGTGCAAGTGGGGACCAAGTACGTTGACGCTTCACGAACGGGTACTTCCCAGTGGCCGCCCCCCCAGTCATGCCATCACCTTGACACAACCCGATCCCACCTGGGCGTTGGAATACAATCACTTCAAAGGGCTTGTACAACGTGGTAGCGGCGGAAATCTGGCCAATGACGTGGAGATTAACCGGGTTTTAAATCGATTGCGCCGCGAGGCGTTGGCGAGGTTCCCTTTATGAGTACCCTAGTTGTCGGCTTTGCCGGTTTGACCCACCTCGGTCTGATTTCATCGGTCGCAGCGGCCTCCAAAGGATTTCGCACCCTCGGTTACGCCGATGATCCCCCCTTGGTGAACGCCATTTCTCAAGGAATTTTCCCTATTCTGGAACCCAACCTTCCAGAGACATTCACCAAATATCGTGACCGTTTGACCTTTACCGCAGATCTGAACGACTTGTCTGTATGTGATATCGTCACCATTGCCCTGGATGTGGTAACCAACGATCAGGGTCAGAGTGATCTGACCTTGGTACGGAACATGATCGACCGGGTGCTGTCCGTATTACGGAAAGAGGCGTTGTTGGTGGTCCTTTGCCAGGTTCCTCCTGGGTTTACCCGCTCCATTCCCCTGGATACGCAACGACTTTTTTACCAAGTGGAGACCCTGGTTTTTGGAAATGCCATAGAGCGTGCCACCACACCGGAACGGATTATCCTGGGACAAGCGGATCGTCACCAACCGATTCCCGGTATCCTGGCCGAGTTTTTAGGGGCCTTTGGTTGTCCGATTTTGCCGATGCGTTATGAAAGTGCTGAACTAGCAAAGATTTCCATCAACATGTGTCTGATTGCCTCGGTGAGCGTCGCCAATATGATGGCTGAATTGTGCAGCCACCTGGGGGCAGACTGGACAGAGATCGTCCCGGCCCTGCGTTTGGATAAGCGGATCGGCCCCCATGCCTACCTGAAGCCTGGTTTGGGAATTTCTGGAGGTAATTTGGAACGAGATGTCGAGAATGTGTGCCATCTGGCAGGTATAACGGGCTGTGAGGTGGGTGTTGCCCACGCCTGGATGACCGATAGCCGGTATCGAAAAGAATGGCCATTACGCCAATTGCATCACGCGGTTTTATCCCATAACCCCAGGGCACGTATCGCCATCTTGGGCTTGGCTTACAAAGAAAACACCGCTTCGACCAAAAATTCTCCGGCGTTGGCGTTGATTGCGGAATTAGCCACCCGTGCGCTATGGGCTTACGATCCCAGCGTCACCATGGAACCGGGAATTTTTCCTCAATTGACGACGGTTGCCGATGCATGGACCGCCTGCCGTGGGGCAGACGTCATCGTCATCATGACCCCATGGCCTGAGTTTGCCCGCTTGGAACCGGCCCGTCTCGCGGCGGAAATGGCTGGTCGGGTGGTCATAGACCCCTACCGGATGTTAGACCCGGAGACCTGCCATAAGGCGGGCCTTCGACACTTGGTACTGGGTGCGGGATCGTTCACTTAGGCACGTTGACATTCGATAATTCATTCCCCCCCTT
>PEAO01000169.1 GCA_002753615.1 Magnetococcales bacterium DCbin2
GCACCAACCAGACAGTGCCAGCAGGTGCGGGTTGTGGAACTGCCCAATCGGTTGTCCTCCCTCTTCTGCGTAGAGCCATGCTATTCATCTTCCGTCAACTTTGCGATTTCGGCAAGGAAAACCAATCTATTGGCTCCCAATCCATCGCACCGATGCCACCCTGGAGGAAACCCCTTCGCGGCAGCCCGATGGATACCGCATCCAAATTGTCGGTAACCACACAATCGCGCCATCCTTGTCGCATTTGCCACACCTTTTTCATGGTATGAGTGAACGTATTTTTTAATTTATTTCAGTAACTTATAAGAACAATACCAGCATGGCACAACATCTGCGCTATGGATAGGTAACGTATCAATAGGATCCGTGAAAAACAACACGGTATCCGTTTCTCGAAGGAGGTATATCTCAATGGCTCTTCGTCAATGTGCGATCTACGGAAAAGGCGGTATCGGTAAATCGACGACTACCCAAAATATGGTGGCCGGTCTGGCGGAAGCCGGAAACAAGGTCATGATTGTCGGATGCGATCCCAAAGCGGATTCCACACGTCTGATCCTTCATTCCAAGGCGCAAAACACCATCATGCAGATGGCCGCCGATGCCGGATCGGTGGAGGATCTGGAGTTGGAGGATGTATTGAAAAAAGGGTACGGCGGCATCAAGTGCGTTGAATCCGGTGGACCGGAACCGGGTGTCGGCTGTGCGGGTCGCGGGGTGATCACCGCTATCAACTTTTTGGAAGAAGAAGGGGCTTACGAAGAGGATCTGGACTTTGTGTTCTACGACGTGCTGGGGGATGTGGTCTGCGGTGGCTTTGCCATGCCCATCCGGCAAAACAAGGCCCAGGAGATTTATATTGTGGTCTCCGGTGAAATGATGGCCATGTACGCCGCCAACAACATTTGCAAGGGTATTGTCAAATATGCCTCCTCTGGCAGTGTCCGTCTGGCGGGATTGATCTGCAATTCCAGAAATACCGATCGTGAAGACGAGCTGATCGAAGCCTTGGCGGCCAAACTGGGTACGCAAATGATCCATTTTATTCCTCGGGATAACGTGGTGCAGCGTGCCGAAATTCGCCGCATGACGGTGATTGAATACGATCCCAAATCCAAACAGGCGGACCAATATCGGGATCTTTCAAGAAAAATTCGGGATAACAAGAATATGGTTGTGCCAACGCCGTTGACTATGGATGAACTGGAAGGGTTGATGATGGAATTTGGCATGTTGGAAGAGGAAGATGAAACCATCATTGGCCGCACCGCCGCACAAGAGGGTGTGGCAGCGTTTGCATGAGTTTATGCAGACCGGATGGATACCATTCCATGGAACATCACATAAAGGAGCGAGGTCATGTCGGTTTTGACCCGTGAAGAGGCCCAAGGGCTGATTCAGAAAGTTTTGGAAGTTTATCCCGAAGAGGCACGCGCCGAACGTAGCAAACATTTGATGGTCAGCGATTCCTCCACGGAGCAGGGTAGTTCGTGCATCACCTCCAACCGTAAATCCCTGCCCGGTGTCATGACCGCCCGGGGGTGTGCTTACGCCGGATCCAAGGGGGTGGTTTGGGGGCCGATCAAGGATATGATCCATCTCTCCCATGGGCCGGTAGGTTGTGGTCAATATTCCCGGGCCGGTCGTCGTAACTACTATGTGGGTTACACGGGGGTGAATACCTTTGGCACCATGAACTTCACCTCCGATTTTCAGGAGAAGGACATTGTGTTTGGCGGCGACAAGAAGCTGGCCAAAATCTTGGAAGAGATGGAAACCTTGTTCCCCTTGAGCAAAGGGGTTTCCGTACAATCCGAATGCCCCGTGGGATTGATCGGTGATGATATCGAGGCGGTAGCCCGCAAGGGGACGGAAAAAATTGGAAAGCCGGTGGTTCCGGTGCGTTGCGAAGGGTTTCGCGGGGTGTCTCAATCCTTGGGACACCATATCGCCAACGATACCATCCGCGATCACCTCTTGGACAGTGGGTTGGATGATGGATTTGCATCATCTCCCTACGATGTCGCCATCATCGGTGACTACAACATCGGGGGTGATGCATGGTCATCGCGCATTTTGCTGGAGGAGATGGGGTTGCGGGTGGTTGCGCAATGGTCTGGTGATGGCACCCTCGCCGAAATTAAACGGACTCCCAAGGTGAAGATCAACCTGCTCCACTGCTACCGGAGCATGAACTATATTTCCCGCCATATGGAGGCCAAATACGGCATTCCTTGGATGGAATACAACTTTTTTGGTCCCACCAAAATTGCCGCTTCCTTGCGGGCCATCGCCGAACATTTTGATGACAAAATCAAGGAGGGTGCTGAAAGGGTAATCGCCAAGTATCAACCCATGGTGGAGGCGATCAATGCCAAATACATCCCCCGTCTCCAGGGGAAGCGGGTGATGCTTTATGTGGGGGGGCTGCGACCGCGCCATGTGGTGGGGGCCTATGAGGATCTCGGTATGGAGGTGGTGGGGACCGGGTATGAATTTGGCCATAATGATGATTATGACCGGACCACGAAAGAGTTGGGCAATACCACCCTGATCTACGATGATGTCAGTGAATTTGAACTGGAACAGTTTGTCTCCCGGATCAAACCGGATTTGATCGGTGCTGGCATCAAGGAAAAATATGTCTATCAAAAGATGGGCATCCCCTTTCGCCAGATGCACTCCTGGGATTACAGCGGTCCCTACCACGGTTATGATGGTTACGCCATTTTTGCCCGTGATATCGACATGACCGTGAACAATCCCTGCTGGAAAAAGATGAAGGCTCCCTGGAAAAGCTGACCGTCCCTGGGGCACCGTTTTCCAATAACCTATCAGCCCGTTGTCCTCAGATTGGAGGCGCGGGACGTGAGGAATCGTCATGAGTCAATCGACCGAACAGATTAAACCCTGTTATCCACTTTTCATGGAACCGGAATACCGGGATCTCTTGGCCCGCAAGGCCAGTGAATGCGAAGACAAGCCCGACAAAGCCTTTTTGGAAGAAAAATTTCTGTGGACTACCTCCGAAGAGTATAAGACGCTGAATTTTCAGCGTGAGATGCTGACCGTCAACCCCGCCAAGGCTTGCCAACCTTTAGGCTCGCTGTTGTGTTCTCTGGGGTTCAAGGGAACCTTGCCCTATATCCACGGTTCCCAAGGGTGCATTGCCTATTTTCGCACCTACTTCAACCGCCATTTCAAGGAACCTGTCGCCTGCGTCAGCGACTCCATGACGGAAGATGCGGCGGTGTTTGGTGGCCACAAAAACATGCATGCCGGATTGCAAAACGCCTACGCGCTCTACAAACCGGAGATGATCGCCATCTCCACGACCTGTATGGCGGAGGTCATTGGGGATGATTTAAACGCTTTCATCACCAACGCCAAGAAGGATGGGATGATTCCCGAAGATGTTCCGACGCCGTTTGCCCATACCCCATCGTTTGTCGGCAGCCATGTCACCGGCTACGATGCCATGATGGAAGGGACATTGCGCTATTTTACCGTCAACGACATGGCCAACAAAAAAGTTGGCAGTAATGGTAAGTTGAACATCATCACCGGATTCGAGACCTATTTGGGCAACTATCGGGTGATGCGGCGGATGCTGAATGAGATGGGGGTGGATCATGTTCTGCTTTCCGATCCCAGTGAAGTGTTGGATACCCCTGCGGATGGCGAATACCGCATGTATCAGGGGGGGACCTCCGTGGAGGAACTCAAAGATGCCCCCAACGCCATCGATACCTTAATGTTGCAACCCTTTGGCCTGAGCAAAACTCGCAAATACATGGAAGAGACCTGGGGGCAGCCGTTGAGCAAGATCAAACCGCCCATGGGGTTGACGTGGACGGATGAATTTTTGATGAAGGTCTCGGAATTGACCGGCAAGGCGATTCCCGCCAGCCTGGAGTTGGAACGGGGCCGTCTGGTGGACATGATGGGAGATTCCCATACTTGGCTTCATGGCAAAACCTTTTCGCTGTATGGCGATCCCGATTTTGTCGAGGGGATGTGTCAGTTTTTGATGGAGTTGGGGGCAGAACCCAAACATGTACTTTGCCACAACGGTAACAAGTTGTGGGCCAAACGACTGACCAAATGGCTCAAGGAAAGTCCTTACGGGCAACAGGCGGAAGTCCATATGGGGAGAGATTTATGGCACCTGCGTTCCTTGTTGTTTACCGATAAACCCGATTTTCTTATTGGCAACAGCTATGGCAAGTTTATTCAACGCGACACGTTCCACAAGGGACCGGAACATGAAGTCCCTTTGATTCGGATTGGGTTTCCCATTTTTGACCGCCATCATCTGCACCGCTCGACCACGCTGGGCTATGAGGGGGCCATGACCCTTTTGACAACGCTGGTCAATGCGGTGATGGAAAAATTAGACAGGGATACCATCAAATATGGCGAAACCGATTATAACTATGATCTGGTCCGTTGACCGATATCTGTGAGGGGAAAATCCATGCCAAAGGTCATGCTGCGCCGGGACTCCAATGGCCTGTTGATCTGCTACGTACCCAAAAAAGATCTTGAAGGACGGGTGGCCTCGTTGGAGTTTGATCAACCGGGGAAATGGGGGGGACGCATGGTTTTGGATGATGGAACCGCCTTCCATATTGAACCGTCGGATGCGCCGCCGGTTTTTCCCGCCGAAATGCGGGCGACCCGTGGTTGATGGGGAATGGCCGGTTATCGTCCATAACCGGCCATTTTTCTGGGCGTGCCAACAAAAATTATTAAAAGAAAAAAGGGGTCTGGGGGATTGCCCCCAGGGTTTTGACTTTAAATAAAAAGCTTCCATTTTCTCTTTTGACTTTGTTTTTGACTTTAAATCAAAGTCTGAACATGGAAACC
>PEAO01000077.1 GCA_002753615.1 Magnetococcales bacterium DCbin2
GCAATCCCCCAGACCCCTTTTTTCTTTTAATAATTGATCATTTTCAGGAATTTGTACGTGCCAATTTCAAATGCGATTGCCCTGGGTCTGGGGGATTGCCCCCAGGGTTTTGACTTTGATTTTTCACGCGCCCCTCTACGCTACGCATTGTTCCCATGCTGTGTGAAAAATTCTAACATGGCCTGTCCGACCTCTTTGGATTTTTCCACAAAGAACAGATGATCTGTATCGGGAAAGATGATGAGTTTTCCGTTGGGTAACATGCGTGCCAGAAGCTGGGAGTTGGCGATGGGAAAAACAGGATCCTGTTCACCGCAGGCGATCAACACCGGAGTTTGAACCGCTTTCAGATCCAGAGGTTTATGGAAAAATCGGGACATGGCATGATACTGTGCCAAGACCGTGTGCAAATTTTCTGGATGAGCCAATCGGTGTTGCAACATGAAGTCATAGGCTTCTGGATAGGAAGCCAATTTGGGGCTGACTGCGGGTTCCAATATCCATCGGGCATAGGCATCGGGACTCATTTGTAGTACCTTCTGCATCTGTTGCAGGCTCCAATACAGGAAAAGTGGTCGGAAATGGGGTCCCCCCGATGTTGAACACAGTATGGTGGCTGCACGAATGACGTCGGGTGCCATGGTCAGCAGGTGTTGCACGATGAATCCCCCCATGCTGACGCCAAACAGATGTACCGGTTCGCCAATCTTATTGCGGATGATGGTCAGGATGTCGGCTGCCATATCTTCGATATCAAAGGGGGTGTCGTCTTGTGGCGAACGACCTGTGCCCCGGTTATCGGCAAGCCAGACGGTAAATTGCGGTTCCAATTGCGCCGCCAGTGGGCGCAAAAGCCAATGGGCGCAACCAAACCCGGTGATACCCACTACGGGAGGACCTGTGCCCGATTTCCAGTAGTACAGAGGCAACGTGTTTTCCATGAGTTCAAACGTTGGTTTGGGTTAAAAGAACTTGGCCAGGGTCGGCAATCATGACGCAATCATCTTCCGATACCATTTTCTGTGTGATCAATGCCGATGATCTTGGAATCTCCCAGGAAGTCAATGATCGCATTTTTCAATTGATGGACCAGGGACACCTGCGGTCGGCGACCATGATCATGAATGGGGCCGCAGTGGGAAATGCGGTGGCAAAAATTCCCGATTATCCCCATTGTTCCTTTGGGATTCATCTGAATATCACCTATGGCACTCCGTTGACCCATAATCCCAGTTTGACCCCTATTTTAGATCCCCATGGCCAGTTTACCGAAGGGTTTTCTCGTGACAATCTGACACCGGCTGTTCAACAGGCGGTTTTTACCGAATGGTCGGCACAGATTGATCGGGCTTTGGCTATGGGACTTTGGGTCAGTCATTTGGATTCGCACCATCATGTTCACCGAATTCCAGCACTTTTTTCCAGTTTGACCCGCATCCAAAGGCAATATGGGATTCATCGCCTTCGTGGGAGTTGGACCATTTTTCCCGAAGAGGGGGATCATTATCCCGACAATCATGTGGATGCCAATCATCAAACCATCACCACCCAAGCATTTACAGCTCTTTACACATTCATGCAACATTTTGGTGACGGTCGTTCCAAGCCGTTACCCAAGACATGGGAATTGATGACGCACCCAGGGTCTCCTTACGATGGTGATTCCCTGCTCTTGCAGGGACCATGGCGACAAAGGCTGTGTTTTCCCGTGGAGATCATCTCCTTTTATGAGTTATAACTGGGGGGCAACTGGGTTTATGCCACGGTCCCGGCGACAGAATCGCAACCTTTTTAATCAGGGAGGGCTTGACGGTGAAACATTTTAAACAATCCCATCCCGATTGGTTTGCTACCCCCTATGGTCAGCAACGAAGCTTGTCTCAGGGGGCAGCGGCAAAGGGGTCGGACAGGGCGGATGTGAAGCTGCTGGTGATCAAACCAGGGAAATCAACAAGTCATCATTTCCATCTCCTTAGAAAGTCCTGGTTTTATGTCATGGATGGTGTTTTACGTGTCTCCAGTGTGTTTGAGAACTGGCAGTTGGAGTTGGTAACCGGGGATATGCTGGAACTGGATCCGGGTGAGGATCATTGTTTCTTGAATATCGGTACTGCGGATGCCCAGGTTTTGGAGATGGGAAGTCCAGGGCATATGCCCCACGATAAAATTTCAGTTCAGGCTGCGGGAACGACCCGATCCGCACCGTTTGGGAAGTTTTGGCGTGCGGATTCAACGCTGTGTCTTAAAATAGGTGGTGTTTCTTCCATGGAGGCGGCCTGTCATTGTCAATCTGCCGGGGTAGATGCCATCGGTTTCGATCTCGTTGATGCCAATTGGTCCTATAATCTTGGCCGTCTGGATTGGGTACAACATTTACCGTTTTCCATGAGTCGTTTTCTCGTCACCCATCTGACGCAACCATCACTAGTGTCGGCCATTCTTCATCGACTTGGGTGCGATACTTTGCAGTGGTGCGGGACCGCTGACGAAAAGACCTTGCGGACGCTCTATTCGGTTGTCCGTAACCAACGGTGCCGGATTGTTCATACCGTGGTGGGGTCGCAGGTCAAAATTCTCGAAGAGGTGGACAGGATCAAACCCTGGGCTTCGTTGTTGGATGGTTTGGTGTGGCAGCCCGGATGGTCAACAGGGAGAGAACATTTTTCTGAGTGTGGTACGATCCTGGATGCCCTGGAGTTGCCCTGGATGGTTTGCATGGAAGGGATGGAAGAAGGCTTGGAGAAATTTAAGCAGAATAGTTTTTTTAAGGGGATTGATGCCGTGGGTGATGCTTGGCTTACCCGTCAAGAGGGGTGTGGCGCATCGTTTATGGATCGGGAAAAGATTCAACGATTGCTTGGACTGGCGGAACGGTGAATTGTTCAGGGATGATTGTCGGCCAGTTTTGGGTCGTAGCAAACCCACCGATTGCGTCCCCCCTTTTTGGCGGCATACAGAGCCAAATCTGCCGCTTTGACAACATCCCAGAATCCATCGCCATCCGCAGGGAAGCTGGCAACACCAATCGAAATGGTTTTTTGGAGTATCCCCCCGGAAAATTGAATTTTTGTTTGCTCTACGGCGGTTCGAATTTTTTCCGCCAGTTTGGCCCCCGTAAAGTCGGTATTCTCCTGTAGGATCACCAGGAATTCCTCCCCGCCGTAACGGACGACGATATCGGAAGTTCTTACTTGACTACGCAAGATTTTGGCTAACGTCTTAAGCACGGTGTCTCCGACATCATGGCCATGGGTATCGTTGATCTGTTTGAAATGATCTAAGTCCATCATTAAGAACGAAAGACTATTCTTTTTACGCAGGGTTGTGGCAACCAGGGTATCTTCATAGTCCGTCAGGAAACGTCGGTTATGCAGTCCGGTCAAGGCATCCCTGATGGATGACTCCCGGAGGGTGTCCAAAAGACGTTTGGCTTCGACAGTGGGGGAAGACTCGCGCAGATAGGTGCGGATAAAGGGTA
This sequence comes from Magnetococcales bacterium DCbin2, assembly GCA_002753615.1. Lineage (GTDB taxonomy): Bacteria > Pseudomonadota > Magnetococcia > Magnetococcales > UBA8363 > UBA8363. The sequence goes on from PEAO01000077.1 coordinate 3,479, forward strand.
AGAGAAACTGGTAAACGGGTCCTTCGGAACGTCGCGCAACGATTTGAATGATGGTACCCACCTGACCGGAATGAAAAATGGGAATACAAATATGACCCAGATTTTTGGTCAAGTCGGAATGCAGGAACTGGGTACAAATGTGGCAATTGTCAAATGAATCGATGAGATGTCCGGTTCTGTGGGCACGACAGGAATCGGCGTGGCGCAGGATCACGGTATCGCACCAAAAGATTGATTTTTGTGGATCGGAATTGACAACAACGGCACGTATGTTGTTGTTTCCGGGGAGAACCTCGTAGATGGAAAACGTGGAGACGCCAAATTTATCGGTCAACAATTGACTGATGCGCAGGTAGATTTCCTGTGTTGTCTGGTCTTCTTCAACAGCTTGCTTGAATTGGGCGACTTCCAACAAGGTTTCCACCATTTCGGTGGTTGCGGTGACGAGATTGCAGTTGGCTTCGATTTCATAACGGATCAGCTTGGAGATGTCGTGGCTGATGGATCCGAGGTTGCTTTGTAGATGTTGCATGAGGCGATTGAGATCGCGGGAAATAAGGCCCATTTCATCGTTTCCGCGATAATCGATTTTTCCGCTGAAGTCGCCATCGGTGGCGCGGGCAACGACGTGCTGAACACCTTGGGCGATGCGGACAACGGGTGAAATCTGGCGGCGCAGGACGAAAGCGAAGAACATAGCGAAGGATGCGATGATGGCCAACATGATGGCGATGGTTTGCAGGGCTTTGGTGCGCAGTTGCCCCATGGAAAGGTGGATGGTGACGACACCCAACACCTGACCCTTGGAGACGTTGTGGCATTGCAGACAATTGGGGGTGCCGGTATCGGAGGCGATAAACGGAATGGTTCCCCGGAAAACGGGAGGGCCATCGCCTTCGAGTATGGAAAAATAAGGGGTGCCGGAGGTGAGAACGGCTTGGTCGATATCATCGCTGCTCGTTTCGCGGTCAAGACCGTTGCCAAACTGCTGGATGACGACGGGGCCGCGAATGACACGGGCTTGTGATAATCCTTCGATTTCGGAAAGTCGTTTGAGGAATGGATCCCGTTTGTCGATGACGCCGTTGATCATGGATTCGGTCAGGCTGACGCGGATGACCTCAGCGACGGAGCGGACATGTTCCTTGGCGGTTGAAATGGAAAACTCACGGAATGTAACCAAACTGACAAAGGCGAGTACAATGATCATGGCACTGTAAAGGGCGACGATCAACAAGGTCGTCTTTTTTTTCAGATTCATCGTTGTGAAGAAAGTATGAAGTTTTTTAATCATGATGGCTGTTCATGGCGTTTCCGGGTGCGATCGTGAATCATGGCACATCGGTGGCTAAGGGTATAGGATACCGGGTTTGATCTGGACCGTTGCAACTTTCGGTTCTCGTTCAATAGGCTCAACCTCTAGCAACAGGCCATTACTAGCACAATTCATGCCCCGAAGAAACCCCGCAAAACGCCTGACAGGCAAACAGAGGGAACGCATCGATGAGATGCGGGAACGACGCTTGCAGAATAATCACGAGAAAAAGTGTGCCGTATGGGAAAAATTTGCGGAAAGCGAAGTTTTTCCGCCGGAGGAGGGACGAGTCATATCGCATTTCGGATTTAATGTGGAGGTTGAGGATCCTTTGGGGATGCGGTTTCGTTGTGCCATCCGCGAAACGGCGGGTCAGGAACCGGTGTGTGGTGACCGGGTACAATGGAGTCGGTCAGCCAACGGTCTGCCGCAGGGGGTGATCTGGTCCATTTATGCAAGAAAAAATGCCCTTCAACGGCCCTCTTTTGGCGGACATGTTCAGACGGTAGCGGCCAATATTGACTTGTTGATGATTACGTTGGCTGCGGATAAACCCAACATGGGACTATTGGACCGATACCTTGTGGCGGCAGAGGCCAACGCCATGGAGGCGGTTGTTGTGGTCAATAAAATGGATAAGTTGGATGGTCGGGATTCGTTGACCCAGGTTTTCGAGTCTTATGTGGAGATGGGTTATCGCATTTGTTATGTTTCGGCGCACACCAGTCAGGGAATGGCAGGATTGGATGCGGTGTTACGGGACAGAACCAGCTTGTTTGCCGGGCATTCGGGGGTAGGGAAATCTTCCATCATTGGTCGATGGATCCAGGGTGAGGCTAGTCCGATCATCGGTGCTTCCCATGAGCCTACGGGAGGTGGGCGACACACGACAACGGTGGCTCGGTTGTATCATCTATCTGCGGGTGGATGCCTGATCGATTCCCCTGGGATACGGGAGTTTGGATTGGTCAACGTTGCCAAGGAATCATTGGCGGGCTATTTTCGGGACATCGCTCAAAATGCCCGACCTTGCCGTTTTTCCAACTGTAGCCATCAGCATGAACCGGAGTGTGGAGTCAAGGAGGCGGTTTCTTCGGGCAAAGTTTCCCAGAAACGGTATGACAGTCTGTTGCGGATTTTTCACTCCTTGTGATGGTCCGTGAAAGGGCTGTCCAGAAAAGTTCGTTCATTGCGGGTAACAAAAGCGGTTGACATTTTCTGGCAATCCTGGTAACTACACACCTTCGCTTGCGCCCGTAGCTCAGCCCGGATAGAGCAACTGGCTACGAACCAGTAGGCCGGAGGTTCAAATCCTTCCGGGCGCGCCATCAAAAAAAGCACTTGGCTTGGATCCCAAGGGGTCTGCCAAGTGCTTTTTTTTTGGAATTCCATGGCCGTAGGTGGGGGTGAACGGTTACTGTTGATCGGCCTTTTCAAGGATTTTTACGGTGTCGATCAAAAAATCGGTTGTCGGTTTGTCCCATTCCCGGAAGGGTAGGTCAGGACTGAAAGTGGAGGTCATGGGTATCGTCGTCGGGAGTGCGGGGGGGATTTCCCCGGATTCTGCAATGGCGACGGTCTCTTCCAGTAGGGAAGGGAATGCCAGATCCGACAGCGGCGTCTCCCGATCACCGTGTGTTGCGGTAACATCCTTCTCTGGGGCATGGTTTTTTTCGGAGAGTATGGGGGAGGAAAGGAAGCTGGCTTTGGCCATGACTTGGGCTAAAACACCCACGCTGGAAAGCAAATCCAAGTTTGAAAGCAATTGTTTATACCGTTCTTCCACCAAATTGCGTTTGGCGGAAAAAACATCGTTGAGGGCGTTGAGGGCATCCAGATGAGACCGGGTTCCCAACGCATGTTCCTGCTGATAGGCGGCGGCGACCTGTTCTTGCACCAACAGATGTTGTTCCATCAGTTGAACTTGTTGTTCTTCGGAGGTCGCGGTATGCCAAGCGGAGGAAACCTCCTTGGTCAGTTGTCGGCGTGCCTGTTCTAATTTTTCTTGGGATTGGTACATCCTGTTGGCGGTTTCCCGATTGTGTGCCCAATCGCTCCCCCCCTTGAACAGATTGTATTCCAATTTAAACATGGCCGAAGCACTTTTGGTATAGCTGCGGGTTCCCGATATGTTGGCGTTGTCACTCATGTTCATTTCAAGGTTTACTTTGGGCAACAGGCTTGCGATGGACATTTTTTTCTCCGCTTCCGCCGCTTCCAGCTCTGCCTGCGAAACCTCGATGGCGGGGGCTTTGTCCCATGCCAAGTTCAGTGCCCCTTCCAGAGTTTTGGGGAGCATTTCTGTGGAGATGTCGGGAAATACAAGATCAACCGGCGCACTCCCCGTCACTTCGGTAAAACGGCTCTCGGCATCGTGCAGCTTTCTGAGTGTTGTCGTCCGCTCCGAACGTGCCATCACCAAGCGGCTGCGGGATTGATTGGCCTCAATGTCGGTCCCGATGCCAATCTGGGCCAAGGTCTCCATTTTTTTGACAATCTGCTCCAGGACGCGGATCGCTTCATCATTGACGGCGAGGATTTCCATCTGTTTGAGGGTTTCCAGATAAATTTCCACGGTGTCTTGCGTCACTTTATTGATGGTATCCTGCAAACCCGCTTCCGAAGATCGCGCCTGGGCCTCGGCTTGTTTGAAACGGTGGAACGTATTGAACCCATCAAATAAAATCTGGCTGATCGAAAGACCCAGCTCACCGCGATCCAAGGCGTAGCCCCCCTCAATCGCCCGGGTCGTCGGACTGGATGTCCATTCCCGTCCGGTCCCCATGTGGAGGTCTATTTTGGGCAAAAAACCTGAAAAAGCTTGGTTGATACGTTGATCCCAGGCGTGATGATCGCTGACCGCAGCCAATACCTTGGGGTTGCTGGCAATGGCGATTCCCACCGCCTCCTGAAGGGTTTGCGCTTTGAGTTCCGTCAGAAGACTGAAGCTCAACCCTAAAGCTATGGCAGCGAATATCCGAAAGATTGGGAGAGTTGTAATCACCGATTCCCTGGACCAAGTTGTGACCGCATCGATATGAAAACCTCCGTGAGGTAGGTGTATCGAAGCAACAAATATGCCGATGGGTAAGTTAATAAAAAATATAATGCAATCAACGATGATTGCCGTGGGGTGTGTGACTTGTCGAAAAATGTTAATTTATGTTCATGTTTGACGAATTGCCGTCGTTTGGCTTCATTCAATGACCGTCGCTGGATCATCGCATCGGGGTGCTGAAATTGGGTATGGCAGCCAAGGATAATTTTTTTTCTAACAAGGGATGGCCGGCGCGACTGACACCATTTTCGATGGTTTCTACGGTCATGGGCGATCTGTTCCTGGTCTCCTTCATGATCAACTTGCTGGGATTGGCCCTGCCGCTGACGCTTTTGCAGATTTATGATCGCATCCTCCAATTTCAGGCGGTCAGTACGTTGAGTTTTTTGATCGTTGGTGTGAGTGTCGCCTTGCTCCTCGAAGGGATTCTGCGCATGGGGCGTTCCTATATCGGGGCTTGGCTGGGGGCACGGTTTGAGCATTTGGCCGCATGTAGTGCCGTGGAGCGGTTGTTGACCACCAATCTGGCCGCCTTTGAACGGGATGGTGCCGGTGTCCACCTGGAACGGCTTAATGCCCTGAATATCCTTAAAGATTTTTATGCCGGGCAGGCAGTGGGGGTCATTTTGGATCTCCCATTTGTGGTGGTGTACCTGGGTCTTATGTATCACTTGGCCCAAAGTTTGGTTTTGGTTCCGCTGGTCGTTTTTGCGTTGTTTGTCGTCTTCGTGGTGCTGATTGGCGAAAATCTGCACAAACTGGTGGGGGCGCGCATCGAATCGGATGATCGAAGAATCAATTTCATCATTGAAATTTTGGGGGGGATCCACGCCATTAAATCCATGGCCATGGAAGCGATGATGCTCAGGCGTTATGAGCGGTTGAGCGAAGCGTGTGCCAAGGGGGCAGAGGATGTCGGCATCCAAGGGGCCGATTCGCAAAATATCGGGGCATTCTTTGGTCAGATTTCCATGGTGGGGGTGGTGGCTTATGGGGCCATCATGGTGGTTCAGCAGGAGTTGACTATCGGTGGGCTTTCGGCATGTACCATGCTGTCAGGTCGGGCGTTGCAACCTTTGCAAAGGGCGGTGGGGATCTGGACCCGGTTTCAGACGATCCGTCTGGCCAAGGATCGGGTCGCAAAAATTTTTGAATTGCCGGAAAATGATAGTGCCAGCAAGCCGCCCATTCCCGCCATCATCGGACGTTTGACTATGGAAGAGGTTTCCTTTGGTTTTTCCGAGGATAAACCACCACTATTGCATGATATTTCCCTGGATGTGCAACCGGGTGAAATCATCGGTATCTCAGGAGATAACGGGAGTGGAAAAACAATCCTCCTGTGGTTGATGATGGGGGCGTTGAAACCGACCAAGGGGCGGGTTTTAATCGATGGGTATGACCTGGCAACCCACAACACCAACAGCATCATGGATAAAATTTCCTATTTGCCCCAGGTTGGTATGTTGTTTCGGGGTACCATTCTGGAAAATATCCACATGTTTCGGAATCAATATTTGGATGAGGCGGTTAAGACGGCACATCTATTTGATTTGGAAGAGTTTGTATCCAAGCTTCCCAAAGGTTTTGAAACCATGATCGATGATGGTGCCGATGAATCTATCCCCAGGGGTATCAAACAACGGATCACTTTGGCTAGGTCCATGGTGACCCATCCCAAGGTGATTTTGTTCGATGAGGCGAATACAGGGATCGATGGACGGGGGGATGAAAATTTAAAGAAAGTTTTTGAGGAGATGAAAACGAAGGCGACGATCATCCTGATCAGTGCCCGCCCCTCCTTGTTGAGTCTCGCGGATCGTTCTTTTTTGTTGAAGGATGGAACCTTGGTCCCCAAACCTCCACCAGCGGCTAAATCCCAACCCGTGCTTCCTGCGGGGAATGGGGTGTCACCCGTACCGCAGCAGGTCACGGCATGAGTGGCAACCCCAAAAATCGTGACGTGGAACTTGAAGCCATCGCCAAGAATCTTCGGCCTCAGGATGATATCGGTGGTTTGTTGGCGGAATTTGGCCAAATGTCCGATTTTGGGGCCTGTATTGTCCCTTTGCTTCTGGCCATTGGCTATCGTGGCGATTTGCGCCATGTCGCCGAAGCGTTGCCGCATTTTGCCGAGACGCTGGATCTGACCGGCTTTCGTAACATGATGGCCAACATGTCCTATATCAGCCGCGAAGGGCGGCTTAACATGGCCACGTTGGATCCCAGGCTTCTCCCATGTCTGTTCGTCCCGGACCGTGGGGGGGTCATGGTGTTGTTGAAACGGAATCTTGATTCCATCATTTGTTTTAATGGAGAATTGCGACGTGTGGAAAGGATGCCGACACATTCGATTTCTGGACGGGCGTTCTTTTTTGAACTGATGGACCTGGAACAGTGGGAATCGGCACAAACCCGCCTGGGTTGGTTTCGAATGATTGCCGAACGGTTCCGCACGATCATCGGGTTGATCTTGCTTGTGACCTTTGCGATTACATTGCTTCAGGTTGCCACCCCCATGTTTGTCATGGCGGTCTATGACCGGGTGGTGGGTAGCCGTTCCATCAGTACCTTGATTCACCTCCTCATCGGGATCAGCATCGTCATTTTTTTCGACTGGATACTGCGCAAGACGCGGACAAAAATGTTGATGTATGTCGGTTCACGGCTCGATTCTATCGTCAGTAACGCCATTTTTATGCGAATTCTCTCGCTGACGCCCAGTTTTACCGAACGGGCACCCATTGGTGCCCGGTTGTCGCGGATCAAAGACTTTGACAGTGTACGCGAGTTTTTTACCGGACCATTGATGATGGTCTTTTTTGAAATGCCTTTTACGGTGGTTTTTTTCAGCGTCATTGCCATCCTCGGCGGCAGTCTGGCGTTGATTCCCATGGTGACCATGGTGCTGTTTGTCGTTCTGTGGGCGGTGATGATGCCCCTGGTGACCAATCATGAGGCCAAAAGTCGGCGCATGGCGGCAAAAAAACAGGAATTTGCCGTGGAAGCCCTGGGAAAAATCCGGGGGATCAAGTATGCCGGCATTGAAAAAATATGGATGGATCGTTATCGGGATTTGGCGGCCAGTTCCGCCATGACCAACTTTGATACCGCGATGATCAATGCTGCGGTCAACACCATGGCGCATGTGTTGATCGTCGGATCGGGGGTTGCCACGATTGGGACCGGGGTGTTCAAGGTGTTGGATGGCACCATGAGTACCGGTGGCTTGGTGGCTTCCATGATTTTGGTCTGGCGGGTTCTCGGCCCCATGCAAAGTGCTTTTATCGCCATGACCCGGCTGGAACAGGTGCGCAATTCCGTCAAACAGATCAACGGCCTCATGAGTGTGGTTCCCGAACGTAAGGAACATGCCCCCATCGAGCCGATCAAATCATTGGAAGGTTTAGTCTCTTTTGTTCGCGTCAGCATCCGCTATACACCGGAATCGGAGCCCTCCCTCATGGGGGTCTCTTTTGATATTCAACCGGGCACCATTGTTGCTGTGATTGGACGCAATGGTTCGGGAAAGTCCACGGTGGTCAAGTTGATTGCCGGACTTTATCAACCCCAGGCGGGAAGTATTCGTATCGATGGCCAGGATATTCGGCAAATGAACCTGATTGAGTTGCGGCATTCCATTGCCTATGTTCCGCAGAGGTGTTCCCTGTTTTATGGCACGATCAAACAAAACTTGCTGTTGGCCCACGCCACCGCTTCCGATGATGATGTGGAGCGGGCTTGCCGTATGGCGGGTGTTTACGATGAAATCATGGCCCTGCCACAAAAATTTTGGACTCGGGTGGGGGATCAAAAGGCGACCAATTTGCCGTCGAGTATGATACAAAAACTATCATTGGCCAGGGCCTATCTGAAACCGGCCAAAATTATGTTGTTTGATGAACCGGCCAATACCCTCGACTGGGAAGGCGACCAAGCGTTCATGAAGGTTGCCCGTTCTCTGCGGGGTGAGCGGACCATGTTTATCGTCACCCATCGCCCCAGTCACATCCGTATGGCCGATCAGATTCTTTTTTTTGATCATGGCTATCTTCGTCTGGCCGGTTCACCCGAACAGATACTTTCCAAAATTCCCAATGATCTGGTATGAACGCCTTCTCCATGACAGATCTTCGTCCTTCGGGACCGGAAGAAAAGGGGGCCATCCCTGGAAAAGCGCAGGGGGATACGCCGCCCTCCAGGAGCGGTTTGAATATTCGCATGGGGCAGAAGAAACCATCCGCGAACGCGAATGAGACATCCAAGCCCCCCGAGTCGAACCGCTCACCTCTTGGCATTGCCCTGAAAGTTGGGAAGCCGCCGAAAGCGGTTTCTGATGGACCGAAGCCCAAAGATTCCAATCCGACGACGAATCCGAAACCGGCCCCGCAACCCGATCGTCCCCCTTTGACTATTGCCCAGGTGCCGCGTGCGACTGCGGCTCCAGCTTCCAGCCCCCCTGCAACAGAGGGGGTGGGTGTTGTCGTCCCCAAGCCCAAGGAATCCCAACCGGGTGCTGCGGCCAAGGGACCGACACCTCCCAAGCCAAAGGGATCGGAAACGGTGGCTCCCGCTTCTGGTGGCCCCCCTGGTTCTCAAGGGGAACCCCCCCAGGGGGCCGCTTTACCGGTGCCAAAACGACCGGAAACGACGGTTCCGGTGCCGGTGGTTTCTCCTGTGGCCGTGCCTAAGGTTGAAAAAAGGGAAGAAAAACCGGACTGGCTGGTCCGTGTCCAACAGGAACCGGAATCGTTGCAATCCTTGTTGGAGCCGGAGCCGGAGGAGGTCGCCCGTTTAAAGCAAGGGTATAAGCAACACCGTTTTATGGCGCAATCGGTGATTTTGGAAGAGTCGGGTTTGTCCAATCAGGTGCGATCCGCCATGCTTGCGGTTTCCCTGCTGATTGTCGCTTTTTTTGTCTGGGCATCGCTTTCTTCCATGGATGAAATCGCTTCGACCCAAGGGCAGGTGATGCCATCCAGCCCAGCGCAATTGATTCAACACCTGGAGGGGGGCATTATTCGGGAAATTTTGGTGCAGGAGGGACAAATCGTCAAAAAAGATGCGCTGTTGGTCCGTTTGGATTCGGAGGGTGTTCTGGCGGATTTGAATCAACTCAAAGCCAAAAGGGCCTCTTTGCGGGCACAGGAAATTCGTATTCGTGCGGTTCTTTCGGGTGAAGATGCCCATTTTAATGAAATTGACCAGCAATATCAATCATTCATCCAGGGACAGCATCTGTTGTTGTTGGCGCAACGCTCCGCCTTGGCCAGCGAACGGGGGGTGTTGGAGACCCGTATCTCTCGTTCTCGATTACGGATTGAAAATCTGTTGGTACAACAACAAAATCTTGAAAAGCAACGGGCTTCCTTGTCCCAGGAACTGGGGATGAAGGGTCAGGGTTATGAGCAAGGGGTGGTATCTCGGTTGGCGGTTTTGGGTTCTCAACGGGATTTTAGCAGAATTGAGGCGGAAGAGGTCCGAAGCCAAGGTGATCTCACCACCGCCAAACGAGAGTTGGAAGAGGCATTGGGTAATTTGGATGAATTGTTGAAAAAGGGGCGTGAAACCAATTTGCGGGAATTAGCAGCGGTGACGACTGACCTAGCGCAGGCGGAGGAACAAAGTCGCAGGCTTTCGGATCGGGTCCAGCGGTTGGAGGTGCGTTCGCCGGTGTGGGGGGTGGTCAACAATCTTCAGGTGAATACGGTTGGCGGTGTGATCACACCGGGGGCTTTGATTGCTGAAATTATCCCGATGGATTCCACACGCCGTGTGGAAACTCGGATCAGCACCCGGGATATTGGCCATGTGGCTGTCGGACAGACCGTTACCGTGAAGGTGACGACCTATGATTTTGCACGTTATGGCGGCATCAACGGCATCCTGGAATCGGTTTCGCCGACAACGTTTAAGCAACAGGATGAAAAAGAACCTTTTTACAAAGGGATTATCCGTTTGGATAAACCGTATGTTGGCAAAGATGAAAAGAAAAACCCGGTTCTGCCGGGGATGACCGTGCAGGCGGATATCGATACCGGTTCCAAGACTTTGATGGAATATATGCTCAAACCCATTTATGCCTCGGTGAACAAGGCTTTCCGGGAAAGGTAGGGGGGGTGTCAAGGCTCAATGATTGCGGGAGTCTGGGGGGAGTGATGTCCATGATTGCAACACATCCACAGAAGACCGACGGCGTTTCTTTGATCGGAGGCTGACATGAAGAATTTGGATAAGACGAGCGTATTCCACGACGAGTCGTTGTAAGTTTCAGATAAATTTCTCCTACAGGCGTCATGGGGCGACAATCCCAACCAGGCCGCCATCTGCCTGCCATTGCGAAACTCATGACCGTCGCCAACTGCTGCCAGTATGGCCGTGGCTGTCAACTTGCCAATCCCTGGGATCTTTTCGATCTTCATGCACAACCCGTCGTTCTTGAACAGGGTTTCGATCCTATGGTCTATTGCGGCGATCTTGCCATCAAACTCCACCATGCGATGGTACTGCTCAGAAAACGGCACCCTCCCGATCTTGGTCAATAGAATGTCCGCATCTTCCAAGTACGGTAATGTTGCTCATGATCCATCCTCCTTCCTGTGCGAATGGTTGGTGATAACTCCATTCTGGCCCTTTCGAGGCCGTTTTTGAAGGGGGATGGGTCCATCCCATCAGTATATCCATTTCCCTACTTCCTACTGCAATTTGGAACCTCTGTGGAATGACCCCAGCACGATTTTTGTTCTAAATGTCGTACTGCGAGACCTGACCCCAGGCACGGCACGGTGTGACCCCAGACACGGACCTCCATTTTTTGACCCCAGGCATGCATTTTTGGGTAGCAAAAAAAGTTACACTTTGTCCGAGAAAACATCGTCCAGCGACTGGGCATCCACAAATCGAAGGCTCCATTTCTCCAGGGAGGATGGCTCGGCTTTGGCGATTTTTTCGCTGGCCCATTCGGGCACAGAACCAAAGCGGTGCTGTAATTGGCGAGTTAGGAGCGCGGCTTCTCCTTCCTGCCGTCCTTCCTGCCGTCCTTCCTGCCGTCCTTCCCATTTACCGGCACCATAGGTAGAGAGTACAAAGCTTGCTTGGTCATGCAGTTCGTCCTGATAGCGTTCATAGGCTTTGC
>PEAO01000078.1 GCA_002753615.1 Magnetococcales bacterium DCbin2
AATCCCCCAGACCCCTTTTTTATTTTAATAATATTATATTGGTATCAATATGTTACTTCAATATCAATACGCACTGGTGTCTCAGAAATTTCAAATGCGATTGCCCTGCATGTCCGGCAATTTTCTCTTGCAAAAAACAAAATTTAAATTTTATGGCAATATTCCCAACCCTGCCGGAGGGGATGATCTCCTTGACCTTCGTAAATCATCTTCATTGTTCAAATTATCCATCATATACCATACCACGGATCAATATTATTCAAATATTTGGGAACCATCTGCCGCCTAGGAAGTCCTAAGAGTCAATCAATCGGTACACGCTTGGTACGCGGGGTATCGCGTTGGGCTTTTGGCCATGGGGACCTCGGGAGACCTATGAATGGAAGAAAACACATTCGCAGTCCGATTACGTTTTGCAAGACAAAGGATGGGATTGACACAAAGTAAATTGGGGACTCTCATTGGCCTTGCGGAGTCGGTTTCTTCTCCCCGGATCAATAGGTATGAGCGTGACTCAAGGCAGCCTAGCATCGCGACAGTCGCCCGTTTGTCCAAAGTGCTGGAGGTATCACCGTCCTATTTCTATGAACCCGACGATTTAATCGCCGAGGTGATCTTGCATCTGAGCAATATGTCCAGAAATGAAATCGAGATTGTTTTGTCCAGGCTTGTCCTTTCTCATCCCTTGGGCCAAAAAAATCAGTATTGATCGACCTTTGGGAAATATATCAAGGGGCCAGAGCGTACTGATATGAAGTAATACGTGCCAAAGAAAAAAGGGATCCAGGGCAATACCCCAGACCCCTTTTTTTCTTTTCATAATTTTCAGGGGGTGTCAGCAAGTTATCGAATGCTAACATACCCTCAGTGAGCGGACGCCCAGATGCGGCGCTTGACGGCGTAAAGAAGGACGGTCAGGATAAAAAGATATCCCAACACCCAGAACCCCAGAGACTTTCTCTCTGCGACCGTTGGTTCAGCCGCCCATGATAGAAAGGTCACCACATCGTGAGAGAGCTGCTTGAGGGAGTTTTCGGTTCCGTCGGTATAGCTAACTTGGCCGTTGTTCAACGGCTGCGGCATGGCCAAAAAGTTGCCGGGGAAATATTTGTTGAAACTGGCACCACCAATCAACCTCTCCAATATCGCCTTGACATGACCTTTATCATGAGTATCCATCAAAAGGGCAGACTGGAGTTCGAGGGCTTCCTGGTCGGAAATGTTACCATCGGCCATGACCTTGTTAACTAATTCCATTTCCGACTCGTTCAAATAGCCATTGAGAATGGCGTAGGTATAATCTTCATACCCTTTCCGCGCCTTGGTGATCAAGGAGAGGTCTGGGGGAACGACACCGAACGAATCCTTGGCACTAACCGCGTCCAAGGCTCCATTCATACGATCCGCTTTGGTACGCCCCTGAACCTCGGCCAGACTTTTAACCTCCGCCTCGGTAAACCCCAACTGGCGCAGTTGATCAAATTTGACCAAGCCGATGGAATGGCAGGCCATGCACACCTCGACCGCCACCTGAGCACCGCGCTTGGCTGCGGCTTTGTCCAAGGTGCCAAAAATACCCTCCTGGGACCACTTTTGCGCCGGAGGTACCGGTACTCCCGACGAGGCGTGGAGGGCGGTGGGCACGATGCCTGCTGCAAAACACACGGCCATAATTGTTTTGATGAGTCTCATGATCCTAACACCTCTCCTCACAGGCTTTTGGGCACGGGCCGGGGTTTTTCAATGTTCAACGCAGTGATGAGCCACAGGAGTACAAAGTAGCTGAAATAGATGGCAGTGCTGATCCGTCCGATCAAGATCAACGGAATGGCTCCGTGGAAAAGGCTGGCATCTGGCGGATTGTACCCAACCCAACCCAGGACGATGGCATTGGCAACAAACAGCCAGAACAACTGCTTGCTCAAGGGACGGTAACGAAACGAACGGACAGGCGACCGGTCGAGGAAAGGGAGTATGAACAAAATGGCGATGGAAGCCACCATGGCAATGACACCAGCCAACTTGCTGAATGCCCCAAGGAAATCGATGGAGCGCAAAATGGCGTAGAAGGGGAGGAAATACCATTCGGGGACGATGTGCGCCGGGGTTTTCATGGGGTCGGCGGGAATATAATTATCCGCTTCGATAAAAGCGTTGGGGGCAAAAAAGACAAAGTAGCAGTAGATGATCAAAAACACCCCCATGCCGTACAGGTCCTTGATGGTAAAATAGGGGTGGAACGGAAGGGTATCCTTTCCTTCGTGAACATCAATGCCCGTGGGATTGTTGGAGTGGACGGCGTGAAGTGCCCAAAGATGAACCACAACGACCCCGACAACCAGGAGCGGCAGGAGAAAATGGAGTACAAAAAACCGATTAAGCGTTGGATCGGCAACCGAAAAACCACCCCAGATCCAGGTTACCAAGTCTTCCCCAACCACTGGGATGGCACTCATCAGATTGGTGATTACCGCCGCCCCCCAATAGGACATCTGGCCCCAGGGGAGGACATAGCCCATGAAGGCGGTCCCCATGAGCATGAAGAAAATGACGATCCCGATCCACCAGAGAATTTCTCTCGGTGCGCGGTAGGAGCCATAATACATTCCCCGAAGAATATGAATGTAGACGGCAATGAAGAAAAAGGTGGCACCGTTGGCATGCATATAGCGTAACAGCCACCCATAATTCACATCACGCATGATGTGTTCTACAGAGTTAAATGCCAATAGGGCATCGGGTTTGTAGTGCATGGCCAGGAACAGGCCGGTGGCGATCATGATGATAAGAACCATCAGTGCCAGAGACCCGAAATTCCACCAATAATTAAGATTCTTGGGGGTCGGATACTCGGTTGCCTGACTTTTGATCAGCTCCGTTACGGGTAGACGGGCGTCTATCCATTCCATAATTTTTGACACGTCAAAAACTCCTATCTATTTGGCAGGAAGCCAAGTGCCATCGCGGTTGACAATCAGCCCAACGCCTTGCCAATAACCAGGGTAGTTGGATTCTTGAAATCATAATGGGGGACTTCAAGGTTTCTCGGTGCCGGCCCCTGGCGAATCCGTCCCGAAGTGTCATAATGGGAGCCATGGCATGGGCAGAGGAAACCACCGTAACTGCCGGTTCCGATCGGTTGGGGAACGCAACCCAAATGGGTACACACCGCCAGCAGCACGAGAAGTTCGGGCCGTTTCACCCGATCAGCGTCTTTGGCCGGATCAGGGAGGGACTCCGTATCCCCCTTCAAGGCCAAATCAATCATTTCCGGGGTCCGATGTACGATAAACACGGGCTTGCCTTGCCAGGGGACGGTAATCATCTGCCCCTTCTGAAGGGCACCGATATCGACTTCCGTGGTGGCCTGGGCCAGAACGTCAGCCGACGGGCTCCACGAACGGATGAACGGCCATGCCGCAGCGGCGACACCAGCCACTCCGAAGGCACTGGTGGTCAGGATGAGGAAATCCCGTCGATTTTCTTCTACCTCGATAGCCATGGACAATTTTGACCTCCAAGGGGTATTCGTGAAAATAGTTACCGTTTTGTGGTCCAGCGAGAACCAACAGAACGACTCCAGACCATGCAATTCTCATCAGAGTGCGCCATGTTCCAGTCTGGCGCAGTATTTGTCAAGCCACCACTAAGAAAAAAAGGTTGGTAAAATGCATTTTCTTGATTCAATCGGGGTCGAAACGGTAAAGCAACCCAAGGGACTGTTTCACATCGTCCTCTACCAACCGGAAATCCCCCCCAACACCGGAACCATTATCCGTCTCTGTGCCGCTGCCGCCTGTCCGTTGCATCTGATCGGCCCTTTGGGATTTCGGCTGGATGCTTCCGGGTTGCGGCGGGCGGGGATGGATTATCGCGACATGGCGCAAACCTGCCGCTGGCGGGATTGGGATCACTATCTGGAGGCTTATCCGTCGGCGGAAAGGCGCATTGTCGTCTCCACCAAAGGAAATGTATCGTATGATCAATGGTCCTATCGTGCGGGAGATCACTTGCTGTTTGGTTCCGAGGGGAGGGGATTACCAGCCGATATTATGTACCAGCACCGCGCAAACCTAGTTCGTATCCCCATGGTCCAGGGATGTCGAAGTCTCAATCTGGCCATGAGTACCGGCATCGTTCTCTATGAGGCGTTGCGTCAAAATCGGTTCATGGGGCTGGATACGGGGGCGGGCAGAAAAGCTCCTTGAAAGAAATCGTTACCCATTATCATCGATCATAGCACTGACTTCGGGCAGGCGTTCCGAAAAATCCCCAAGTTGGCCGGGTGTGCAAATAATGATGTTTTCGCTATCAAACAAGGTCATCTTTCCGCGCAAGACATCCCGGAACCGTGTTCTTAACGTCGCAAAATGCTGCCGTTTGAGCCAGGCTGGAACATCCAGCACGATCACGACACAGATCGGACAAATGGGTGTGTGGAATGCCTTCGGCAGATCGTCGCGGAATTGGGTTCCTTGATTGGTTGGGAGCCAACAGGCTGAAAACATAAGCAGAGAGTCCCATACCTTGGGGGCTGTTTTATCAACCAAATACTTTACGAACTGCTCGGCAGTGACGTTTTCCTCTTTGGCCTGTTCCATCTCATCCGAATAAGCTTTGACCTCCAGCATGAATAACTTGCCGTCACGCAACCAACAAAAATCCATCTCTTTGACGTGCTGACCTGAAATTTTCTTATAGGCAGCCAAATCCTGAAAACGAAAATGGGGCTTTCCGGTCAAATCGACCCGAACGTTCGATTCCTCATCAATGGCCACCACCTATTCCCCCCAATCCAGCCGGATGTCTTCGTTGAGTAGATATTCCGATTGGGTGAGTATGGGGTTGTCAGGCATCTCATCGCGCAAATCGTGGAAGGTGGCGGTTACTCCCGTTGGGGATTTCCGAAGGTCCACCAAAGACGTTTTCGTTTTTGTAAGACGCGCCAGTTGCTCGATGCGTTTGAGAAAAAAATAGCTGTGGGTGGCGGCGTAGACCTGAATACCCGCTTGGCTCAGGGCAAAAAGAATATCCGCCAACGCAATGATCGCTTGCGGATGCAGATTGACTTCCGGTTCGTCAACCAGAAGGACGCTCCCTTGGGTCAGGCTGCGGTTTAAAATCAAACGGCTCAGGACACCTATTTTTTTGAATCCCTCCGCAGTCAGTGACATGGAGTAGGTTTCGCCTTCTCTCCGATAGACAAAATGATGATCCTCTTCGTCTATCTCTCCGTCATTTAATGTTTTTCTAATTTTGGTGAGAATCTCTTTCAGATTGATTCCAATTTCCCCATAGGTAGGGGCAATACGGAAGTCATCAATCAAATCCAGGTAGGTGTCATCAAAACCCGCAATTTCCATCCTTCTTCGGGTTGCTTCGATGGCGTGCATGGCGGTAAGAATTTCTTTGGGCGGAAAAAAAACAACGGGTCCGATCGGATTAATTCCATCGAACATATGGATGATCGGCAGCGGTTTTGGAACGCCGAGGGGATCAATTTCTATTTTGGAAACGTCCGGCATAACAAAAGAAAGCCTTCCATTGCCCACGCAAGAAATTATTTCCATTCCTTTTTTGTTGTCATGAAGTAGGTAAAAATAATCATTTTTTTTGGGTTGCATTGTCCATGACAATTTATGAATGAAACAATCCATCCATGGTCTTGGCTGTGGTCCGTCTTTTTTCTGAAAATATAGATTGATACTACGCCCTACGGAATAGAGCATTTTCAGCAGATGTGTTTTGCCCGTATCATTTTCGCCGATGATGACGTTCATGGCGGAATGGTCCGGCCAGTCCAGTTGAGCAAACGATGTAAAATTGGTCAGTTCCAAACTGGAAAACACGCATCCGCTCCTTGGATCGTTCACCCCTGTCCGACGGGTTGCATGGCGTCGGAACAGGGGGGGGCGATCATTATTTCGACTTCTCTTTGAGTTCTTTATCCAAGACTTCCTTGAAGGCATCCAAAGGAACAGCCCCGACTAGCTTCAATCCGTTGATGAAAAAAGTTGGGGTTCCTGTGATCCCCAGTTGTTGTCCTTCGGCGGAGTCTGAAGAAATACGGGAGGCGTGACGACTACTGGTGAGGCACTCATCAAATTTAGCGGTATCCAGTTTCAGCTTGGTGGCCAATTCCTTTAAAGCATCCACGGCCAGGGATTGAGAATCGGTAAACAATGCATCATGGAAGTCCCAAAATTTGCCCTGCTCATTGGCGCACATGGCCGCCTCCGAGGCTTTCGGGGCAAGCTTATGGAACGGCAGCGGATAGTGCCGGAATACAAACCGCAGTTTATCGCCATAGGTTTCCTTCAATTTACCCAGTACCGCTTGCGCTTTGCGGCAATAAGGACACTCAAAATCGGAAAACTCAATGATGGTGACTGGAGCGTTGGCCGGACCGCGACTCAAATCTTGGGGGCCGGTGACGGTGTAGCGTGGCTCTTCCAGCAAAATTTCCACCTTGTACCGACTGGCCAAATCTTCATGGTACTTGGTCTTCGCAAGTTTCTGTGCCTGATTTTCCAGAAATGAATGCACCTTTTCCTTGATGGCGGGATCGTTGGCGGGAATTTTGGCCTTGTTGGCTTCCATGAACTGCTTGACCTGATCCTCGGTGACCGGGACCAGATATTTGGCGGCCATCTTGTCTACAACCTGATCTTTGGGAATGTTGTTGGCTTTGGATTCAAGGTCCAACAAATGGTCGAGTACTTCCGCCTCGATTTTTTCAATCCGAAGGTCATGGACTTGCCCGGAAATCATGGTATCCACCTTGCCAAGATCGAGGGTCCAATCCCCCACACGGGCCGCCGGTTCTCCCTGGACCTGAATGGGCAACAACAGTACAAACAAACTTGAAAGGAACAAGCCTTTAATTTTACTCATAAAACGATCCTTGGATAAAGGGAGAAGGGGGCGAATAAAAAAACATGCTGTTCATGAACCATAAATCTGCTCAGCTCTTTTGCAAAAAGATTCTACCATGGAATGGGATGCCTTGCTAAAAACCGGACCCATGGCCAAATCAACCAGCTTCTTACTGAACGTAAAGTCGATGGAAAACGCAACCTTTGAACCATTGGGCATGTCGATGAACTGCCACTCACTGTCGAGATGGCTAAAGGGGCCGGAAAGGTTGGAAATGGTGATGCGATGGGGGGGATCTACTTCATCGTAGGTGCAGAATGTTTCTCGTAACCCCTTGAAGGCAAATGTCATCTCCGATTTAAATCCTTTTTCGGTGACATCAAATTTGCGCGATTTGACCAGCCACGGAATGAATTCTGGATAGCGGTCCATATCGGCGACC
The DNA here is from genome assembly GCA_002753615.1 of Magnetococcales bacterium DCbin2. Taxonomy (GTDB): domain Bacteria; phylum Pseudomonadota; class Magnetococcia; order Magnetococcales; family UBA8363; genus UBA8363. The sequence goes on from PEAO01000078.1 coordinate 7,319, forward strand.
AGTTCAAACATTTGCTGTGCCGAAAAAGGGACGAGAACACTGGTACTGCGTTTAGGCATTTATCGACCTCCCTGTCCGTAAAGAGCCTGCGCCCGTTTGCGAAAGGCGCCAATCATCTGCTTGGATACCTGTGAGAAAACCGGTCCCATGATCATTTCCTTCATGCGACTGTCAAATTTAAAATCAATAAAAAAGTCAACGCTTGTGGTGCCATTGTTTTCTGTGAAGATCCAGGTGCTGACAAGGTATTGGAATGGACCCGATTTTAAATTGATTTCTACCTTTTTTCCTGGAACCACAACGTCCAGCGTCTGGAAACTTTCACGTAACCCCTTGAACGAAACCGTTAACTCAGCCAAAAACTGACCTGGTTGCTGATCCCAGGCTCGCGCTTTGACACACCACGGGAGAAATTGCGGGTATTTTTCCACGTCAATGACGAGATCATAAATCTGCATGGCGGAAAATGGCAGGGTTTCACTGACACGGATTCTTGGCATAGGGGGATTCGTGATGTTTCTTGATGCGGTTGTTGTCAACGACGCTTCGTTGAAATATGCTCAGGGCCAAGCATATTGCAATGTGATGGATGGGTCCATGAATTCTGGTATTTTTTTCGCGGTTCTTTTATGGACAGGGCTGTATTAATAAAAATTCAAGGAAAATAAAGTGAAAGATCCACTCTCTGCTTCCAGCACACGGTTGCCGAAATCTTCTGCCCTCTCTGCCAATCTTGCCCAGACCAAGGTAGACGCCGTTACCATCGATCCCGCCCATGAGGTGCTGCGAGACGTGGTAGGTGATTATCAGGGCATTTTGGATACCTTGGACCGATTGCTCCTGGAACTCAATCACCCTTTTCGCAATTGGATCGTCATCCTTCCAGAGCTGAAAAACTTCGTTCTGAAACACGTTGGCATTTATCTTGGCCATGAACGGGGACCGGAATGTTTGACGTTGTTTTACCGTTTGTTTCGCCAAGCCCAAGGTGAAGGGGTTCGGACCGATCTTTCCCGGCCCGCCTGGGAGGCTTTGAGTGCTTATTTGGTCCGAGCCATTGACCTGATTCCACCGGATAGACTTGTGGTATTCAGTAACCCCTTTCGCGAAATCTTTACCGGTTTGGCGGCACTCTCCCCAGATCATTTGTGTCTCTTGGGGCAATCTCCATTTTCCATTCGGCGTGGTTTGGTGGTTTTGTTGGAGAAAGCCAAAGGGGTGGATGGTGAATCTCTGGATTGGGACAGCCTGAAAATTTTTGCCAAAATGAGCCTGTTGGCAAGTCTTGACTATTGGTTGGCCATACCGGATCCAGCGCAGTTTGCGGGAGGAAATGCCGAGGCCGTCACGGATATAGGTCACAAAGCTTTGAATCGGACGAAAGATCGTTTGATGGAATTGGACTCGGCTCAGGCCAATTTGGAAAATCTGACCGCTATTCTTGCCCTGCCCGATTTTATGGATATCGTCCGCCGCTACCAGCGTGCCGCAGAAGCACTGGGTTCGATTGCGGTGGTAGACCGAGAACCTGCCCAGGAAGAGCAAAACCGTAAGCTTGTTTTCCTGTTCCACATCATGCGTATCGAGGGGTTGCGTTTGATTCATGAACAGACGCTGCGTGACATCAATCATACCCTGAGCCAATTGGTACGTATGCGTCAGGGATTTGATGAGCTGCGCGATTATTTTCACGAAGCTTTTCAATTCTTTAAGGAAGCGGTCGCAACTTATCCCCACACCGCCTTGCAATCCATCGATATTTTGGGGGATGAGGTGTTTCGACGTAACAATGGCAGGTTGGTGGAAATTTTTCTCGAAAGGACGGTGGATTTTGGTTTTCAATACAGTACGGTAACAGGGGTCAGTTCCGAATGGCAACCCATCTGCAACCCCAACCATCTGTATAATATCCGTGTCTGGTTAAACATGATCCGGCGCAATCCCCCCTGGAGTCCGACGCTGTTTTCGGCCCTGATCATCAATCTCAAACTCACCGGGGTATTGATCCGCGATACCGATGTATTCCAAAAAGAGGTGACCGCCCTGCTCAATAGTGGAATCCGGCCTGTTTACAACCTAGTACGCCAGTTTTGTCGGATGTTGCCAGTCTATTACAATGAAATCGGTGCCGAAGGGGCGGTGCGCGATGTTTCAACGCAATTGGATGAAACCCATCAACGAAAAGATGTGCTGATCCATTTTCTACGCAAACAGTGCCATGTCGAAAGCACCAACAGGATTGTCGGCCTGGCCAAAGGCATTCTTGTTTATTGGCATACGGGGGATCGCACCCATCTCCAGGGGTTGGTCAGTGACCAAATAGTGACCAGCATAACCCCAGAGGGACCATTCTTTGACGAAGTGCATCAGATCACCCAGGCATTGTTTGCTCAGGATCCGTCGGGAACGATGGGGGATCCTTTGCGGCGTCCCCTGGAGGCGGTGAAGGATTGGCTTCAAAATTCTTCCGTAGGCAGTCCGGGAGAACGTGAGCGTGTCGCATTGATCATCACATTGTATCATCTGTTGGATCGAAAATATAATCTTGGATTCCAGGATATTTTGGAGCCGATCCAGTATGCGATGGCGTGTGGTATCCCCGGCTTGGAGCCACTTTATCACGTTATGCTCTCACCCGATGCCGGTGATGCGGCGGGCGACGAGGGATGTGAAAAACTGGAGGTGTTGCTGGGTGCGTTGGAAAAACTTAATGAAATCATATTGAGTGAAGAGATTTTTCCAGCCCACGAAGAAATTTATCAAAAACGTCATATCGCTGTGGATATTCCGTCCGTTTACGGTCGCTATGCGGAAAAGAAATTTGATGCTCTTTCCTTAAGTTTTCGTTTGGAAAATATGGCGACCGTGGAGTTGGAAGGATTGGTGGAGCGGATACACGGGGATTTTATTACCCGGTCGGCGTTTGTCAAGGTTCACAGATATGTGGGATATTTCCTTCGGGCTTTGCGGTTGGATGGGGTGTCGTTACGAAAATTGGACAATCTCAATGATGTCCTGAAACGTTTTCTGGATCTCAATGATTTTACCTTTCATCAATATCTGGACATTTTCCGTGGATTTGCCGAGGGGATCAAAGATCTGATCAATACCTATTTCACCACCCATCATCGTGATACTCTGGAGGTCATTGTTCCCAAGATTCCCAAACATGTCCTGCTACCCAAATATCATTCTCTGTGGGATAACGATGCGGGGGTCGGCATGGAACGGATCAGCGAATCTTTCCTTCGCGATCTGGTCGCTGAAACCTTCGGTTTGCAATCCTTTGACCGATTTATCTCCCGGCTGCTACACCTGCTTGGTCATCAGGTGGAAAAGTTGCCTCCCCCCTTGCTGACCCAGTTGATGAATTATCACCCAGGACGATTATTTCACGCCTTCTCCGATCCCAGACGCCAAACATTCGACCTGTTGCATCTTGGTGCCAAAGGATTCAACCTGCTGGACATGGTGGATGACGGTTTGCCCGTCCCAGCGGGTACGGTGTTGACGACGGAATATTTTCGCAGTCAGGAGGTGATCCGGGTTTATCCACCCGCCGCAGAAGACTACAGGGGGCGGTTGCAAACCCAGATGGGACTCATTGAAGTCCAATCGGGATTGAAGTTTGGGGATGTGACACGTCCATTGTTGGTATCGGTACGCAGTGGTGCCCTGTTTTCTATGCCGGGGATGATGCAGACCATCCACAATGTGGGGATCAATGCCACCGTTGTCCAGGCATTGTCTCAAAAGACAGGTAACCCCTATTTTGCTTGGGATAATTATCGCCGTTTTGTTCAATCCTGGTGTGCCACTCTGGATATGGATCGGACTATTTTTTCAGATCTGATGCACATGCATAAAAAAATGGCGGGGGGTCGTTGGGAGCAGGAGTTCAACGCCGAACAAATCCGAGCATTGACTTTGGATTATCTGGCTGTGGCGCGAGATCATGGCATTGTCATTCCCGACGATCCTATGGAACAACTGGCCGGGGCCATCGATCAGGTGGTGAATTCCTGGAATTCCCTGAAAGCGCGTGAATATCGTCAGATCATGGATTTGTCCGACGCTTGGGGGACGGCGGTGGTGATTCAACGGATGGTCTTTGGCAATCTGAACCGGCAGTCGGGATCGGGGGTGGTGTTTACGGCCCATCCGCATCGCAAGTTGGATCGGGTTTTATTGTGGGGTGACTTTACGACTGGCAATCAGGGTGAGGATGTCGTCAATGGTTTGGTGACCACCCGTCCTATCTCCTTGGATCAGTGTGAGTATGAGGGGGGTGACTCGCACAATTGCCTGGAGCATTGTTTTCCAGAGGTTTATGGAAAGTTGTACGAGGTGGCGACCCATTTAATCTATGCGCGTCGTTGGAATCCCCAAGAATTGGAATTCACCTTTGAGGGGCCAAAGAGGGAGGATCTCCATCTTTTGCAGAGTAGGGACATGGTGACGGCCAAAAATCGCGCGTCGTCCCGTCACCGTTTCCAGGACGGTCCCAATTTGCGGGAGAACCGAATATCCATGGGCATTGGCGTCTCTGGTGGGGCTTTGTGTGGCAGGGCGGTATTTACCCTGGAACAGATTCATCGGTTACGGGAACAACATGGTGAGCAACCTTTAATTCTGATCCGACATGATACGGTGCCCGATGATATCAAAGAGGTTTCCATGACCCAGGGGCTTTTGACCAGTCGCGGTGGTCAAACCTGTCATGCCGCCATTGTTGCGGCCAAAATGGCCAAAACCTGCATCGTGGGGTGTGAGGATCTTGTGGTTACTAAGGATTGGGCCAAGAGTGCGGGGTCTGGGCAGGAGATTCGTTGTGGTGACAGGATCAGCATGGATGGTTATCGTGGGGTGTTGTATTGGGGATGGTTTCCCATAGAACAGCATTGAAGGGCGGCGATGATTGAAACCGTGTCGGATGATCTACGGCAACCGCCAAAGTGGCAATCCCGTTGTGGCATCTGGGGCACGCTCGAAGGGCGGTCCTTGCAATGCGTGAATGAAGATTTCACAGGCGAAGATCAGGGTGCCCGGGAAAAGGTGACCGCCGTAGGTGCAACCGGATGCATCTGAGAGGGTGAGGTGGGCGTGAACAAAGGGGATGGACCCTTTCAGGGAAATATTACCGGTGAGTTGGACGATTTCCAGGTGTTTGTCCAGGTGGATGGTGTGATAGATTTTTTGTTCCTGGTGATAATAGCCCAGTACCGCTTTTTGAACGGCACCGATGGCTTGAACTTGGCCTAAGGGGATTTGCAGGTTTTGGCAGGTCTGCGTCAGTGCCCCTAAAAGATCGTCTCCATGGTTGAGGCGTCCCATGAAGAATTTTTGTGAACGAACTTCGTGCAACATGGCTGTTACTCCGAGTAAATGTGCAGTATAAATTTTGGTGTTGCTCTGAATGGCGGTGACTGTTCGGAGGTTCGGGTTGCGTCGTAAATGGGTTTGAGTCCGTGGGGCTTGACGTTTTTTTTATGTGTAGACGATCATAAACCCTTGATTCACACCGGGTCAATTCGGATGATTGCGTGACGGGACCGTATCGTTGGATATTTTGGAGAGAAAAAATGAAAATTGGAATTAACGGCATGGGGCGCATTGGCAAGTTATCTTTGTGGAACCATGTGGCCAAGAAACATTTTTCCGAGATTGTAGTTAACGTAGGGCGTGAGGTTGGAAGGGGGTTCCCGGACTTACTGCAAACGATTGAGAAAGATAGCACTTTTGGTCACCTGGGTGTTTGGCTTCATGGGTATGGTGGTGGTCGAGTCATCGAAAACATGGATGAAGTGGCTGGTACTGCCACCATTGATGGTGTCCCAGTCCGTTTTTTACGTAGCCATCGCAATCCACGGGATATTCAATGGCGGCAAAATGGGGTATCTCTGGTTGTGGATTGTACGGGTGTTTTCATGGATCCCACCGCTGCGGGCAATGCATCGGGTGGCGCGTTGCGTGGTCACCTGGAGGCTGGAGCGACCAAGGTGATCCTGTCGGCTCCGTTCAAGATTAAAAACAAGGGACAGCCGATCCCTGAAGATGCTGTGACCGTGGTGTTGGGTATCAACGATGCCGATCTGGATCCAGGTCGGCACCATGTGATTTCCAGTGCATCGTGTACGACGACCTGTTTGGCCTTCATGATGAAACCGTTGTTGGATCATTTTGGTGCGGGTCGTATTTTGTCCGCATCTATGGTCACGGTTCATGCGGCGACGCCGAGCCAAAAGGTGTTGGATTCGGTTCCGAAGACGGGGGCGAGTGATTTACGCAAGACCCGGAGCGTCATGAACAATATCATTCTCACGACGACGGGGGCTGCCAATACGTTGCGTCTGGTGTTGCCGGAAATGGCCAACATTGGGTTTATGGCCGAATCGGTTCGGATACCGACATCCACTGGATCTTTGATTGTCCTCACGCTTAATTTTCAATCTGAAAGTCGGGACAATCCATTGGATCGTGAGCAGATTCTTGATGTTTACCGACGTGCGGCCCAGGGGACATACCACTCTTGGTTGGAGTGTTCAGAGGAGCAAAATGTCTCTTCGGATATCATCGGTTATCCCCACAAGGCTGCCGTCATCGAAGCTCAGGAAACCCATACCCGGACCGGCTTTGTCACTTTGGATCCTCACCGCATTGCAGGGTTGGGGACTGCGGCACGGCAGGCCATTGGCGATGCGGCGTTGGAGATTCCTGTCACACAGGCGACGATTTTTGGTTGGTACGATAATGAATTGGGCAGTTATGCCCATTTGCTAGGGGAGTTGACTGTTCGGGTATCCCGGCAGATGGTATGACTGTAGATATTTGATCGGCTTGTTCACAGAGTCTGCTTATGTAGAGGAATCATGTCGGAAAACGAAGGTAAGGCAGGAAAAATTCTCGCGATCCTCCTCAGACCGGATGGCAGTTTGCGGTATGATCGTATGACGCGGGAGAAGTTGGAGGAACTTCTGGACCAGGAGGCGTTGGAGGATTCTGGGGTAGGAAAGGTTGTGGATTTGGCCGAAAAGGGGGCTTTTCAACCGTTGCGGGAGGCTCTCGGTTCGGTTGTTCCCGAGTTTATTCCCCGGTCAACGCAGGCTATTTCCTGTACTCTAAAAACGCCGGCCATTGAGAATAGTCGTTTTTTTGTCCCTTTGGTTCGGGCGTTGCAGCAAACGCTTTATGATCTTGAAAACCGGTTGCCTAACGTGATTCAAGCGCGGTTTATTGCCACGGATGATGGGGGTGGAGCGGCCCTTTTGCAGGATATCATGGATTTGGAGACCTCGTGTTTGTGTGAACATGGGGATGAGGGTGATCATGAGCGTTGTCGTAAGAGATTTTGGAAATTATGGGAATTTGCCTGGGCGCGGCGCATTTTTGAACCCGACAACACGATTATTGAGATCCTTGAAAAGCTCTATACCGACAATCGGTTTTTAGAGTTTCGTTCGGGGAGGCGGCGGGTGTTGAAACCACCGGGGGGGATGCGGGATCCCAGACGGGGGGAGGATGTTTGAGGGGGGATTATGCCAGGGCAATTGCATTTGGAATCCCTTGACATTGGGCCGTGTTGGTATCCGATAACTTGAGACACACCCTAGAAAATTATTAAAAGAAAAAAGGGGTCTGGGG
>PEAO01000079.1 GCA_002753615.1 Magnetococcales bacterium DCbin2
AATCCCCCAGACCCCTTTTTTATTTTAATAATTTATCTTTTCCGAGGCATTTGGACGTGCCAATTTCAAATGCGATTGCCCTGCCTCCTTGCATGGGGAGTGATTCGTAGGGCATATTGGCCGTCGGGGGGTATTCCTGAGAGGTTGGCTGTGCGCAAGAATCGATCCGGTGGCGTGTTGTGTTCGAATCTGGGATGGGCAGGAATCTCCAATAAGCACTCAGCGACAAGGAAACACCCCCTTGAAATTTGTCCATAAATTGGCCGTTTTGTGTGTAGGACTGGTATTGCTGACTTGTACGGGAATGGCACTCCTGGTTACAATTTATACCAGTAAAACAGTGATATCCGAGGTCAAAGAGCGGTTTCGTGATCGCGCTACCAATAGAATGTTGGTTGTGGATGGCTTGCTGCACGATCACCTTGCCAATGTCCAGGTGATCGCCGGCGATCCGTTGTTTTGCACCCCAGAGCCATCCACACAACAAATTGCCTCCCGTCTGATCAACTACCGCAATCTGTTCAAAGTCTATCTGAGTCTGAGTTACTTGAGCCCGGGTGGCATTGGAATCGCCGATACCTCGGGTCTGGGTATTGGGCAACCTATAGATCCTCAGTCCCCCCCCGGAAAACACTGGCCCCAGATCTTGGAGGGAAAATTAATCCACGGCGTTGGTCATTCCCCCCTTTTGAATGCTGACCTTATCTCCATCGCTCAACCCGTACAGTGTGTTGATGAGCCGCATGTGCGTGGGGTCATCGTGGCCAGCGTCAACGTGTGGCGACTGCACTCTTTATTTCCCATGGCACCGCCTGGACAGGAAGAAATGCCAGATCAACCTGTCCATATCGACCTGATCGATGAAGAGGGTATTTTGCTCTATTCCAACCATGACCGGGAGGGAATTATGCAGCCTTTTACCTCACGGCAAGCCTATCATCCAGAAAACAGATACCTTGATCAAGACCTCCCTTGGCTGGAAAAAAACACCACCCGTTTCGGTGACCGTTATCTTGTTTTTCTTGCCCAAAGCACAGGGACAATGGATTTCAAGGGGAGCAACTGGCTTCTACAGCTTTCCATTCCCAGAGAGACCGCCTTGGAACCGGTCTATGCACTGCGCCGTCGTCTCATCATCATCGCCTTGATTCTCACCGCCCTGGCCACACTCATCGCCATTGTTTTCACCCGTCGATGGTCCTGATCCATGGGGCGGACCGGGGTCTGGAGAAAAATGCTTTCGATAAAACGGATACTTTCAGCTATGGCGTTGAACTTGCTTTCGCTATCAATCTGGATCGGTCGTCACTTTTCTTTGTGCAACTTTTTTTATTGTTTCCTGGAGGTTTCCAATGTACCTCGTTAGTAGATTGGTTGGCGAATGACGCCAAACTCCTTAGCTGATGCGGTCTCTGAGTGTTTCTTGCGGTTGAAGGAGGTTCCATGAAAACTCGTGTTCAAGATGTTCTCAAAGGTGTGGGTAGTGTATTTTGCCTATGGCCGGTGGCGGATTATACCCGCTTTGTTCCGGCCTCCCCGGAAGAACTGATTTCCAAGGCTTGGTCCACGACTGGCCACGCACTCGAAAAAGCGATGAGCCAATTTGAAAATGAGCAAAAGGCAACGCAGAAGAAAAGTTCCTGACCGAACTCTTTCCCAGGGTGGTCAGCTCGTAGTCCAATCACCCCCACAGCGGATTCAATCGGTTGTGCATCGTCGTAGCTTTGAAGGACCTCTGCCTCCTCCGTCAATCATGGAGGGATATGACAGGGTGGTCCCTGGAAACGCCAACCCCATTTGGACCATGAAGATATCTGACCTGAAACGGATCTTCAATAATCTCTGTTCCACATAATGCCGATATCGGTGTTGGACTTGGCATCGACACCCGTTTGCAGGGAAATCTCTGGCGTCAGGTCGTACTCAAGATTGATGCGGTCCGAGTCGGCTTTCATCCCTTTTTGCACTTCCAGATACATCTTGTCCGACAGACGTTTCCCGGCGTTGATGGTGCCGGTCTGCATGGAATCTCCTTTGAAATCGAGTTGATCCACCCCCAGGCTTTGCCCAATTTCCTCCACAATTCCCATTTTACCGCTACGCAAGGATTGCACCGTGGAGGCCAGCTTGATCGCCTGCGCCGGTGTGATGGTATCCACGGATCGGCCAAATAACAGATAGGCCAGAACCTCATCCTCCGGCATGGATGGAACACTGGAAAACCTTAGCCGTGGGCTTGTGACCGACCCCTCCAGATTGGCGGTCACCTCCAGGTCGTGACTTTTGGTAACCGCTTCAACATCGATGGTCGGATTGGGGGGGAATTGCCCGGAAAATCGGATGATCCCTTGATTGGATTCATAACGGCGATTCAAAAAATTCAAATACCCGCGCCGCACTTCAAGCGTTCCAGCGATGCGCGGTTCCTCGAAGGACCCCTGCACATGCAGGCTTCCCTGCCATTGGGAATCCAGTCCACGACCACGGACAAATGTTTGGCCGGGAAAGGCAATCCGAACATCCAGGTGGGAATCTCTGTCTCCTGAGGAGGTCTGTTGAGCCGGCATGGTTTGGCCTGTTTCCCTGAAGTCAACAACACGGAGTGGTGTTCTGCCATGAAAATCCTTCAGTTGGTAATAGGCATTGTTGACCGTCAATGCCCCTTGAAGGTCCATGGCCGTCGTCGTTCCATCTAGGGAGAGCGTGCCACTCAGGTTGGCATTGGCATCTTCACGGTGCAACACCTTCGCCTGATCCAACGCCATCGTGACATGAAAAGGGAATTGTTTTGCAGGATCCAATATCCATTGACCCTGGGCATGAATTTGACCGGTTCCCCCATCCGATGCGGTCATTTGCTCGATGATGACCACATCACCATTGGCCTTGGCCCGCAATTGGATATCCCGGAACGCCATGCCAAGATCGGCATTTTCATAATCTCCTTTGTCCATCGCCAAAGTGCCATCAAGGCGTGGTTTTTCGAGGGAACCTGTTGTCGCAAACAAGGCTTGAACCTCTCCTCGAATACGGTGATCTTCTCCCAACCCCAACCATAGTGCCAGATCGGCTAGGTTAACCATCCCCTTCATGGAACCATTCAAAGGATCATGCGGCATGAACCGGGCGGTCAAAGGGGCGGCACTCAGAAGCATGGGAACAGTGCCCGTCACCTCGGCCGGTGATGTTCCTAGGCCAGCTACTGTCAGGGCAATTTGGGCATTTTTCCCTTTTTCGACACGCAGTTGCCCCGAAAGATTGAGCGGTGGCAGTTGCGCTAAATGGCTATTCTGATGTTTTAATTGTGTTGCCCGAATAGTCACCACCAGTTTGGGGGCCGCCGCAGAACCGGTCATGGTTCCGGTCAATGCAACATCACCGCCCACAGGCACCGCTGTGAATTGGCTTAGTGCGGAGAGTTGTCCCTGAAGACGGAATTGGCCATCGACACGCCCTTTTTTTTGTTCGTAGGTTGCGCGCAAGCGGGTTTTGGCCAAGGTCACATCCAAGGGATCAACGGATAGCTGCCCCGCTGCTGCCGTAATCACCCAGGGTTTTTGTAAATGCAGCGGTTCACGATCCAACAGGCCGTCCAAGTGTGCAAAGCGTATGCGCACACCATCACCAACGGCCATCCATTCACCCTGGGTATTCCAGGAAAAAGGGTTTGTGGCATGGCCCTTTCCCGCAAGCGAAAAAAGAAATTTTTTTTGATCACCATTCCCATGTAAGTCAATCGTGTTAAATACCATTCCCGACGATTCCAGATCATGGGCCAGTACATGCGCCGTCACGCCCCCCTCCCGAACATCGATCGGAGCGTCCCATGTCACCTGACCGTGACGCAACATGCCAAATGGCCCTTGAAGTCCCGTTGTCCGTAGCGTCCCTTTGCCATGGCCTTTCGCCAAATCAAGACGTGCCTCAACCCGGCCCTCCCATTCCTGGCCATGCCATGGTTTCAGAGCCGACAACGATTCGATGGTTGCCTCCAAACGTCCTTGGGGTAAGAAACTGGACAAAGATGTTTTCACACTGCCGCTGATCTTCGATTTTGGCCCCGTGACCAATAAATGGTCCAATTGTAGGGTGTCTTTATCACGCAACCATTGGAATTTACTCTCCAATGTGACGGTTTCCCTCTTTGCACGCACATGGGCGTGAACGTCTCCTTGCGGCGCAGAAATCAGGTTTTTCCCACGCAGGATTCCGTCTATGGATTCAATGTCAATGTTGGGAAATTGCATTGGGTCTCCATGGACCTTCAGATCGACCCATGGGTCACGCCATGGTCCACCGGCCCTGGCGGAAAACTGTAACTGACCCGCAACCGCGTGGCCTGTGGCCTGAGACAAGGGGGCTAAACGCCTCACCTTGGCCCGCAGGGAAGAAGAAAAAGTCTCTTGTTCAAGATCCACATCCCCATGACATGAACCCTCCAGATCGGTTCCCTCAAGATGGGCCACACGGAATACCACATGCCTTTCTGGATTCAGGATGCCGTTGACCAGAAGTTTGGGGTGATCTCCCAGCAGAGGTGAAAGAAATTCATTCCAACCCGTCAGTTTTTCCCCTTGGGTCCGAAGGCGGAAATCAACCATTTTTCCCCCTTGTGTGACATCGGCAACGCCCGAAAGTGCCAAGCGACCTGAAAGACCAAGGTTGCGGGTTGCCGGGTGCCGTGACAGATCGAAAGGGTCTGTCTGGAGTTCCATCCGCCCGGAAGCGGAGGACTGATTCCATGAACCTTGAAGGTTAATACCCTGGCCATGGGTATCGGCCAGATGAAATTGTTTGATCCGCCAAATAGAATGGGTTTCCAGAACCCAGTTTGCAGACACTTTGGGGTGATCGAGTCGGAAATCTTCTGGTTGATGACCCAATTTTGCTTGGTTTGCCGTCCCGTTCAGGAGAAAATTCCAACCCAGACCAGCTTCAAGGGGAGGATCAACCTGCAATTGCCATTGAATCCCTTCCACGGTGGTATCCGCGATGGTCATGGCGGAACTTTGCGTGTGAATGCTGACCTGAGGTGATTTGGAAGTCCCTGAAAGGGTCGCTGTTAACGCCAATGGTCCTGTCAGCGGTACCCCTGCCAAGCGAGACCAGGGAGACAGGGAGGGTAATTGTATGTGAATCTTTCCCGAAAGTTGATCGTTCTCCAAACCCAACGCCCCATTCACATGAAATGTCGCCCCTTTGTCCACTAGGTCATGACCTAAAACGAGTGATTTTACCTCCAGATTTTGAATGATCCATGGCCAAAGGGAAAAGGAATGGGGAGACCAAGATTGCGGAGTATCGGTTGCGGCAGGGTTTCCCTTGGGGAGGCGATGCACCACCATCGTTTCGATATGCAATCGCCGAGTCTCCAGTCGTCCCGCAAGCACTCCTTCAAGTGACCAATGCCATTGCCCCCCCGAAACCTCCAGCCAGGGGCCATCACCGTCAGATAAAACCAGTTTCTCCATGGAAATCTGGAATGGCCACACCCCCCCCAATCGGGTCACTTTTCCCCCTGGGGCCATGAATCGATTGACAACGGTCGTGATGGCATCCTGGAGCGTATTCAGGCGCAGAAATAAAACCAAACTGCCCAATACCATCAAGGAAACGACGGGGATCCCGATCAGCCAACGCAACCACGGACGTCTGTTTTTTTGAGGCATGGGGTAACCGGAGGGATTTGGGGGATTGCCCCCAGATTCCTTTTTTTTTTGAATTGTTTTCCAGAGGGGTGGACACCAATGATCGAACGCCAACATGCCGAAACAGGCGGGATTCTACACTTTCCTCGTAGGGTTGAAATGGAAGAATTGACAAATGCCCGATGCGAGTCCTTCTGCGATGGCGTTTTGGTAATCACCGTTGACCATACGTCGCTCATCCTGGAGGTTGGATAGGAAAGCCATCTCTACCAATGAAGAAGGGATGCCGGGATTTTTCAGTACCAGGAAGTTAACGCGCTTGACGCGACGATAATGGATATTGATACCTGGTTGGCTCCCAAGGGATTGGATCAATCGGTGGCCAAATTTGACACTATCGGCGATGGCCAGACGTTTGATGGCATCCAACTGTAAGAGTTCCATCAGAGTTTCCTGATCATCCGAAGAAACGGCAGAAGCTTGCAGATTACCGGATGAATTTTCCCGGTGCGCCAATTGCTGGTCTTTTTCATCCACGGTAATCTGAACACCATCGGCGAGGCAAAAAACCGAGGCACCATGGATGCTGGGATCTCGATAGGCATCGGCGTGCAAGCTCAAGAACAGATCGGCCCGTGCCTTGTGCGCAATGGCGATGCGGTTTCTCAATGTCAGAAAACGATCATCGTCTCGGGTGAGAACCACGCGGCAGTTTTGGATGCCATCCATCTTGTCAAACAACCGCTTTGCGACTGCGAGGGTCACATCTTTTTCGCGTGTCCCCTCGCGACCACAAGTCCCCGGATCAATACCACCGTGACCAGGATCGACGACAATCACCGTCTCTGATTTTGCCCGATACCCCGGATAGGCGCGACTGGCCAACACAGGGGGATCCGGTTTTTTCTTCGGGGCAATTTGGTCGAGTTGACTATAAGGGATCTCTTGCTGAGTTTGATCGTTGAGAGGTTCCCCCTGCGTTGGCGCAGCCGCCTCCATCGGAACGGACCGATTTTTCAACCGGGCCGGCGTCTCTGGGATCGCTTGAATGGGTGGGGCGGTATTCGTCTGGAGTTTGTCCTCCAAAGAGGGTGGTGGTGTCGATGAAGCACTCTCTGGGGGTTCATTGTGGGGAGGCGTCGCTGGTTTCTCAATCACAGGGTGTTGTGCCAGTGATTGGCCGCTTTTGTTCATGCGCAGTATTAATTCCTGCCCGGCACCCTCGGTCAGGGTGACCACATTGATGTCCATATCCACGCGCGACCGGGAATCGAAAACGACACGGACGCCATTGGGAACAGGATGCCCAAAGCGAACTCCCTTGATCCACTCATTGCTGAATTTTCTATGAAGATCAGCATTCTCAATATCCGTATCAAAGAAGTCCAAGACCACACGGTCCGGGTTATTCAAAATGTATCCCCGGTGCTTGATGGTTCCTGGAGTGGAAAAAACCACACGCAGCATTTCCCCATCGTGGGCTGGATCCTGCATGGTCAACCCCTGGCTTTTACTTGCGCTCGGGGATGTCGCCTCCTGACTTTGGCTTTTTTCGACCGTTTTTTTCGGTTCCTCTCCCTGGGGATCGGTCATGACTTCTTGACGCGCAGGTTCCGTTTTGGAAACCTCCGCCGATCTCAGATAGACAATCCATTCGCGCTTACCCCCCATTCCGTGTTCATCAGACAGTTCCATTCTGGCCGGTCGAAGCAGATCCAAGACCAAACGGCTGTTGAAAGCACTTTGTTCACCAAAGCGAATTCTGCGTACCAGAGGGTTGTTAAACCCGGTCAGTTCTTGATAGTTGCGCAGAGGGGCACCGACAAAATCCAACACCGCCCTGTCGGGGTTATCGAGGATGAACCCTTTGGTCGTCATCTCACCGAGGATGGAAAATACTAGGCGCAGACTATCCACCTCCGGTTCGATGGCAATCAACTGCGCTGATCCCATATCCTCCGAAACCGCAAAGGAAAATGGGAACATCACACCCCCTGCCGACACCGCCAGGACTTGTAGTAGGCTTCGACGTTTCATAGGTACCCGCATTCAAGGGCTTGTTTCATGAATAAATACTATCAATCAACACCAATACCCAACCGAACCACCAGAAAGCTTGAGAAAAACGTTCCCATGCGACCTCAGCCACTTGATAACCCACCGAAACTTATGGTAGAGAGGGCCAGATGATTTCATGAACGTGAGTCCTCAAACCGATTTGATGGTATTGTGTCTCCATTTGAAGATCTCCAACCAAGTCACCGAGCTTCCCTTCTGGGGTTGCGTGACCGCACGACCTACCTCTGGCCGGAGATCGTTCAGATCTGCCGGGCTGAGGGGACGACCCTGACGTGCAGCATTCGGGCAAAGACTCTCCTTGAAGTGGAAGGGGCACTGATCGCGTTGCAAGATGCAGGTTTTTTCAGCTTTAATAAGATTACCGACGATCATTCAGACCACCCCAAGCTTTACCGTTTGCAGATCCAGGGAATTACCGACCGTTTCAAACATGTCGTCAATTCGATGGAACCTTCCAATAACCGCAGGACCTCTTCTCGACCCAAAGGACTGATACGGAGAATCAAGTCTCGTCTTCTTGGTCCGTGACCTGGAAAATTTTTGACGGATTCGCCTCTTGAGCTTTTGCTACCGTCATGTCTTTGGCAACCGCCGAAATTCTTTCCCGATAGAAGCGACCAAAAGCGTCATATTCGGCTATCAGATACCCGAAAGTGTTGCCTTTTTTAAGTTCCGTTACAGGACCAGAGCAATTAGCGGGCCATAATAACCATGCAGTCTGTCGTGGCACGAATGGGAAGATGATGTGGATGCCATGGGGAGGTTTTGATACATTCTTGCCGAAATGATTGCGGGGTTCCAGGGGAGATGATTCGCTTCGGTTTAGTCCGTCGCGTCCAAACGCAAACCTAAAATGGAAGCAATACGGTCCAAAGTTTGAAGTGCATTGGGAAAATCAAGGTCATCGCTCTGCTTTTCCAATGTGAACAAAAGGTCTTGGATTTCCACACGAGATTTTAGTTTTGGAACGAGTTGCGAGGTGGCATCCAATGCCGCTATTTTTCTTTCCCGTAACGATTTGGCCAGGGTCTTCATCAACGCCACGATTTCTTTCGGATCCGCCATGGGTTGTTCCGGTTCGTTTCCTGAATATTTCTGATTTTTGGAAAGATTACTGATCGCCGATATGACCTCGACCATGGACTGCTCAAACGAATCCAAACGCGCAGGTTGGGCAACTCCGTTTTCTCGTAACTCACGTTCAAGCGTCGCGATGGTTTCAACGACGTGAATGGCCGAAATGTTTCCAGCAACACCACGGATGGTGTGTAACAAAGTCAACGCTTCCGATACCCGTTGTTCTCCAGTATTTGCCAACAGTGCCCGTACCTGCTGGACCGCACCGGCATAATGGCGATGGAACTCCTCCAGTATAGACCGAAACAGATAACTGTTGCCGCGAACGCGGTGCATCGCACCTTGAGTATCGATTCCCGGCAGATTTTTTGGAAACAACCCACTGTCCTTCTCTGGAGCAGCCGTTTGGGAGAGGGGACCGGATGGTAATTCCATCGTGGCTTTTTGTTGGACCCACTGTTTGAGTACACGGTACAGTGTGACACTGTCCATGGGTTTGGACATATGGCCATTCATCCCCGCCTCTTTGCATTTTTCCAAGACTCCAGAAGGGGAGTGCGCCGTCATGGCGATGATCGGAACGGTTAGCAATGCCTCGATTTTTCTTATTTTTTTTGTAGTGTTGTAACCATCCAATTCGGGCATCTCCAGATCCATCAAAATCAGATCATACGTTTCATTTGGCGTCATCTGGGCCGCCAACTGTAAAACCTGAGAACCACTTTCCGCCAAGGTTACCTGTATTCCCACAGATTCCATCATTTCCCGCGCAATTTGTCGATTGACCACGTTGTCGTCAACCAACAACACTTTGGTTCCTGAGAAATATCGAATAATTTCAGTATCTTCCACCGGAATGAATGGTGTTGATGACTCTGTGGTGACCTTTTCTCCCAATAGAAATAGGATTGTTTGGAATAGCTCGGTTAAATAGATTGGTTTTTCAATGACCCGGCAGAGTGATTCCGGGCGTTGGTTGCAGAGGAGAGCCAGATTGTCTGAATTTCTTGTCGCGAACGGGGTCAGAATCAACCAAGGGATGGTGTGATCACTGGGTATCGTCCTGGGGAATCCTGGTGGTGTTTGATTGGGCATTGCCATCACAGGTTGGTCGATGATCAGAAGATGGCATACCCCCATGGGATGGTCCCCATGGACCAATTGGGAAGCTTCGGTATGGTCCGTTACCACGATGGTGGCAAAACCGACGCTGGATAAAAAATGTCTCAAAGCCTGTCCCAAGGGATGGTGGCGGCAAAAAATTCCGATGGTTTTATCTTGTTGGGTTTCGGGCAGAACCATCGATAAAGTACTGACCTGAAGATTTTTTTTGAATCGGCAGGGGAAATACAAGTGAGTTCCTTGACCCAATGTGCTTTCAACCCGCACTGTGCCGTGCATCATTTCCGCCAGATTTTTGCTGATGGCCAAACCCAGTCCAGATCCGCCGAATCTTCGGGTAATACTGGCATCCGCCTGGGAAAAGGGGGTAAATATTGTTTCCAACTGCTCAGGTTGCATCCCGATTCCGGTATCTTGGATGCAAAATTGCAGTGCGATATGGGTATCCGAAGCTTCCAGGGTTTCGACACTCAGGACAATTTCGCCTACCGAAGTAAATTTGACTGCGTTGCCGACGAGGTTGATCAAAACCTGTTCCAAGCGCAGTGGATCGCCCAGCAGCGATAAACGGCACTCTGTTCCTATCTTGAGTATGAGATCAATATTTTTCGACGTTACCTGTTCACTGAATAAGTCGAGGACATAGTCGAGGATATCGAGCAGGCGGAAATCCACCAATTCCAGACTAAGTTTTCCCGCCTCGATTTTGGAAATATCCAGGATATCATTAATGAGCCGCAACAATGAGGTGGAGGCGCGGGAGATTTTCTTCAGATAGTCGTGGGATTGTTCTGGGGGGTTGCGCAATGCCAGATCCGATAATCCGATGATGGCATTCATTGGGGTGCGTAATTCATGGCTCATGCGGGCAAGAAAATCGGATTTAGCCTCGTTGGCGGCATCGGCTTTGATCCGCTTTTCCGTTTCGATGGTATTGTAGATGGCCATGGCTGTTTGGGTTGCCAAGGCGGATAACACCAACAACTCATGCCCTTCAAACAAACCATCCCCCTTTTTATTGAGTACCATCATGACACCGATCGTCTCTTCGTAGATCTTGAGGGGGGCACTGATCACCGACTTGGTTTTGAAACCGGTTTGCTGATCAAGTTTGTTGCTGAAGAATTCGGTTGAGTAGGCGTCATCGATGATAATGCCTTGACCATTCCGAAAGGTGGCTCCAACGATCCCTTCTTCAATGGGGACTTTCATTCCGGTGATGTCTTGTTCACTGGCGCAGGCATGGCATACCAGAACATTGCATTGTGTGTTGGCCAGCCAAAGCGAAGCGGCTTCAGCCTGGAGATATTTACGAATGTTGATGACGCTGGTGAGGATGGCACTCTCAAGGTTTGGGGATTTTGCCAAGGCACTGCTGGTTCCAGCCAGGAGATCCACCATCATGAACTGGTAGAGGTACATGCCAAAAGCGGCATGACGGTCGTGGAGGCGCATGGCGATCACGGAACCTTCCAGACGCACGATGATGCAGGGAAATCTCATGCCATAAGGATCGGGGACCAGGGTGAGATAGACCTCCTGCCCGATGAAATCCTCACGGACCTCTTGTTTGGTCTGAATGGCGACACCGACAAGGCTGACATCCACCGTCATCCCTTCAATTTGGCTTGAATCCGGGAAGGTCAAGACGACGCGCGTCTGGTATTCCTCCCTGAGCCATGAACGGGTTTTGGTCGTTTTATTATTGACGGCGTCAGACATAGTGATTGTATGCGCTGGAGCGTCCTTACCCAGATATTGGTTGGTGTCTTACAGCCAGTATCCTACCCTGGATTGCTTCCGGTGGATACCCATGATAAAACCCCCTCGGATATCATTGCTTTGTCTTCTGCCGCATCAGTCTATTGCGATGATCGTCCCCCTTGCAACGTTATTGAATGGATGGTCCCATGACAGAGTATGCCAATAAAGGTACACAAATCCGATTTTTTAACAGTATGACCCGCAGGATTGAGGTGTTCAAACCCATCTGTGACGATCAGACGCGCATTTATAGCTGCGGTCCTACGGTCTATAATTATGCCCATATTGGTAATTTGCGCGCCTATGTGTTTACCGATACCTTGCGACGTTTCCTGAACTGGAAGGGACAAACAGTCACGCACGTGATCAATATCACCGATGTCGGCCATCTGACCTCCGATGAGGATGCGGGGGAGGATAAGATGGAATTGGCATCGCAATCCATGGAAAAGGATATCTGGCAGATTGCCGAATATTTTACTCAAGCCTTCAAAAGCGATCTTTCCCAACTGAATGTGTTGCGCCCGACACTGTGGAGTACGGCCACCGATCATATCCATGACATGATTGCCTTTGCCAGGGTATTGGAAGATTCTGGTGTCACCTATGAGTTGGCGACGGGACTTTATTTTGACACCACCAAGGTTCCCAATTATGGATCTCTTGCCTTAACCCCACGAGAAGGGCAGGAGGAGGGGGCGCGTGTAGATCCCATTGCGGGGAAACGCAATGCAACCGATTTTGCCATCTGGCGCCGTTCTCCCTCCGAAGGGAAACGCCAGATGGAATGGTTGTCACCCTGGGGTCCAGGTGCCCCTGGATGGCACCTGGAATGCTCCGTCATGAGCATGAAATATTTGGGGTCTCGTTTTGATATCCATACCGGAGGTATCGATCATCGGGAAATTCACCACTGTAATGAAATCGCCCAAAACCAAGCCTATGCTGGCCATGCGCATTCCGGTGCCAATGGGTGGATGCATAATAATTTTCTGATCGACCGTAGCGGTAAGATGTCCAAGTCCAAGGGGGATTTTTCTACATTGTCCTCTCTGATTGCTAGAGGGATTCATCCTTTGGCGTTTCGTTTGATGTGTTTGTCTACCCATTACCGATCCGAATTGGAATTTTCCATCGAAACATTGGCGGGACAATTGGTCCGACTGAAGCGTTTGGTTGGTGCGATTTCTTCGCTTTCTCAACAGGTTGAATCTGATTCATGGATGCGTATTCCTGCTGAACTTGGATTTTCATCCGGTGCCGCGTTCACCTATCCGCGCACCGTATTGGAACAAAAGCTCTCTCCCCATGGGGAAAAGCTTCTTGACGGCTTTGACCGTGAAATGTCAGAAGATCTGATGACACCTCGCGCGCTCCCTTTTTTGGATGAAACAATCAACCATGGTCAGCTCTGTGCAGAGGAAAAACTGAGGATTCTTGCCAGTATGGATTTGGTTTTTGGTCTGAAACTTTTTGAGACCCGCCGTTGTGATCTGGCTTTGCGACCCAAGGATGCTTCTTTGTCGGCGTCGGAGGTGGAAGTACTTTTGGAACAACGGCAACAATCGCGTCGTGCCAAAGATTTCTCCAATGCGGACGCGATCCGTAACCGGTTACATGCCGCCGGTATCGAAATGATGGACGGTCAGGAACCATCTTGGGAATGGCGTCCGTTATTGCGTTAAACGTTTACCGATGAATCCCCATGAGAAATGCATTACGCGCTTTTCAATGGGTGCAAACATCAGGTAGACTCCCCTGGAAAGGGAGCCAGAAGGGATCTTGGGGCTGGCACTTCAAATGATATCAACAAGGAGAAATATTCATGTTCCCCTTCAAATTTGTTGTAACTGTGGTTTTTTCCATCCTCTTGTCGGTTTTTGGCGTCATGGCCCATGCTGGGGAAAATCAAGGAGAAAAACTCTGGTATTATGCGGTGGAGGGCGATCCTGTCGGGGTGAAGAAGGCGTTGGATCAGGGGGCGGATGTCAATTTACCCAGCAAAAGTGGCATGACCCCTCTGATGTGGGCCGTCCAGGAAGGGCATGAGGAAATTGCCAGTTATCTTTTGAGAAAAGGGGCTGATATCAACGCCTACCATCGGCGTGGTGGATGTAGTGCATTGATTTTGGCTGCCGAGTGGCTGCGCCCGGTCATGGTGGATCTTCTTCTTGATAAGGGGGCTGATGTCAATTTTAAGACAAAACGGAGTTGGACGGTCATTCTTAAAACGGCTGATCTGAAAGTCAAGGATGAAGAGGAGCGTGGCAAACAGATCAAAATCGCTCAAAATCTTTTGGCCAAAGGGGCGGATATCAAGGCGGTCAACGGTGATGGCATGACCCCTCTGATGCTGGCGGCTAATCGTGGCAATGTCGAAATGATTCAACTGCTTATACAACATGGTTCCGAGTTGGATGTTCAGGACCATGAAGGGCAAACCGCGCTGATGCTGGCGGCTTTGGGTGGATATGAAAAAGCGGTTGCGGCGTTATTGGAAAACAAGGCCAATCCTGAAATTCGTCATATGTCTGGCTTCACAACGCTGATGTTTGCTGCCGAACGAGGGCATGATGCAGCCCTGAAGGTTTTGATTGATAAAGGGGCCGCTGTCAATGCCAAAGGTGATGAGGGGATGACGGCGTTGATGTTGGCTGCCAAGAATGGTCATGTGGAAGCCGTGACTATTCTGCTGGCTGCCAAGGCGTCCGTCAATGAAGTCAACAAGGATGGGGCTACGGCGCGGTTGCTGGCGACCGAATTCGGTCATGAGGATGTACAGAAGCTTCTCAAGGAGGCTGGGGGGCGTAGTTTGTGACGATGCTGACTGAGGGGGGTGTTGACATGCGATCATTTGTTAACACCCCTGAAAAATTATTGAAAGAAAAAAGGGGTCTGGGGGATTGCCCCCAGGGTTTTGCTTTTGATTTTGAATTTAAATAAAAAGTTTCATTCTTCGTTTTTGAATTTGTTTTTGACTTTGTTTAAATTCAAAAGCAAATTCAAAAACGAAGAATGAAGCTTTTTATTTAAAGTCAAAACCCTGGGGGGCAACCCCCAGACCCCCTTTTC
>PEAO01000080.1 GCA_002753615.1 Magnetococcales bacterium DCbin2
CCCCCAGACCCCTTTTTTCTTTTAATAATTTATCTTTTCCGAGGCATTTGGACGTGCCAATTTCAAATGCGATTGCCCTGTATACTGTCCTTAAATTTCCTAAAAGGCCCCTGGCCCCAGATAGGTGTTCCATATGTTTTACAATGTCGTAATGCAAGACCTGACCCCATTACCTGCAAGACCCCATTACCTGCATAAAGCACACAGGACCATGGTGGGTACACGGTGTTATGAACCAAGGTTCTCTCATCGTCAAACATGCCGGGCAGATTGCCTTGTGATAGTCAGGATCAAGAAAGATGGAGCCAACCCCATTTTTGTTGCATACTGTCCCGGTACCGACTTCCCCTTAAACTCGAAGTGAGCCGTATGGATCTCTTTGTAACCTCTCTGTCCGGGGTGCGGATGCCCCGAATTTTGTATGGCACCGCCTGGAAGAAAGAACGGACCGCCGCCTTGGTGGAACAGGCCCTGACGCTGGGATTTCGTGGCATCGATACCGCCTGTCAACCCAAACATTATCACGAACCGGGGGTAGGTGAAGGTGTGCAGGCGGTGCAGGACAAAGGTTTGAGTCGTCAGGAGATCTATCTACAGAGCAAGTTTACTCCGTTTGGGGGCCAGGATCCCATGCGTATCCCCTACGATCCCAAAGCGTCCCTGGCCCAACAGGTGGTCCAATCCTGCCAGACATCACTCAAGAATCTGCAAACTGACTACCTGGATGGCCTGATCCTCCACTCCCCTCTGGCCCACGCCGAAGAGATGCAAGAGGTCTGGCAGGCCATGGAGGGGTTGCATGCCAAGGGGGTTGTGCGACAACTGGGCATCAGCAATTGCTATTCCCTGCCTCTGTTTACCCAGTTGTTTCACGCTGCTAAAGTTAAGCCGGCGGTACTGCAAAACCGCTTTTACGCCGAGACCCGCTATGACCGAGAACTTCGCCAGTTTTGCCACCAGCAGCACATCATCTATCAAAGTTTCTGGACCCTGACCGCCAACCCCAGGATCCTGCGTCATCCCCTGGTGCAGCTTTTGGCCAGGAAGTATCAATGCAGCACTCCGCAGATCTTCTTCCGGTATATAAGCCAGATCGGCATTATGCCGCTGACCGGCACCACCTCTGCTACTCACATGCAAGAAGATCTGGCAATTTTCGAATATGAACTCACCCCCGACGAATGCCTGGAGGTGGAGGCTCAGCTTTTAACTCACGAAACAATCCCATGAACAGACCGGAACGGCAGAGTATCATTGATTTGGTAGAGCAGGCAGAGGCTCTGGCCAATTCCACGCAATGGAACAAAACGGCCAGAAAAATGCGCGTATTGCTTCAGCAATGGAACGCGCTGGAACCCCTGCAAGGGCAGGCAGACCGGGAATGGACCACCCGGTTTCGGGCCGCACAGCAGACCTTTATGGAACGGCGCGCCGCATATTTTTTGCAAGGCAACCTCCGCAAAAGGGATGGCCTGATGGACAGTCTGACAGACAAACAGAATGCCATTGTCACCCTAAAAAATGATCTTCTTCGACACCATCAGACCTTACGCGACTTTGAAGACAATCTACAGGAAGTGACTATCACAAGGCAGCAGGAGGCGGTGCAAAACTTCGTGCAGGAGTCGATCCGCGCATTGCAGGAGGAAATTCGACAACTGGAAACCAGATTAAACACCCTGGAACAGTCGGTTGTGATCGAGACCACCCGTTATTACTGCACGGAGTGACAGGCCACCAACTGGATGGAGTGATGCATCGGTCAAATTTGCCGAGCGTCTTGGAAATCCGCAGTCATTCGTCAGCAAGTCGCGGGAGAAAACCTCCCGATTGCCGAGCCCATAGATTCGCATAAAGACCACAGCGATGAATCAATTCGCTGTGACTTCCCTGTTCCATAATCTGACCATTTTCCATGTAAAGAATGCGGTCCATATCTGTAAGGGTGGAAAGGCGATGAGCAACAGCAATCACGGTGCGATTTGCCATCAAATGCCACAGAGCTTCCTGAATCAGGTGTTCGGTGTGGGAATCCAAAGAGGACGTAGCCTCATCGAGAATGAGGATGGGGGCATCTTTCAAAAAGGCACGAGCGATGGCCACTCGTTGTTTTTCACCCCCGGAAAGACGTACCCCCTGCTCGCCGACGATAGTATCGTAACCATTCTGCCTTTGTCCAATGAATTCATGGCAATGGGATTTCCTTGCCGCTTCTAAAACCTCTTTCCAAGAGGCTTCAATTCGCGCATAGAGGATATTCTCACCGATGCTGCGGTGAAACAAACCTGGCAGTTGTGGCACCTCGGCAAAGGCATCGTTGAGGGAGTCCAGAGTAACCTGATAAATGTCCTGACCATCGATAAAAATGCTCCCTCTTTGCGGTTCAAATTGTCGCCGCAAAAGTTTAAGCAAGGTACTCTTTCCCGCCCCTGAAGGTCCTACCAGCCCAATCTTTTCTCCAGGATGAACCACCAGATTAAGGCCAGTGAATACTTTGCGGCCATCGTGATGGCTAAAATGGAGATCGTTTACTCTGATTTCGCCCCCTGTCACTTGTAGTTTCCTGGCCTGAGGGATTTCGCTGATCTCAAGTTTTTGCGCCACCAATTCCACCGCTTCGCCGAGAATTCCCAAATGTTCGTAAAACTCTAACATGCGTTGCGACAAGGTCCAGACATTGTTGACAATGAGGCTGGCCATGGAGAAAACCATCATGAAATCACCGACGGTCAAGTGCCCGGCCAAAACCTGGTGCATCGCCATGGCGATCAGTGACAAATGAAAGCCAATGGTTGCCGTATACAAGATCCCCTGCATCAGGATCAAAAACCAACGCAACCTTTCAGAGGCTTTCAGTTCCCGATCCAGTTGGTTGGAGAGTATCCAACGTTCGTAGGCATGGTGGCTGAAGGCGCGTACCAATTCACTATTGGCAATGGCATCAATCATCCGCCCAGAGACGGAGGACATTTCATCCGATAATGCATAGGATAAAGTGCTACAGCGGCTGGCAAACAGTGACGAGGTCACCAAAAATATTACCGACCATCCTGCGACCAGTATGGCCATCAGTGGCCAGACCGGCCAGAGTACGATGATGCCCATTATTAAAATGGTAATAATCCTCACCGTATCGTGGAGTAGGATGGAGAGCAAAGGGAGACAGGAACCACCCGCCTGTTTTATTTTTTGCCCCAGTTTTCCGGCAAAATTTTCTTGGAAATAACGCGGTGAATGGTGCAAAAGATAGGCAAATAAATAGGATTGCGCCGCAAAACGAATCTTGGGGCTGGTGTATAAATCAACGATCTGGTAAAGGCGGTTGCACAACGATGACGCCAACCATAAACCTCCCAAAATAGCAAAACTGTACCAAATCTCACGGTTAGTCGTTTCTCCCTGGTCAAGTTTGCTCAGAGCGTTGACCAAATGCCGCAAAATCTGAGGTTCAAACCCCATGATAAAAATGGAGAGAGAGGCCATGAAGGCCATCACGACAACCCGTCTGGGAAATCGTTGCCTAAGAATTAAAAACAGGAAGGCACTTGCAGATTTTGGTACGGGGCTGGAAAAATCGTCAGGCCCAATTTCTGAGGGATGGCGCGAATAGGAATCGTTTTTCATGGAGGGGGAGTGCTTGTCTTCCGAGTCAATTCAATCTGGCCTGAGCATTAGAAAACGCCTCGACCCAAACGTGAGTCGAACCGACATCCTGCTACCAATCCTCGACACACGCAAGCCCACGAGCTTTGACAATCAATCCTTTCGTCGATCAAAGCGACTTTGCAACTGGCGCGTCAGCATCGTATGATGTTGACCGCTCCCGTATTATTCCTAGAAATTAAAAATAATAATTAAATTATTTCATTATTTTCGTAGTTTGGAGAGCATACGCACTTCGTAAGCAGTTAGTGATTCGGCATTTTTAGGGGTAGGATCGTAAAAGTAAATGCGTAGAATACGTAGACGTTCGATTTCTGCGGGGGTGAGTCGCGGTTCCCCATAGTGAATAATAAGCAAATCTGCGGCGATACGTACCAATTTTTCCTTGGCCGGATATTGCCGATACGAGGGCAAACATCTTTGCCCCTGCAAAAAACCGTTAAAGCATTTATTTTTTATTCTGCCTGGAGGTATATTCCCTAATGGCTGACTTGTGCTGGAAAAACCACCAGTCCAACCAGCCCATATTACGGGCCTAGCAGCGTCTGTGTATTCTTGCAAAATGGTCAATTCCCCGTTTTTAGTGCGGTTTGGAGAGTCCAACACATAGATCATATTTTGCGCCTTGGCAAGAAGGAATACGTGGTGGAATTGATGGGTTGCATCGGGAGCCAGAGTGATCAAGCGTAGGTTATTCTCTGGAAAGGCACTCTCTTTCAACAACAATAACTTGGCAATAGCATAGTCCTCACAGTCACCTCCGGTTCGGTACGCATCGTAAGGTGACTGCCAAATATTTTCAGTATCATTTATATAAGCTATGCGTTTGTTAACCGTTTCCTGAACAATCTCCAATTTTGCCAACTCTGGGAGATCCTGTATGGTGGCGAGATCGGTGGTCCATACCAACGGTTTTCGCTGCTGATGCATGGCCACGGCCTGGGCCAGTTTTTTGCTTCGGCCAGTTGTATCCTGTTCTGGAGGGTGATCAACGAAAAGATTGGCAAATACCACGGCATTCTGGTCCGCAGCATCCACGGGTGTACAGATACCGTCTAATACTAGCAAGAGTGTTATCAGAAAAACTTTGATAACGTGCCTGAAGGGAGTTTGTTGATGCATAATGATGGGTCATCGGGCCTTAACGGTCGTTAAAGTCGTTTACCTCAGAAATGGGTACTCGGTCCAGAAATACGCGCTGGGAATGTTGTGATGTGCGATATCCCGAACTGTCGCTATTGAGAAAGAGTCGGACATTGATCAATGAGGTATGAGATATTTCGGTGAGAAGTCGAAATTTTTCTGACTCTGGACGGATCTCCGATAACAACTCAACCCAAACGGGGAACGAACCGACGTTCACGCCTTCCAGTTTTCACTTGCGCTCATTTGAAGCCGTCGGTAACCCACATTCGTGGGTCTCCATCAATGCGCGATTTCCAAACAAACTGACTCGAATATTCAACCGCCATTCAACTCAAAGGGAATTGTTGTTTGTTGCCAACACCGACTTTTTTTGAGCGTTGTTACAAGTAATGAATGGATGGCTGAAAATTCGGCTGCCGTCGAAGTCGAAGTAATCCTGGCTAGCTTTTTTCTGGACCGCTAAAAAAAAACGGGCGGGTCTCGAACAAGCTGGTTGGCAGCCGCTGGTTGTTCCAGGAAAGATTCCGTTTAAGAACAAAGTCGAATAGCAACGGGTTGTAAGCTTGCAACTGACGTAAAACCGATAGTTTATCCTCGGCCAACAATCCCCATCGGACAAAATGGGCTGGGACAATGAGGGGGATGATTCCGGGGAGAGGATAATCGGTGCCATTGAGCAACCGAGGGTGCCAATCGTTGCGTTCGATGAGTGTTCGCACGACAACAGGGTCGCGGTTGCGCAGGGTCACTGCCGAAATGTCGGCAAATAGATGATCCCGGTGGGCAGGGTGTTCCATCATGCGGCCAAACAACTCAAAACTGGTAGTCCGCCGATGACCATGATCGGTGTCGATGTCTTCGCCGAGTGAAGCACAGTGAGCCATTATAACCCGCACTCCAGTGTCCAACGCGCGGCGCAGTTTGAGAGGATTGCCAAAATCGGGCTTGCCAATGCCGTGTACTGCCTTTTCTTCCCCCCCGTGGGTTAACAAGGGAAGATTCAGGCGTGCTAGTGCGGTGTAAAAGGGTTGGCATTGATTGGCATCGGGGTCAATGTTCATTGCCGGTGGCAGCCATTTAATTGCCCTGGCACCGTGGGCGTGAGCCCGTTCCACAGCCGCGACGGCATCTCGGCGATAGGGATGAATGGAGGCAATCCATTCAAAATGGTCGGGGTGACGTTGGGCAAGGGTGCGGGTGTATTCGTTGGGCACAAAAAAGGCACTGTGTTCCGGCAATGGGCGGCCCGACTCATCGTGTGCCCAATCAAATGCCATAAGCATCATTTTAACCCCAGAGGGCATGTCGGCTATCAACTGCAGCAAGCGTTCGACATAGCTCGTATCGATCCGTCCAGGAGTATCCTGGACGCAGCCAGCATTTAAGTAAAATAAACGTTGCAGGTACTGCTGAGGATGGAAAAAACTGTTCATTTCGGGTGCTAAGGTAATACCACTCCCCGAATCGCCGGTTCCGGCTAGGTGGACATGACAGTCCCAAAAATGATGCGCGTCAATCCCCTCCCAGGCATCATTAACCAGGGAGTGCTGCGCCAAGGATTCTGGCAATTGACGGTGGCAGGGATTCAACACGCCCAGCCCGGTTTTGCAACCCGCCAAAGTGGTACCCAGGACACCGATACTGGCTAACAGCAGGCGGCGAAGTCGATTCATCGGTCGATTCCAGGTTGTAGGGGGTATCTTGTCATGACTTTAGCATAATTTGGCTAACAATATGCCACTTGGACAAGAAAATAAAAACCAATACCAGGACAGATCAACCCATTTTTACGATTCTTGAATAAGACCTTCATCCGGGAATCGGGAATGACCCATGTGCGTACGTCACCGTATTATCCCCAGAGCAACGGCAAGATCGAGCGTTGGCACAGATCCTTAAAACAGGAGAGCATTCGACCTAAAACGCCCCTGTCTCTGAAAGATGCCCGGCGGCTGGTATCCGATTATGTGACCCATTACAATGAAGTCCGCCTTCACAGTGCCATCGGCTACGTACCCCTTTGGCCAAACTGGAAGGTCGGGAGGAACAGATTTTCAAAGAGCGTGACCGCAAGCTCGAAGCGGCGAGAGAAAAACGGAAGGCCAAACGAAACCACCCCTTAATGGCCCATGTGGCAGACCCGAAAACTGGCACTACAGTCCATTGAGAGCAAAGGGCGTTTGATCAATTCCCGGTGAACCAGTACACCTGAATCGTTACCGAGCGACATAGCCTGGAATCGACTCCAGAGGGATCTCATCGATTTGTCCCGGACTCAAATAGATCCGGGCATATTCCATATAGATTTTCTGATCCATGAACACCTGGAACAGATCGGGATCGATATGACCGCTTTTTTTCATGAAACCGAGAATCTTCAGGGATTCGGAAAGGGTTTTGGCTGGTTTGTAGGGACGATCCGCAGCGGTCAGGGCTTCGAAAATGTCAGCTATGGCCATGATCCGCGCCCCGATGGACATCTGCTCCCGCTTTAAACCTTCAGGATAGCCGGTGCCGTTCATGGTCTCATGATGCGAACCGGCCATTTCTGGAACATGGCGCAAATGCTTTGGAAAGGGGAGGGCGGACAACATTTTTTTGGTGACGACAACATGATGGTTGATAATCCGCCGTTGCTCCTGGGTGAGTGTCCCTCTGGGAATGGAAAGATTGTATAACTCGTCTTCTTCGAGCAGGGGATGCCGTTCTCCGGCACCATCGGTCCACCAGTACTTCTGGCCGATCTCACGCAGTCGGTCCAGACGCTGTTCGGTCATGAAATCTTCGCCCTTGTTGATTTTTCTGATGAACTCGACATCCTCCTCCAGTTGCCGGAGTCGTTGGTCCAGATCCTGCGTCCCCTTTTCCGACTCCCATGAACCACGACCCTCGGTTGCGGACGTTCTTTCCTTGAATTGTTCGATTTCCCATTCCTTCCGCACCAATTCCAGACGCAACGCCACCATGCGGGTCCGATCGACGATGGCTTCCAGTTTGGTCGTTTTGTCCACCACATGTTCTGGGGTCACCACCTTGCCGCAATCGTGCATCCATGCCGCCATGCGGATTTCGTTCATTTCCTCGGCGGTCGGATCAAAATGTTTCAAATCGCCAATCGTACTTTCCTTGGCGGCCCGTGCCAACATTTCAGCAATCACCGGAACCTTTTCGCAATGGCGGGCGGTATAAGGAGATTTATCGTCGATGGCACTGGCGATGGTCTGGATGAAAGACTCAAAAAGTTTTTCCAGATCGTTGATCAATGTGCGGTTGGTCATGGCCATGGCCGCCTGGGAGGCCAATGATTCGGCAATTCTTTGATCGGTCATCCCGAAAGGGACAATCTGCTTGGTTTCTCCATCGATGGCATTGATCAATTGCAAAACGCCAATGACTTCGTTGTCATGGTTCTTGAGTGGCACGGTCAAAAACGAAATCGAGCGATATCCGGTGTTCCGATCAAACGTCCGGGTTCCAGAAAAATCGTATCCCTCCGCTTCGTAGGCGTTGGGAATGTTGATCGTCGTCCCCTGAAGCACGGCGGATGGTGCCACCATTTCCAGATTGGGAACACCGTCGGAGTAGAGTGGAATTTCGGGGAACCCAATCTCTACTCCCGTGGTGCCCCCCTTGGCAATGTTGAGGGAATCGGTGCGGATGATCTCAAATTTCAGGGTATTGCGTTGGGTCACGGTGTAGAGAGTTCCCGCGTCGGCACGGGTCAGTTCCTTGGCCCCAACCAGCACTTCTTCAAGCAACTTTGGAAAATTTTTTTCCGACGAAAGGGCGATACCCAATTGGTTGAGCTTTTCTACCCGGGCGAGATAGTCCTCCGCACTCCCGGACATTGGTTCCATCCGGGCTTTATCCGTACCCAAAACTTTATCCATAACCGGTATTTCCATGCGCAAACCTTCTTGGATAATCTAGAGTTTTCACGAGGATCGATCGCTTTTTACAGCATACATTTTTTCAAATGGGGTTCGATTTCTGCCGCCAATGTTTCAAGGTCTTCATTTTTGCGCACAAAATCTTCGGCCCCAGCGTGAAAGACAAAATCCATCGCCGCTTCCGGGTCCACGGAGGAGAGCATCAGAATATAAGAATTGGGAAATTCCTTCTTGATGATCTTGGAGGCATCAATCCCGTCCATTTCCGGCATTTCAATATCGGTTAACAGCATATCGGGTTTGTGTTTCCGATAGAGTTCCACCCCCTCCTTGCCGTTGGTACCCTGGGCCACCACTTGGGCATCTAGATTTTCCAAAACCATTTGGACCATTTCACGAATGGTTTCACTGTCATCGACAATCAGGACCCTGGGTCTTGCAGACATGCTGTACCTCCATGTGTTGTAGATCAATACAATCAGAAAACATTCGCGACCTTGATCCCGCGGCAATACTACCTTGTTCGGAGACCTCTGGCAACTGAATGGTCATTCACCAAACTCCAAAAGACTTTGTACCGTATCCAGGAGACTGAATTCATCAAAGGCTCCCTTGACGATATAGGCGTTGGCACCGACCTTAATTCCACGCTGTTTGTCCTCTTCGCGATCCCGAGAAGTGACGATGACAATGGGGGTATACCGGTGCATTTCTAGGGATCGCAGTTCTTCGGTCAGGGAAAAGCCATTCATGCGTGGCATTTCCACATCGGTGACGATCAGGTCGAAGGGAAACTGACTGGCCATGTCCAATCCCTCCTGGCCATCTCTGGCTAGGCTGACATGATAATCCTTCGACTCCAGGATGTCTTTTTCCAGTTCACGGGTGTTCATGGAATCATCCACCACCAGGATTCGTTTGCGCGTATCATCGCCCAACCGTGATGCCAGAGAACGTCCAACGGGTAAGCGGCTCTGATGGAGACGCTTGGCCATCTGGACGATGGTGGCGGAATCCAGCACCATCACAATCTGATTGTTGCCCGAGATCATCGCCCCGGTCACCAGAGGATTGTCCTGAATGATCTGGGGCATCGGTTTGAGAACCATGACATCCTCGTCCAGAATTTTTTCGACCACGACGCCAAGGGTCTCGATACCGTTGGAAACGATGAGAATATCCAACCGAACCATCTCTTCCCATGGCCGTGCCGGCAGTTCCAGAAGCTCCGCTAGGCGGATCACCGGGACCACTTGGTGCCGCAGGCGGATCGCCCGACGACCCACCACCTGAATCACATCTCCAGCTTCAAATCGGGCCACTTCCAGAATGGAACCCGAAGACATGGCATAAGGCCGCTGCGCCACCTCAAACTGCAATACCCTGAGGGTCGCCATCGAAAGCGGCAGGCGTAAGGTAAACCGTGTCCCTCGCCCCTCTTCCGATTCCACATCAATGGTACCACCCAGAACATCGACAATGTTTTTATGGACCACATCCATACCCACACCACGTCCCGAAAAGTCGGTGATGATCTGGCTGGTGGAGAGTCCAGGGTGAAAAACAAGTTTGAGGATCTCCGAACGCGGTCTGGCCTCCATTTCTTCCGCCTTCATCAATCCTTTCTGCAACGCTTTTTCCTTGAGCCGTTCCACGGCAATTCCGGGTCCGTCATCAGACAACTCGATGACCACGCTGTTTCCCTGAGGCCATGCCCGCAAGGTCACGGTCCCAGTGTCTGTTTTTCCGACCAAGACACGGTTTTCCGGCGTTTCCATGCCATGATCCAGGCTGTTTCGCAACATGTGAACCAGAGGATCGCCAATGGTCTCGATGATGTAGCGATCCAACTCGGTGTCACCCCCTTGAATATTGAGGCGAACCTTCTTCTTCAACGCCCGGGCCGCATCGCGCACCAACCGTGGAAATGTTTCAAACAGGGAAGAAAGCGGCAACATGCGCAACTTCAGGGAACGATCCTGCAACTCCATGGTCAACAGGTCCAACCGATCCGCATCCTCGACCAGCAACGTGCGAACCCGGTCCAACATTTCGGCAAGCTCCCGGGCTTTTTGCTGAACCTGTTCCTGGCGAACCCTTCCCGCAGCATCCGATACCGCCGAGGTCAATGTTCCATCCAGATGGGTATGGAGATGCTGCGCCAGGGATACCGCCTGGGCCAATCCCGACAATCGCGCCTTGATCCGGCTGCGAAAAGTGATCATGCCACCACCAATTTTGATCAACTCGTCCAATTGCGACGCATCCAGACGAATCGTCTCCGTCGATTCTCCTCCCTTTCCCTTGGTTCGTGGCGACGGACCCTTGATTCCATCAGAAGGTGCCGGTTTTTGCCCATCCTCCGACAACGGTGCTTTTCCCTTGTTTTGGGCGTCCGATGTGTCGCTCTGTGCGACTTTTGGGGCGATTTCTGCCGCAGGTGGTTCGCACGAATGAGGCTGTACTGCCACCAGGACCGCGTCTCCAGGAAGGGGGGCTTCCGTGGTTCTCGTGCTATCCCGATTTTCCTTGGCGACAGGCGTTGCCTCTGGGGGGGATGGATTCTTGTTGGTCCGTTCAAAAACATCCGCCAATGCCCGGGTCAACGTCTCATCGATGGCGGCTACCGGTGATCCCGTCGATGCCGCCTCAACCTGGTCGGCGATCCAGTCGATTCCCCGGTACAGCAATTCCGCCACTTCCGTATCCACCGTCATACGGCCCTCACGCAGCAGGCCGAAAATATTTTCCATGCCGTGGGCCATTTCGGAAATGGTGGTCAGCTTCAGCATCCGGGAGGTCCCCTTGATGGTGTGGGCTGAACGAAAGACCGAATTGATCCGTTCCGCATCGTTGTCACCCTGTTCGAGGACAGCGATCCCTTTGTTGATGTTCTCGATATGTTCCCGTGCTTCGGCAACAAAGCGTTTGATGAATTTGGACATATCCATGGCCATAACCGCGTTTCTCCTCCCCGTTTCAGATACGTTTAGGTTCAGGGGTAGTCGGCGATTGTACCCGGATCCGGCACAAATGCAGCAATTCGTTCTCCGACAAACTTAAGGGACCGAAGGGCAACCCGGATTCGCCGATGCCATACTTGGAGAGACGGGCCAGGGCGGTCTGGTACGACCGTTTGGCCATGGGCAACAATCCCAGGGCGGCGAATGCCTCACCCATAAAAAAATGCGGTGTCCAGATGTTTGAATCGGCATAAGCCGCCTTGCGAAAATGGGTGATCATGCCGTCGTAGTCACCGTCATGCCGATCCGCAAGCCCCATGATCACATGGCTTTCCACCATCAGGGCATCCATTTTCTGCATATCGTGGCAGTATTGTCGGGCTTCGGCGATACGGTTTTGTCGCAACAATATCGCAGCCTTCAGTCCTATTATTTTTATGGATGCCATCGGGGTGGCCGATCCTGGAAGTTTGTCGAGGATGGACAAGGCGGCGTCAAAACGATTTTCCATCGCCAACTTCAAGGCATCTTCGTAAGACTGGGTTCCGACCGTCGGTGTAGGGACCGTTTCGCGGTTGACGGCAATGGGGATGGGTGGTGTGAGTACCAGAACCGGGTTGGTGCGGGCCTCTCCCTTCTGAAAAAACAATACCGAATTCCATTCCCGGCGCACCAGACCATGGCCACCCCCTTCGAGAAACTGGGTGTGGCTGAAGATTTCCGTGGCACTCACCACCAGAGTACCGCCAGGTCGCAGGAGTCCTGCCAGACGATAAAAGATCCGTTGTTGGGTGGGTTTATCAAAATAGATGGAAACGTTTCGATAATAGATTGCGTCCAGGTTGTTCAATACTTCGGGAACAAGGTTTCCCGCAAGATTCACCTGGTGAAAGGCAACCCGATTGCGAATGGAATCGATCACCTGAAAGCGACCGTCACCGAGGGGGGTGAAAAACCGGTTGCGAATTTCGGGGTCCAGGCCGCGAAAGGCATAATCGTTGTAGATTCCCTCGCGGGCACGGGCAAGAATGACGGGATCGATATCGCAACCCATGACATCCACAGTGGCAAAGGCTTCCACCCCCAGGCTGCGGACCAGTTCCATGGCGATGGAATAGGGTTCATCGCCACTGGAACAACCGGCACTGAGGATTCTGAACCGTCCCTGACCGCGCCGCAGCGGATACAGTGATCGCGACAAAAGTTCCAACTGCCCCGCTTCACGAAAAAAATAAGATTCATTGACCGTGAGAAGTGCTGTCAGTTGGTCCAGCTCTCCCGCCTTGTTTTCCAGGATGTTTCTATAATTGTCCCATGATTGGCATCGGGTGGCGACACGACGTTCTTTGAGACCGGTGATCAACAGGGTTTCCCGGTTGCCGACAAAGATCAGGCCGCATTTTTCCTTCAAGTAACGTTTGAAGTGTTCTAGATGCCCTGGCCCCAGGTTTTCGGGTTTTCGATTCAGAGGGGCCATTTTCCGTACACCTGTTTCATGACAAGCATGCCCAATTGCTCCGGGGTCGCCACGGCGTCGATCAATTTCCGCTCGATGGCGGTTCCCGGCATACTGAAAACCATCGAACTTTCCCGATCCTGTGCCAAGGTGTAACCACCGGCGTTTTTGATGGCGGCAATGCCCGCGACCCCATCCTGTCCCATACCGGTCAGGATGACCCCGATGGCCTGGGAACCGTAGACCCGGGCCGCCGAAATCAACAGTCGGTCACAGGAGGGGGTGTAGATATCCTCGGCTCTTTTGGGCGACAAAAACAGCACTCCCTTCTCTTTGACCTCCACGTTTCCGGTTGCCGGAGCGAGGTGGACGGTCCCCGGGGTCACCCGTGCCCCTTGTTCCACGATCGCCACATTGAGCTGGGTGGCACGACGGAGCCATGTCTCCAGGCCGCCGATGTAGTCGGGATGGATGTGCTGGGCGATCAGCACTGGATAGCGGAACGCGCTGGGGAGTGTTCCGAGGAAGGTGACCAACGCCTTGGGACCGCCGGTGGAACTGGCGATGGCCAGGATTCCGGGAGTGTCATGGACGGTCTTTTTTGCGTTTGCTTCCCATTTTCGGGAGGCTTGGGGGGGGGGAACCGAAGGTGTCTGGCGGCCACTCCGTGTCCGTGCAACCGCCACCAGTTGTTCGATGAAACCTTCGCCATAAGCCTGAGCATATTCCACCACCTCCTGGGCACCCCGATCATAAGCCTGAAAGAAGGCCCCGTCCGTGTTGGAGGGACACAGTGCTATTAACGGCAATTCCAAGCGATTTACCAATAGGGTGATGGTCTCCAGTCCTTCCGCCATCGGCTGGTCAAGGTTGACCAACAGGACATCCGGGCGCACCCGAAGGGCCGTTTCCACCGCCTCGGCTCCATACCCCGATTGCCAGACGTGGACAATCCGGGGGGATCGGGTCAGAAGTTGCGCCAGGGAGGTGCTGCCGCCCACCAGATGTACCTGAATGGCTACCGATATTCCTGGAGTGACCGCCTTTGGCTCTTCGGTGCGTCCCCGAGTTGTCACTCCGACCTTGACCGGGGATGACAACGCTGCCGATTTGGCCCTCTGGAAGGCATCAGGAATCATCTGCGTCAAATTTTTGCACCCGGCGGCGGAGAACAGCTCCTCCCTTTCGAACACCGCCAGTGCGCCGGCGTCCATGGCGCGTTGCGATGCCTCTGGATCACCAGCCACCGCCATGGCGATGAAGGGAAAGGATCCTTGATGCAGATGATCGATGACCTGAAATCCGGCTGGATTGAGGGAGTCCACCTCGACAATGACCAGATCCGGCGATCCCTCCAAAGCCTGTCGCAAGGCATTCGGCCTGAAATCGACCCAGTCTGCTCCAACGAAGTCTGGCGATTCCGTAAGAACACTGCCAAGCTTTTCACCGAAGAAGCTGTCGTCGCAGACAATTACCACCCAGATGGAAGTCATGTCGCCAATCCCAACCCGATTTTTTTCCCTGGAGGTGGCTTGATACCGTCCCCTGGTTCGTTGATCCTAAGTTTTTTCATCCGGCGGATACTAGGGTGTGTTGACATTCGATAATTAATTGACACCCCCTAGAAAATGATTGAA
>PEAO01000170.1 GCA_002753615.1 Magnetococcales bacterium DCbin2
GCAAAGTCAAAAACAAAGTCAAAACCCTGGGGGCAATCCCCCAGACCCCTTTTTTCTTTTAATAATTTGATCTGGATTAACAAAGATTCACGGCCTGAAATTTGCAGCCGTGCCGGTATTGATGGTGGTTTCCGTCCAAACCAGCACAGGTTGTCAAACGATCGCCCATGCGTGTACGTCTTTTCCCCAAGCTACAGTTGTTCACCATAGGATTTCTGGTTTTCCTTCTGCCAGCCCTATCTGGGTGTAGCATTAAACCCAATCCTTTGAGCCGGGCACAGTTGGACCACCAAGTCAGTTCCGATCTTGGGGCCATGTTTGCCGATACGGTCTTTCCCCAGGAACCGCTGACTCTGGAACAGGCGGTGGCATTGGCCATTCATAACAATCTGCAACAACGTGTGGTGGTGTTGGAAGAGGCGGTGGCGTTGGGGCTGAATGAACAAGCCGTCCATGCCCTGTTCCCCCCAATGCAACTGTCCACCGATTATACTCAAAGGGATCGGGCAACCTATCCGGGACAGGATCGGTTTCAAAACACCGCCTCCCTGGAAGCAGCCTGGAACGTCCTGGATTTTGGCGTCAGTTATCTCACCGCCAAACAAAAAGCTGACGGAATCCTCATCGCCCAGCAACAACGGCGCAAAGCGGCCCTGGATTTATTGTTTGATGTGGAAACCGCCTTTGGTCAGGGGTTGGTGGCACAGCGGTTGGATGGTTCCTTGCAACCATTGGTGGAACGGATCGAACACGCTTTGGAAAATGCCCGGGAAGTGGAACGTCAAGGGATCCAACCCGTCCAGGAATCGTTGGATTTCCAGAAGAAACTCCTTAAAATACTGGATGGTCTGCAACGTCTGCAACGCCAAGTTTCCGGTTCCAGAATTCAATTGGCAGAGCTGCTGAACCTAAGTTCATCTTCCTTTCCCCGATTGGTGGATCCAGGCTCTCTGTTGCCATTGGACATCGACAAGCTCCCAGACGTAGCCCATCTGGAAGAGTTTGCGTTGCACCATCGGCCAGAGTTGTTGGAACGACATTATCAGGGACGGATTCAGGCGGATGAAAGCCGCAAAACCTTGTTGCGATTGTTGCCGGGATTGGAATTATCCAGTGCCAGGAAGTATGACAATGGGAGCCTCTACGTCAATCGGCATTGGACCGAACATGGGGTCAATCTGGCGTGGAATCTCCTCAAGGTGATCACCGGACCACAGATACTCGCCCAAGCCCGCCTGGAGGAGGCGGTCGAAGAACGCCGACGTTTGGCATTGGCCATGACGATCATAACACAGGTTCGCATTGCCCATCTGGGATTGATGGAATCCAAAGTGGGTTATGAAACGGCACGCGCCATGAGCCAAGTAGATCGGCGGTTATTTGACCATGCCCAGGCCGGGCGTGAGGTCGCCTCCATGAGTGAGGCGCAATTGATCGAAGCCGAAGCGGATTGGCTGCTTCAGGAAGCCCGTCGAGATCTAGCCTATGCGGAGGTTTCATCGGCGGCGGCCCGCCTGCTGGTTTCGGTGGGGTTGAACCGCTTGCCAGCCCAATTTGACAACATGGACACGCAACAGTTGACCCAGGCATTGGAAGACCTCAAAGCACGTCCCGCCTGGGCCACCTATGCCCCCCCCTTCCCGCCGCTGGATGAAATCGCGGAACAAAAAGACCCCAGCCCCGATGCCACCGAACCAATCCCGGCACCGGCACCATCCGTACCACCACCCACCGAAGATCAACCACCATCCGACCCCTTATGGATCATCGAGTCCTCCGCATCCACGGGGGAAGAGACAACACCCGTTGGGATGGTGTTGCGCGTCGGATCCTTTGCCGAACGGGATAAGGCCCAAGATTTGTACACGCGACTTGCGGACAAAAACTATCCAGTCATTCTCCAACCCTTTACCGAGCCGGATGGACAGATCCTCTATCGCGTCGATGTTGGCCCGATCCGGGAAGAGCGTGATGGCCTCGCGTTGGTTAAAACGTTGAACGTTCAGGAAGGGTTGAACGCCGTTCCCGTATTGATTCCGCCATTCAAAACCGACATGCGCCATGCAATACCGTCGCATGAAGAGGCAATCACTCTGGCTGAAGGGTGACATCTAGGGTCACGTTGTCGCCTGCAAGTTGCACCCATTGGCGTGAGGTGCGGTAGCCCGCCTTGTAAACCTCAATATGATAACTCCCCGGAGTCAGTTTGATCCCATGCTGGTATTTTGGATTAATGTTGAGAATACGCACCTGGGCCTCCTTGGGAACGGTATTGACGGTCAGGGAAGGGAAATGCTCAACCGTGGTAGTGGCATCTGTGGGTTGCGGTGCATTCACGGACGGCAAAAGCTGTAGCAAACCCTGGGATTGCACATTGGGGCTATGGTTGATCGATGGTTGGAACCAGGAAGATAACCATGAAATCGGACGATGGCTTGTTTGCCAGGCAAGACAAAACAACGGTGCCAGCAGCAGGGCAAGCAACGGAGCGATCAACAGGCAGTGCCGGTAATCGTTCAGGATTTTGGTAACCAGGGCCCGCTGCGCGTTGGCTGCAAGCTGTTGAGCGGGTGCTGCAACCTGTGTACTATTGGGCGTCGTCCCCCCGGGGGTGCGCAAAAGTTGCAGCCATTCTTGGATATTTTTCGGGCGTTTTTCATAGTCGATAGCCATAGCCTGGTCAATGGCCCCTAAAAGACGGGCAGAATACCGCCCCTCAAGGATCTTGGCGATGGGGATCAGAGGATCGGGACGATTGGCTGTCAGCTCTTTGATCCGTTTTCCAGAAGATGGTGGCGGCGTATCGGTGAGCATCTGATACAAGACCGTCCCCAGCGCGTAGATATCCGTCCATGGACCCTGATCACCATCTTCCATGAACTGTTCTGGAGGGGCGTTGGCTGGTGTGGCGATGACCGTCAATTTACTATCTTCCTTACCCTGATGCATCATGAATCGTCGGGCAGCACCAAAATCCAGCAACACCGGCGTACCATTGGCCCGGATGATAATATTGTCCGGTTTAATGTCCCGATGGATGATGTTCGCGGCATGAATCAATTCCAATCCCGCACAAAGAGGACGGATAAATCGAAATATTTCCTCGTTGGTAAAGTGAACACCGCCAAACCATGATTTATGTTTCTTGATGAACTGAGTCAAACTGACACCGACTTCATAGTCCATGACCAAATAGGCTGTGCCATTGGCCCTGAATGAATGGATAATGCCGACGATGGCAGGATGTCTGAATTGGGCCAAGGTCTGTCCCTCCAGGGCAAATCTTTCCAGACCATTTTCAATCAGATCCTGGTTGGCGGTAGACCGGGGAACGACCGCAATACCCTCCTTTCGTTCGACATGGTTGTTCGGATAAAACTCCTTGATGGCAACCTTGCGGTCCAGCTGGGGATCAAAGGCAAGGTAAGTGATGCCGAATCCTCCCGCACCAAGGACACGCAATAGTTTGTACCCCTGAAGCAGGAAACCACCAGGGAGAGATTGGGGCATTGAAGCGGCCATGTCATCCTTTTCAACAAGCTTGGCGGTCCATCTTGTCTTTTTATAGTTTCGGTAGCAAGAAATGACAAAATCAAGTACAATGCGCAAGGTGTAATCTCGACAAATGCGTGGGCTTAATTGAGTGGCACTTCGTGGAAAAATCTATGGTTTCCTTTCAAGAAATTGTTGATGAAACAGGAAAATGTGACTATCAGGCTCTCAAG
This sequence comes from Magnetococcales bacterium DCbin2, assembly GCA_002753615.1. GTDB lineage: Bacteria > Pseudomonadota > Magnetococcia > Magnetococcales > UBA8363 > UBA8363. Next base: position 3,726 of record PEAO01000170.1, read on the forward strand.
CGGTTTGCCAAAGAGCAAGACCAGGAGTCTTTTGTTTCCCTGGTATCGCCAAGGGTATTGGTTGGGTCGGGATTATACCGGGGATGGTTTTTGAACGATGAAAATCCAGACAATGGAAACAAAAATAAAGCGACGGTCCTGTTTCAGCCCTTGGATCGCCAGCAGAAGGCCACCCGATTAAAAATGCTTGAAAACCAGATCTACCCTTTGGTTCCAAGGCTAAAACCCGATCCAGGTACCCACGAGAACAAAGTCCGTGTTCTGACGGTAGGCCGATCAAAAAAGTGTGACATCATCCTCGCTGATCCTTCCATTTCCTCGGAACATGCTGAATTTCGTTTGGATTTTGGCGATAGACCCTCTGAGATCGCTTGTTTTGTTCGGGATTTAGGTTCAAGCAACGGCGTATTTGTCAACGGCAGTCGTTTCGCCCCATTCTGGACCAAAGATTTGGCCGTGGGGGATGAAATCCGTCTTTCCCGGTTTTCCGTCATACTCAGCAATTCTGCCGACATTTATCCCAAACTTAAATATGGATAATTCATGAATCCCACTTTAAACACAAAAGCGGCTCATATCCTTGCCAACAATGCCGCAGTCAAAGGCGTTGCCATGAAGGGCGTTCTCGGTCTGAGTCCGTTGGGTAGCTTTCTCATCCTGTTTGCAATCGGTATCGGAGGCTACGGCCTCTATCGCACCCTCCAAAAGAGAAATTCCAATGCCAACAACGAAACCGCTGCAACCATTCAGTTGGATGGTAAGTGACCTCTATCGCAAATCGGGTAAGGTAGGGCTGGCTTGGGCGGACTGATTGGGTCTGGACACAGCAGGGGGGTATGAAAGAGCGGCTGTTGTCCTCTGTTGTGATCGTTTTAGGGCGTGTTGACATTAAATAAAATTATTAAAAGAAAAAAGGGGTCTGGGGGATTGCCCCCAGGGTTTTGATTTTGATTTTGCCTTTCACGCGCCCCTTATCCCGAAGCATTTTTTTTTCGCGCTTTTGGTTTTCGCGAAAAAAAATGCGCAGGGCGCGCGCCTTAGCGTGATGTTTTTCGCGGTTT
>PEAO01000081.1 GCA_002753615.1 Magnetococcales bacterium DCbin2
TTGCGGGTCTATCCCCGCAGGCGCGGGGGAACCTCCTGTGGGAAGGGTGGGCAAAACTTCAAAGTGGGTCTATCCCCGCAGGCGCGGGGGAACCTAGAGCCTGGAATAGGCTATCCCAGACTCCCAAGGTCTATCCCCGCAGGCGCGGGGGAACCTGCTTTGGACGGCTCAAGTGTTGAAAGAGTATTGGTCTATCCCCGCAGGCGCGGGGGAACCACAGAAGGCCATCGTTTTTGGATGCCGCAACGGGGTCTATCCCCGCAGGCGCGGGGGAACCGTTTAAAATCATGCTGTTAAACGGTCTATTCGGGGTCTATCCCCGCAGGCGCGGGGGAACCGCGATTTGGTGAAGCCGGTCGAAGGCTTTTGCGGGTCTATCCCCGCAGGCGCGGGGGAACCCAAGCCCTGGCAATCCTGGAAGATGTTCAACCGGGTCTATCCCCGCAGGCGCGGGGGAACCATAATCCTTCCTATGGTGATGAGTATAAAAAAGGGTCTATCCCCGCAGGCGCGGGGGAACCCCTAAGATTTTGTCAACAAAGTGTCAACCTAAAGGTCTATCCCCGCAGGCGCGGGGGAACCTCCCAAGAGGATTTGATCCATATCATTCAACAAGGTCTATCCCCGCAGGCGCGGGGGAACCACTTTGCCAGACAAGGAGATGCCAATCGGGCCGGGTCTATCCCCGCAGGCGCGGGGGAACCCGCTTCAAGAGGCTCTGAACGCTTCCGATGACAGGTCTATCCCCGCAGGCGCGGGGGAACCTCGGAAAAATGGCTAGAGTTGCGCAACAAGCAGGGTCTATCCCCGCAGGCGCGGGGGGACCCTTTGATGGAGCTTCTTGGCAACCCGTGCGAGGGGTCTATCCCCGCAGGCGCGGGGGAACCGCAGATTTCCATCCAATCGGCCCTTATCCCCCGGGTCTATCCCCGCAGGCGCGGGGGAACCGTAGACAGGTCATCTCTCTGGAAGAGAATGCATGGTCTATCCCCGCAGGCGCGGGGGAACCACTACATGCACAACATCGGGATGGCCGATCAACGGTCTATCCCCGCAGGCGCGGGGGAACCTTTTTTGCACTGACCCTTGCTCTATGCACCGGAGGTCTATCCCCGCAGGCGCGGGGGAACCTTGTTTTAAGTGATGGTACGTGCGGTGAGTTGAGGTCTATCCCCGCAGGCGCGGGGGAACCAATTGACTTTCGGAACCGGGCTAACACGGCGAAGGTCTATCCCCGCAGGCGCGGGGGAACCTTCCGAATCGGATGACAAAAAAGCGAAAGCCAGGGTCTATCCCCGCAGGCGCGGGGGAACCTGGCTTGGTTGGCCGCCATGGTAGCCATGGTCGGGTCTATCCCCGCAGGCGCGGGGGAACCTGAATGGCTTCCATATATCGGCCCCTAATCCCAGGTCTATCCCCGCAGGCGCGGGGGAACCGGGGTTTCCACGCTCCAACAGCTCACCAGCAGCGGTCTATCCCCGCAGGCGCGGGGGAACCATAGTGCAAAGAAGATGGAGCAGTACCAAGACAGGTCTATCCCCGCAGGCGCGGGGGAACCTCTCCTTTCTATTTACATGAAACACAGTCAATTTTCAAAGAACTATCCTCAGACCAGTCTCAATTCATCCGCTGGGCTGGGGATTTTTTTGTTTGGTAAAGGTATTGTTTTTCAATTTTTCCAGCTCAGGTTGCGTCAGAGGACGTTTGGAAAGGATTACACTGTCAATGTCAACCAACTCAACAGGGGTGGAACCCAGTGTACGGGTCTGCAAGCCCGCGAGTGCTTTGGGATCGCGCCATACCATCACGATGGATCCTTCAGGGCATTGTCCAAACCATTCTTCCATGACTTTCCAGATGCGCTCGCGCACAGCACTGTTGATCCGTGGTCCAATATAAACGCCTGGGGCAATTTCAAGCATGCAGGAAGCGTTCAATCCCCGATATTTTGGAGGTACATCGCGTGTGGTCACAATGGTCATCGGAGGTTGGCCTCCTCGATATTTTCAGACTCCTCCTGCGAAAATAGTTGCTTGATGCGATCGATCATTGATGGAATAACCGCCTCCTGACGAAACATCCGTCCGCAGAGTCGTCGTACATGACGCTCCAAGTCAATGTGGGGCTGACGCTGATAATCCCTGACCCCCTGAAATGCCGCCGGTAGCGTGATTTGATCGCGGTAGATATCGGCCAAGTCCAGACAGAAAGCATTGGATGAATCTTCATGAATGAATCCCAGCGATGGAATCGCACCTGTGGCAGCGACAGCAATGGTGGCGGCGGCTTCTACTGCCGTAGCGGCATGATTAATCGCCTGGTTGGGCAAATCCGTGGCCCCGGGGTTTTGGCGATCATAGTGTCGTCCATGCCAATCGATACCAAAACGTTGGGCTAATAGTTTGTACGTTTCTTTCATTCTGGCCCCCTCCATACCCCGAAGAATGGCAATGTCGCGCTTGATCGGCAGAATCTCCCCAAGCCGCCATGCATACATACGTCGTGCGATGCGAATACGCTCGGCTGGGCTTGAACCCCACAAGCGGGCATGCTGTCGGCTTAGTGCCGAATCTCCCGGCCCCAGGGGTGGCGCAGTATACAGCCGCACCCCATCCTCTCCCACGGCGGCTAATCCGGTACCGTGCCGAGCCAACAAACGCAGCACATCATGGCTAATGGTGGAACCCGGTCCCAACAGCAACAAGGAGATTCCTTGGAAGGGGATTTGATGATCTCCAGCCGACATGTCAACCGTGCCTGCGGTGAGAAAGTGTAAGGTGCCAGCTTCCACGATAAGATTACCCCGTCCAAGCCAGAGCAATCCGTGACGATCCGCATGGGGAATGCGGGCAGTTTCCAATCCGAGGCGACTGAAAGCCATGTTATGGGTTCCTTGGCGGTGGCGATAAAAGGAGCATGCCAAAACCAAAAGATCGGTGACGCCCAATTCCCCGTTTGAGCAGCGCACGAAAGTCATTGTCGTCAGTCACCGTCATGACCCCCTGAAAAACCGCCTCTCGTTGTTCGATGCGATTGAACCCCCTTTCCCGGTTGCGGCGGGACAACCTGGCACTACGCAAGGCACTCAGCCGCAGTGACTCCAGTTGTGCCCCGCTCTGACGCTGCAAAGCCGCCTGCATCCATTCGGTATAAGCCGTTTCCCGACTGATGGGGGATCCACCAGGAGCCGTATCGGATTGAACTCGGGCTTTTGCTGCCAACCATGCGTCAATTTCTGCCCCCTTGCGAAATGCCGGACCTTGGGCACGAACGGTGGGAATCACATGAACACAAAACCCAAGGCGTGTTCCGGTGGTGATAATGGGCATGGACTTGGACGTGCAGCCAACTTCCAAAGCCTGGACAAAATCGGGTCTACCAAACAAACGGGCGCGTTCCAGTAAAGATTCGGCGGCAACTTCACTGTAAGCCAATACTTCAAGATGACGCTGACGTGACTGATAATGAAAAGGTTTGGGGGAAATATCCCCGAATGCCGAAGCAAAAAGGCTATGCAGCAGATAGCCGTCGTCTATGTTCGCCCCCCGCGACTGGTCGTGAACGCCCGCTAAAAGACGGGGTGGCAGAAACATTTGTACCATATACAAGGCGTTACTCATGGCTTTCTCTCCGCATGGTGGACGTGACTTGGCCGCGCCGTTGTAACCTTTGGCCACCATGAATCTGGTTCAACCAATCCCGATGATCGGTGACCGGTTCCAGAACAGTCTGGTTGGGGTCATCCGGGCCGTGTCCCACCGGCCAACAGGCGGGCAACGGTGGGTGGGCCATGATTTCCCCCCCTTCCGGCCAAGCATGGTGACCGAAATGACACAAGGCATCATAAAGACTGGCTGCGGTAACACGCCCAGCCAGGATGGGAAAGCTCGGCAGACATGATTTGCGACCGATAAACAAAGGTCGGGCAGGAAAGGTTAACGCGACGACCAGATCATCCAGGCTGGGGGACGCATCCCCCTCCAAGGTCAAGACGACGGTGCATAGGGCGTCGGCACGATAAGGACGATAGCGGATCAGGGTTCCCGTCGCTGAAGCCAAGGCACCGCCACGCCACTCTGGGAAACCCCGGGTCGTCCACCCAGGTTGACGCATGAACGATTGGCCAAGATCGGCAGTTTGGTAGTCCATGATCTCCTCTCCTGGGCGGTCCATCCGAGCGGCAAAATGGAGTCGCTGTTGCAGTCGATCCAAGGCTTCGGCGTCTCCATGGTCCCACCCCAGAGCGTTGGCCAGAAGGCCCGTGATCATGGAGGTGGCTGGAAATGTTTGAATGACCCCATAGATATCAACTGTGGGGCCGCCAAAGGCCATAAGCGGGGCCTCCAGCCGCAAAACGATGGCCTCCATCATTCCTCTCCCCGAACCTGTCCGCCAGCCCATTGGGCCAGATCAGCCAAGGCTTTGACTGGTTCGGCAGCCAGTTGAGCGGGGTCGGCCATGGTGGCCACCCGGCGTGTTTCACCACCGCCATACATGGCGTCAAACCGGCCCAGATAGGAACCCAGTTGCGCCACAGCGGTATCCCGCACATCAACACGGCCACCGTTTGGCACCGCCTGACGAAAGGCGTTGGCCAGGGTGCGCGGTTGACGATTGCCGCTTTCCACCAGCACCATCTCGGCGTAGGCGTAGGGGGCGGTGGAACCTTTCTTGGCTCCAGGTGAAACACTGGCCAATAGGTGGATCAGATTTTCGACCACCAAACTGGCCAAACGACGGTCAGCCTGTTGCCATTCGGTGGCTTTGCATCCGGTCAGGTTGGAAACCAACAGCGGAATATCCACGACCACATAACCGTAGAACAGGCCGCTGGTCAGCTCACTGTCGCTGATATGGGCTGATCCCAGTTCTCCCTCGATCTGGGTTAAATCATCCATGGCTGAAAAATAATCGGTTTCCAGTTCGTGACCATGCACCGTAAAGGCGTGGGCAACGTGGATGGCCGCATCCACGCGCGATAGAATATCACTGGTGACCATCCGGCCAAATAATGCCGCATCCAAACCTGCTGGGAACCGCCCTGCCTCAAGTAAAGCCTGGAAATTCTTTTTTTCATCCTTGAAAAGTTTTTCGACCGCTTTACCAACAGTTTTGGGATCCGGGTTGTCCTTCATGATCTGGCGTGCCTTATCCTGGATAAAGCGCACCTCCGGCCAGCCCAGAATCACTACCTGACTGGTTTGCATGGAGAGGGTTGTCTCTTCCTTGTCGGCTTTGGCCTTTTTGGCGCGAGCACTGCTGCCAAGGATCTGATCCTGAAAAGCGGCCAGTGTTGTTTCGACCAGGTTTTGGGCAAATCCTTCCTCTACCAGGGGTGGGACGACCTTCATGTCGAAGATGTGGCGTGAACGCAGACTCATTTCAACCCCATCCATCCGGGAAAATGCGTGCGTATCATCGGTGGTGCGCCAGTGCCGTTTGAGACATTGGGAGGAGACCCGCGTGCGCGTCGTTCCGCCAAAGGGGAGACGCTTGGCCATCCCGGCATCGTCGCGATTGAGGAGGGTAGCTGCATAGCTGGTGAGAAAATGAATCTGAATAAAACGGGATTCGTTCATCGGTAGGCTCCAAGAAAAGTTTAATTATTGTTGTGATTTGTGAGTGAAATAATCGCGGGCCATGGCGCGGCGATGGCGATGGGCCGATTGGGGATTTTGCGCCAGGACCAGGGGAGCGAAACGGTTCCAGTCCATGGTCGCCCCCTTGGCACGCAAAAAGCGGCATGTGCGGGCAACAGCGTCGAAGAAGGCCTGATCTTGGCTCTCGATCAGCTTTAAAAAACGGTTTTCCGAATAACCCTGGGCTGCCAGAATCCGTCCCGGTGCAACGTCAAAACCTTGTTGGTGCGGGTGGGGTGCCATTTGGGCCATGCCGTTCAATACTGCAAACCATCGATCTTCGCCCTCTGGCCGCATCTTTGCTTCGCTGTCGATGTGTCGCGCCACAAGCCGCCAAGCTGTGGCGGGGACGGTGCCGCCGTAACGCCAGCGGCGTAACTCGGCCAGTTCCCCGGAAGAGAGTCCACCTTCATAGGCTTCACGGGACATGAGAACAGCGAGGGTATGGATTATTTTTTCCAAAGGGTTGGAGGTGGTATCGGGGGGTTCCATGGTATTCATCACGCAGTCTCCTTGTTAGCATTCTTGATTTCGCGGGCAAAGTGGTCGGGAAACTGCTTGCGCAGTGCCCCTCGGTACACTCGCTCGGCGGTTACGGCAATCTTGTGATGGCGCACCCCACCATTGATGAGGGATTCCTCGGCGGCCTTCAACAGGTCGCGCCCGAAACCGTCCAAGCGATCAATCCAGTCTGAGGCGGCTTGACTGGGTTCTTGTTTCAGGGTTTCCCAAAGATCGGGAAAAAACACGGCATCGACGTGTTGATCAAAACGGTGTCGCCAGACATCGGCGCGCTTGTCTTTGAAATCTAATTTGTCTGGAGCCTGCTGAATCATGGTCAGGATCGCTGGTTTTAAGACTTTTCCGGCCACCTCACCCGCTTGTTTCACCCGTTCGCGGGCCACCGCCGCCAGGGATGTGCGGGATGCGGATTTTCCTAAGGTGGCACGGACGACAGCGGGCAGAGGAATACGCCGTTCGTGGTATCCTTCCGTTTTTCCTTGGCCGCGAGCCAAGGCTCGCGCCAGGAATTCACTGTGATCCGAGGGGATCCCAAAATGGGTCTCCTGCGCCGGGGCGCGGCGATAACCGTCCGATCCCAACAATAACTCGGTGATCAGGGCATATCCGAATCCGTTTCCGGTGATGGTCAAAGAGACGCTTTCCGGGCCGAGACGAATCGGCGTCCACGGATCACCCAGAAGCCCTTTAAGCTCCTTGGCGTGAATTCGGGTCGTTTTTGAAGGGGCAGCATAGGCATATGGGCCGGCCATTCCTACCGAAAGACGGATGCGTCGGCAGACCTCAATGAAGTAGGGATCCAGTTTTTCCAATGACAGTTCGGTCTGGCCATCCCAGGGAGTCAGCCATAAGAGAGCCAAGCCTTGTTCCGGTTGGTAGAGACGGGAATATTCATGCATCAACGTTTCACGATTCAATCGCAGAAGATCCAAATCCCGGCGGAAATGGGGACCGGGGAATGGTCCAGGACAGGCACCAATAGCCGGTCGGCTGGCAAAGCCGCCATTCATTCGGGCAATTCCATAGTTTCCCGCCCCAAGGAAGCCCTCCATGGTTTGCAGGGTAATCAATGCCATGATCCAATGATCGGGTTGTGGATGACCGATTCGAGCCATTTTAATATCGTGGTTTTTGGCCGTGATCAGCACATCCAAACCATCGGGGCTGGTGATACGTTTAAATCCATCCAGACTATTTTCGGGGACCGCCGGTTGCATGAAGGCGGGTTGCGCCAGGTCTTCTACCACCAACCGCCAAGGTTCGTCACCAGGCATTTGGCTGGTGAGGGTTCGGAGCAGACGTTGCCAAGAAGGTTCGTCAAGGGGTGGTTGGTCGATCTTGGCACGATGCAGGGCGATGGCGGCCAACTGCGTCAGAAATGCGTGCCATGCGTGACGTTGATGCGGCTGCAAGGCGGGAAAGGAAACCAGGGTATCGTTCATAAGCCCTGCGAGTACTCCCGGAAGGGAAAGTACCACCCCGTGTCCATCGACGGTTTGGGCCCGAATCAAGGGGTCAATCAGCAAATTGTCCATATACTGCCTCCAAGGTCAGTCAATTGATGGGGCGTAATCCCAGTCGGTTGTAGTGGAATCGCCGAGTACCAAAATCAAAAGCAAATCCCCCCTCCTCTGGGATGATATTCTCCGGGCTGGCATCCGGTGGAAGATTGGGCGGCAACCAGTGTCCGGGGATGGTGAGCGTGGGAATTGGTTGTTGAAACGGTCCCATGGGGGTGGGGTTGGGAAAGATGACCAGCCGATCATTCACCCCCAGTCGGGTCGCCAATCGGCTGTCTCCACGGTCCTGGAAACCGCAGTCGTGTAGCCATTTGTCCCGGTTGTAAAGACCGCTCTGGGCTTGCTGTGCCTCTGCGGTGTGAACCCCCCAAATTTTGCTGGCGTGTTGACGCCAGCGTTCTCCCAGACGGGTGGCAAGGGCTTCCAGGAGATCTGGATGGGTAGCTGCCTCCACAAGGCGACGATTGTCTGCGGGAATTTGAATAATCGGTGTGGTTTGCAGAGTTTCAGCGGTCGCCTGCAACACCCGCAAATCTTCGTAAACACTGCCCCATCCGTGTTTTGCAAACGCGGGTGTACAGCCACCCTGGTCGGTCAAGCCGGTTTCCATACCCCCCTTCGGTTCCAAGAGCATGACCTGAGGGGTGGTGAATGGGATGGGACGGTGGCGGCGTTCATGGCGGTGTAAACGACCGATACGCTGCAACAGCACATCCATGGGGCATAGATCGCAGATGAGATAATCCACATCGATGTCGAGGCTTTGTTCGGTGGTCTGGGTGGAGACGACTACCAAACCTTTGAGGGCGATGGCACCCTTACCCAGGGCCGATGCGATGGCCGCATCCAGCATTTTGCGGTCGGGAGCGGCAAAACGGGCATGATGCACCGCCGGAATTCCTGCGCAGTGCCAGAGCCAAGCGGAATCATCCCCGGCCAGTTGTTCTATCGCCAACTGGGTGGTCACCGCCCAGGTTACGGTGTTGCGAATGATGAGAACCCTGGCCCCTGCGCGTGCTGCCGCCAGGGCATGTGCTGCGATTTCTTCGGAAGCATCCGCGAGTGGCCGCCGCGCGATGGTTACGGTTTTACCCGGTCCGGTGAATTTAATGGCGGTTGTTGTCAGTTCTGTTTTACCGTGCAGACGGGAGAGCAAGGGATAAGGTTGTTGAAGGGCTTCCAGATGGGGTGGAATGAATGGGAGTGGAAGGTCACTCAGGAATGAGGACTGCGCCGTTGATCCGAGGGTGGCGGACATCAGCAGGGCGTGTCCACCCACTTGTCGCAGGCGTTTGATCACCTCCCGCAGAAGAGTGGTCATATAAGCATCGGAGGCGTGGACCTCATCCACCACCAAGAGCAGACGGCTCAGGGCTGCGGCACGCATGTGGGCGTGGGATGTGGCCAACGCTGACAGAAGAACCTGATCGATAGTACCCACGGCGATGGGGGCTGCCAGATATCGTTTGGGATGTTCTGCCGCCCATCCACGATGACGCAACCGATCGGTTTCATCATTCCACAGGGTTTCAAAGGGGGCCAGAGAAATGCCGTCGGATTGATCGACCCGAAGATAGCCGGGAACCGCCAGGACCACCTGCGGATGATCGGGTCCAAAGGCATTCAACATGGCGCATCGAACCCGTTCATGGATCTGAACGGCGGCGGCACGGGTGGGCAGGGCGAAATAAAGACCATCGACTTGGCCAGCCGCGAATAATTTAAAAAAGTACCACAAGGCCGCCTCGGTTTTTCCCGAACCTGTTTCCGCTTCCAAAATCACAACGTGTTCGGCATTTGGAACGGGTAGTCGCGCAATCGCTTGTTGCATGGGATTGGGATGGGGAAAGCCAAACAGTGTCTCGAATTCTGGGGAACGCGCTATCAGGTCTTTACGTGCCTGGCGAAGATCCAATCCCAGAGAACAAAGGGCGTCCTGGGCCTTCTTGGATAAAATTTCCAACGACGGCAGGGTTGCATCCGGGGAGAACTTGAAAAAATTTCGATCATCGGAGGCGATCCAATCGGCCAATGTAACCAGTCCGTTGAACCAATGCTGACCCGCTGGGGTGAGTGGCAGCGGTTCGCCTTCGGCAGCAAAGGCATCGGCAAAGGTGTAACGTACAGCGTCGGCAAGTTGTGCCAACCCTTCCAGGGGGTCACGCTGTGGTCCAGGGTTCCATACTTTTTTGGCAATCTTGTCTAATTCTTGTGGTTTGCCAGGTTCGTCGGGATCACCCTTCAAGGGGCGGCCATGGTGGCAGAAAACCGTCCATAACCACCCTACCAGAGGATCAGGAGAATTTTTTGTTGGAGGATTGATCGGCTCCTCGGTAAACCATGCTGTCAATTCCCCCAATCTTAAGGCGGTAATAGCCTCATCTGACCGGGGATGGTCGAACAAAATCTTAAATATTTCACGAATATGGCCATGGGTTGACCACTGGCTTGCCTCGCGACCATCCTGGAAGCCGTGGTTGCACTTACCGGCATCGTGCAACGCCGCCAGGGCTGCCAACCGTAGCAACTGGCATGGGACAAGTTCCGGCAAGCACAAGGCCCGTGCTAGGCGATGGCGGATAACGTCCAGCTTGAGGAGTTCATGAAGGACAGCGGCCACTTCCAAAACGTGGTGGGACAGTGGGTGAATCTCCCGCCGTCCAGAAAAGTCCCGACGTTTCCCCCAGTAAACCATGCCACCATTTTTGTTTCCAGATGTGTTATCATTACAAACCATAGACATCAAGATCCTCGCATTTTAATCTATATAACGACATCAGTAATGACACGACTCATAGTAAAAATCAATCCCCGCAGGTGCGGGGGAATCGACCCATTGGGTCAGATAAGGGTTTTGGTGTTATGATTGATCTCGGAAATTCCTGAATTGCGGTAGACGTTTTTCCTTGAATGCGGCGACCCCTTCTTTAGATTCCGGGGTGTCGTAGAACAGGGAGACGGCATGGAGACCCAGGTTGGAAAGTCCGGCGATGTGCTGGGTATCGGCGTTGAAAGCACTCTTGGCCAGGGCGAGGGCGGTGGGGGAATGGGCCAGGATTTCAGTGCACCATTGGTCCACTTCACGGTCCAGTTGTGATTCGGGGACCACACGGTTGATCATCCCCATTTCCAGGGCTTGCAGGGCGGTATAGCGACGGCACAGATACCAGATTTCCCGCGCTTTTTTTTCTCCAACAAGGCGTGCCAGGTAGGCGGTGCCAAAACCGGGGTCTACCGATCCCACCTTGGGACCGACCTGACCAAAGATGGCATTTTCTGCGGCGATAGTCAGGTCACAGAGGATGGCGAGTACGTTACCGCCGCCGATGGCATAACCGCGAACTTTGGCGATGACCGGCTTGGGGGCGGTGCGGATGGCCCCCTGGAGTGCTTCCAAGGGGAGGCCAATGGGGCCACGTCCACCGTAGGAACCGCTGTGGGCCGATTGATCGCCGCCGGTACAGAAGGCTTTTTCGCCCGCCCCGGTCAGGACGATGACACCGATATCGCGGTTCCATCCAGCGCGGTCAAAGGCATGGATCAACTCTTCGCAAGTCTGGGCGCGAAAGGCGTTGTAGCTTTCGGGGCGATTGATGGTGATGGTGGCCACGCCAGCCGCTTCCGTATAAAGAATATCTTGGTAGTCCATGGTGACCTTAGATCCTGATGGCATCAAACCGACTTGATTTATTGGGTGGAATCATGGAATCAAGGAATTGATGCTGGCATCATAACCGTTTTGGTCATAGAATGCACCCGCAAGTTTGACAATGATTGCGGGGGGCAAAGCCCCAAGCCTTTGACTTTAAGTCTTTCGCTTCCGTGGTGCATCATGCCGAGTGTGATCTTTTTTGGTCGTGAATGCGCGGGTCGCGTAAAAACATGTTATCCTAAAGAGCCATGATCCAGCCTCCTTTTGACACATTCCTTCACTTGACGACCCAGGGCAACGTGGTGCCTGTTTATCGGGAGGTTCTGGCCGATCTTGATACGCCGGTGTCGGCGTTCATGAAGGTCGCCCGTGAATCGACCTATTCCTACCTGTTTGAATCGGTGCAGGGGGGGGAAAAATGGGGACGATACAGTTTTCTGGGGCTTGACCCCGCCGCCATTTTCATCGCCTTTCCCAATCGGGTGGAGATTCGTTGGCGTGATAAGCCCAAGGAGGTTTTTATCTCGAAACAACCGATGAAAATCTTCGAAGCGGTCATGGGACGGTTCAGTCCGGTGGAGGTTCCGGGATTGCCCCGTTTTCATGGCGGTGCCGTGGGATATTTTGGGTATGACATGGTGCGCTCCTTCGAGCGGATCCCCGATAACAACCCCGATACCCTGGGAACCCCGGATGCCATCTTCATGTTGTCCGACATGGTGATCATCTTCGACAATCTGGCGGGGCGACTCAAGGTGGTGGTCAACCTGTTGATCGATGCCAAAAGCGATGTCGTGACCCTGTATGCCGATGCCGTGGCGCGGATCAATCAAATGGTCACCAAATTGCGCAACGCCCCTTCGCGCCCCAGACCGCCGGCCCGTGGACCCCGCATTCACGAAGACTCCTTCACGCATGAAATGCCCAAGGAGACCTTTGAACAGGCGGTGGAGAAGGCCAAAGAGTATATCCGTGCCGGAGATATTTTCCAGGTGGTCCTTTCCCAAAGGCTTTCCATCCCGTTTGCCCATTCACCCTTATCGCTCTATCGGGCGTTGCGGGCGACCAATCCGTCGCCGTACATGTTTTTACTCAATCTGGGTGATTTTTCCCTGGTAGGCTCCAGTCCAGAGATTTTGGTGCGTCAGGAAGGGGACACTATTACCGTCCGTCCCATCGCCGGTACGCGGCGGCGTGGTGCAACCGAGGCGCAGGATTTGGCCTTGGAACAGGAACTCCTGGCCGATCCCAAGGAGTTGGCAGAGCATATCATGCTGGTGGACTTGGGGCGCAACGATATTGGCCGGGTTGCGGTGCATGGTTCGGTACGGGTGACCGAGCGGATGATCATCGAGCGGTATTCGCATGTCATGCATATCGTCTCCAATGTGGAGGCGACTTTGAAACCGGGATTGAGTCCGTTTGATGTGGTGGCGGCGACCTTTCCCGCCGGTACGGTGAGTGGTGCCCCGAAAATTCGGGCCATGGAAATCATCGATGAACTGGAGGCTTCCCGTCGTGGTCCCTACGCGGGGACGGTGGGTTATATCTCTTTTTCCGGCAACATGGATTTGGCCATCACCATCCGTACCGCGATCATCAAGGGGGGGATCCTCTATGTTCAGGCTGGGGCGGGGATTGTGGCCGATTCTATCCCTGAGCGCGAATACGAAGAGACACGGGAGAAGGCGCGTGCCATCTTTCGTGCCGTGGATATGGCCCAGCAGGGTTTGGAGTGACTCCATGCTTCTGATGATCGATAATTATGATTCTTTCACCTATAACTTGGTGCAATATTTTGGTGAATTGGGGGTTGAGGTGGTTGTTCGCCGCAACGATTCTATCCGTGTGGAAGACATCCCCAAGATGGCTCCATCGCACATTGTCATTTCCCCCGGTCCGGGAACCCCGGACCAGGCGGGGATTTCTCTGGAGATTATCCAGAGGTTATCGGGGGCTATCCCCATCCTGGGGGTTTGTTTGGGGCATCAGGCCATGGGGCAGGTATTTGGTGGTCGGGTTGTCCGCGCCCCCACGCTGATGCATGGCAAGACCTCCGCCATTCACCATCATGGCACCGATCTATTTTTCAACCTGCCGTCACCGTTTCGTGCGACCCGTTATCATTCGCTCATCGTGGAAAAATCGGACTTTCCCGATTGTTTGGAGATCACCGCCTGGACCGAAGATGGGTTGGTGATGGGATTGCGTCATAAGACGTTGGCGGTTTATGGGGTGCAGTTTCATCCCGAATCTATTTTGACGGAATACGGGCATGATTTACTGAGAAATTTTATCGATCCTTCTCCCTGGCAGGGGGTGGTTTCATGAATATTCGCACCGCTATCGTCCAACTTTTGGAGCGTCGGGATTTGTCTCAGGATGAGGCGCGTCTGGTGATGCGGCAGATTATGGCGGGGGAGACGACGCCGGCACAGATTGCCGCTTATATCATCGCTTTGCGGATGAAAGGGGAGACGGTTGCGGAGTTGGCGGGATCGGCGCAGGCGATGCGGGATTGCGCCGTGCGGGTGAATTGTGCCGCTCTTCCTCTGATCGATACCTGTGGCACGGGTGGGGATGGTCGTGGCACCTTTAATATTTCCACCACAGCGGCTTTTGTGGTCGCCGCCTGTGGTGTCACCGTAGCCAAACACGGCAATCGTTCCATCTCTTCCCGATGTGGTTCGGCGGATCTTTTGCAGGCTTTGGGGGTGAATATCGATGTTTCGCCGGAAGTTGTGGCGCGATGCTTGGACGCGGTTGGGATTGGTTTTTTGTTTGCCCCCAGCCATCATGGCGCGATGAAACATGCGGCCCAACCACGCAAAGAGTTGGGGGTGCGGACCCTTTTTAACCTGTTGGGGCCTTTGACCAATCCGGCGGCGGCTTCGTGTCAATTGCTGGGGGTGTTTGATGGGAGCTGGACCGAACCTATGGCCATGGTTTTGGGGCGGTTGGGGGTGAAACGGGCACTGGTGGTCCATGGTTTGGATGGGTTGGATGAGATCACCACGACGACGGCGACGCAGGTTTCTGAACTAAAATCCGATGGTGCGGTCGTGACTTACCAAGTGACGCCGGAGCAATGGGGATTGGTTCGGGTGATGCCTGGGGATCTTGCTGGAGGGGATGTCGCTGCCAATGCGGCCATAACCCGATCCATTCTGGACGGTGCGATGGGGCCTGGACGGACCGTTGTGTTGGTCAATGCGGGGGCCGCTTTGTACGTGGCCGACGTGGTGCCGAGTATTGCTGCGGGTATTGACCTTGCTTCCCGGGCCATTGATTCCGGTGAGGCCAAACGACGGTTGGAACGTTTGGTTGCGGCGACCAAAAAATGATTAAAAGAAAAAAGGGGTCTGGGGGA
>PEAO01000082.1 GCA_002753615.1 Magnetococcales bacterium DCbin2
AAAAGAAAAAACAAAAACAAAATCAAAACCCTGGGGGCAATCCCCCAGACCCCTTTTTTCTTTTAATAATTTTCTAGGGTGTGTCTCAAGTTATCGGATACCAACACGGCCTAATGTCAAGGGATTTCAAATGCAATTGCCCTGGCCACATAGCCATGAAACTGGAAACCCTCACGAGCGTTGATGTATCCTAAGGGGTGCGCGGGTGCTGCATTGTGTGCTGCACTCTGGGGATTGTTCGGGGATATGGGCATTGGGAAAATCGATCAATGGTTAAAGACAATCGGGTCAGGGAAGTGACCTCACAGGTGACTGATGGGGTTTTTATCATCGATATCCATGGATGCGTTACCTTTATCAATACCCAGGGGGAACGGCTTTTAGGGTGGCGTGAAAAAGAACTTCTCGGTTTAAACAGTCACGATGTTCTTCATCACGTGCGCCCGGACGGGTCGCGCAATTCGGGTGAGGATTGTCCCATTCACCGAGCGGTCATTACCGGGATTCCGCATCGCATCGAAGAAGATTATTTTGTGCGGCGGGACGGTTCCTTTCTTCCTGTTTCCCTCTCCTCTACCCCCATTCTCAAAGATGGCAAAATCACAGGAGCGGTCATCACCTTCCATGACAACAGCGAACGCCTCTCGGCGCAACAGGCCATACGCGAAAGAGAGCAACATTTTCAACTCATTTTCAACAGCACCCGCGATGCGACGTTCGTTGTTGCCATCAATCCAGAGGGGAGTTTTGGACGATTTTTGGAGGTCAACGAAGCGACATGTCTGCGGTACGGTTATTCCCGGGAAGAACTGCTGGGGATGACGCCGGCGGTCTTTAATACACCAGAGGGAGTGGCTGATCTTGACACGTTGGCCAAAAAAATCATCACAGACCGATTCGTCAGTTTTGAACGGATGCATGTGACCCGTGATGGTCGCCAGATGCCTGTGGAGGTTCACACCCGGTTATTTGATTTTAATGGCCAATTGGCAGCCCTGTCATCGGCACGGGATATCTCCGAACGCAAAATGTTGGAAAAAAGAGATCTCCGAGCCTATATCAACCGCATCGCCTTAAATGCCCTTTTGGAAGTGGCCCTGGAACCGATTTCTCTCAAGCAAAAATTGGGTGTGGCTCTGGACATTATTCACACCGTCCCCAGAATGGCCATCCAGGCCAAAGGTTCCATCATGTTGGTGACGGAGGAAGGGGATCTGGAGTTAACGGTGGAGCGTGACTTGGGGCCGGAATTGGTAAAAAAATGCCGACGTGTTGCCTTGGGTCATTGCTTGTGTGGACGGGCGGCACAAACGCGGGAAATGGTGTTTTCCGATGCTATCGACGCACGCCATGATATCACGTTTCCGGGTATGAAGCCGCATGGGCATTATTGTATCCCCATCATTTCCCGTGGAGAACTACTCGGCGTATTGAACCTTTATGTGGATGCGGGGCATGTCCGGGATGCCGAAGAAGAGGCATTTCTGACCACCGTCGCCAACACCCTGGCGGTTGTGATTGAACGGGGAAAGTTGGATGAAAAGGTGCAATACATGGCGAGCCATGATCCCCTTACGGCATTGCCGAATCGGATTCTTTTCAAGGAACATTTGGAACGTGAATTACGCCATGCCATCCGTGATCATACGGTGGTAATGGTCGCTTTTTTAGACTTGGATCGTTTTAAAGCGGTCAATGACACGTTGGGGCATGAGGCTGGCGATCTTCTCTTGAGGGCAGTTGTGCAGCGTTTGCGCCGGTGTTTGCGGGATTCCGATACCCTGGCGCGACTGGGAGGTGATGAGTTTACATTGATTCTCCCCGCCATCGATGGCAAACCGGGTGCTGCCCACGTTGCCCATAAAATCATCCGCGCTATACAAGAGCCGTTTGCCATCTTCGGCCAATCCTGCCAGATTGGGGTGAGCATCGGGATGAGTTGTTATCCTGACCACGGGGCCGTGGCGGATGAATTGATCCAAAAAGCGGATCAGGCGATGTATGTTGTCAAAAATCGAGGTCGCAACGATTATGCGTTCTATGAAGGGTGAACTGAGTTGGAACTTGCGAGATAACCATGACCTATGATGCTTCCCATATTGAGGTTCTTGAGGGGTTGGAGGGGGTACGCCGTCGTCCTGGCATGTATGTGGGTGGCACCGATCTCAAGGCGTTGCACCATCTGGTGGCAGAAATTCTTGACAATGCAACCGATGAGGTGGTGGCGGGACATGCCAATCGTATCGACGTTGTGCTGACTCGGGAGGGGGCGGTTTCGATTCAGGACAATGGGCGGGGAATGCCGGTGGATTTCCATCCGCGCTATCCCGACAAGTCGGCGTTGGAAGTGATTCTGACCAAACTCCATGCCGGGGGAAAATTTAACAATAAGGCCTATACCACATCGGGGGGATTGAATGGGGTGGGGATTTCGGTTGTCAACGCCCTGTCCAGCAAGACTGTGGTGATTGTGGAACGGGATGGTCATTGTTGGCGGCAAAGCTTCTCCAGGGGATTACCGATTACCGCGCTGATCCAGGAAGGAGAGACCCGGAAGCGGGGGACACGGGTAGAATTTTTCCCGGACCGCGATATTTTTCCCGATGTGACGTTCAATGTGGAACGTATTTTGGAAATGTGTCGTGCCAAAGCCTATTTAAATCGTGGGGTTCGCATTCATCTGTCGGTGGAGGAGACGGGTGTTTTGCACCAGTTTCATTTTCCGGGTGGCGTCAAGGATTACATCGACCAATGGTTGGCGGACAAGCGTTTCATCATCGAGAAAAAATTTTCGGGGATGGTGGATCAACAGACCGAGGTGGCCAATCCCATTCGTTTGGAGTGGGCCATGGGTTGGACGTATGAGGAAAAAGGGAAAGTTCTTTCCTACTGCAACACCATTCCCACTTTGGAGGGTGGGACGCATGAGAGTGGTTTGCGGGCGGCGTTGTTGCGGGGGGTGCGGGAGTTTGCGGAAGCGCGCACTTTGTTGCCCAAGGGGGTGACCATCATTGCGGACGATGTGATGGATGGATTGTGGGCGATTATTTCCATTTTTATCCATGAGCCAGAATTTGCGGGACAGACCAAGGAACGGTTGGCATCGACCTGGGTGACGCGCCAAGTGGAGAGTGCGGTCAAGGATCATTTGGATCATTGGCTACATGGGGATGTGGGACAGGCGACGTTGTTGGTGACGGCGATTGTGGAGCGGGCGCAGGATCGGATGAATCGGCGGAAAGATTTAACGCAGATCAAGCGTAAGACGGCAACGACCCGTTTGACCTTGCCAGGCAAGTTGACCGATTGCACAGTGGGGGACATTACCCAATCGGAATTATTTATTGTGGAGGGGGATTCGGCGGGAGGTTCGGCCAAGCAGGCGCGCAATCGTTATAACCAGGCGGTTTTGCCGTTGCGGGGGAAGATTCTCAATGTTGAGCAGGCCAACTTGGAAAAATTTGAGAAAAACACGGAGATTCAAAGTTTGATCACCGCCATTGGGACGGGGTATGGACGGCAATTTGATATCAGCACGTTGCGGTATGGCCGCATTGTGATCATGACGGATGCCGATGTCGATGGGGCGCACATTGCGAGTTTGTTGTTGACGTTTTTTTTCCGGTTTATGGGACCGTTGATTGAGAATGGTCATTTATATTTGGCACAACCGCCGCTGTATCGGCTGACTGCCGGTTCTGAGAGTTGGTATGCATTGGATGATGTGGAGAAGGAGGTTTTGATGCAAACCATTCAGAAAAAAAAGGGTAAGGGAGGAAAGGTGGTGAAGATTGACCAATCGCGGTTTAAGGGGTTGGGCGAGATGGATCCCAAGCAATTACGGGAGACGACGATGGATCCGGGTTCGCGGCGATTGTTGCGGGTATTTGTGGACGACAGCGACCTGACCCATGGAACATTCAATCGGTTGATGGGTAAAAAACCGAGCGAACGATTTGCATTTATCCAAGAAAAAGCCCCCTTTGCCGAGGGGAGCCTAGATATTTGAGCCAAACGCTGGTTTTAATTATTAAAAGAAAAAAGGGGTCTGGGGGATTGCCCCCAGGGTTTTTACTTTAGTTTTTAAATTTAAACAAAAAGGTTTCCATGCTTCGCTTTTGACCTTGTTTTTGACTTTGTTTCAATTCAAAAGCAAGGTCAAAAGCGAAGCATGGAAACCTTTTTGTTTAAAGCCAAAACCCTGGGGGCAATCCCCCAGACCCCTTTTTTCTTTTAATAATTTTATTATGAGAGGGGTAGAGCATTATTTCAGCCTTCCATCCCACGGCTGGGATGGGTTTTTGTCGCAATAAGACCACTTCCCCGCAAACGTCCCAGTGCCATCCGCCTGAACCTCCAGGCGACCCCAAAAAGGGGTCATCGAATAACCACGTCCACGTCGGGCATACGAACACCGTTGTTCCGACGATGCCTGTGCCCAATAGCCAAGATAGTTACCATCACCATGATTCTCTAGATAAATAAAGCCCTTGGGATAGCTATCATAATAGCCAAGAAATCCATCTTCATTGTCTACCTTGCTGATCACATCACCATAGGTGGTGCGATAGACATTCTCAGCAAAAACCGGGTCGCAACCCAAAAAGATCATCCCCATCACAGCGATGATGATGCGCACGATGTTCATCCGATTTTCTCCAGATCTTGAGTGGACATGTCCCTTCATCCGGCGAGGGTGCCGTGGCAATGTTTGTATTTTTTACCGCTGCCACAAGGACAGGGCTGGTTGCGCCCAACCTTGTCGCCATCGCGGCGAAAGGGTTCCGGTGATTTTTTCTCTTCACCACCACCTTCCAGCCCCCCTGAAGGGGGATGATTCATCGTCATGGCCCGTTCCCTGGCTTGGGCACGCTCCGTCTCCATGCGGGCAACCTCGTCGGGTTGTCGAACCTCCACCCGTGACAAGACCTCCACCGCCTCCGACTTGATCCGTGACAGCAAACCGTCAAATAATTCAAAAGCCTCACGCTTGTACTCGTTCAACGGATCCTTCTGGGCGTACCCGCGTAAATGAATCCCCTCCTTGAGGTGATCCATGTTTAACAAATGTTCTTTCCACAAATAATCCAAGAGCTGCAAAAGAATGGTCTTTTCCAAATAGCGCATCAATGGTGCCCCCATCCGCTCCTCACGCTCCTGATTATGCACCTGAACCGCCTTTTGTGACCGTTCCAACATAATTTCGGCAGAAACACCATCCTCTTCTTTCCATGCATCGGCATCAACGCTCACCCCAAACTGACGCATCACCCCTTCGGAAAATTTTTTCGTCTGCCAAGCATCGGGATAAACCTCCGGTGGAATATGTGTGGAGAGCAAATCTTCCAGCAAATCCTGACGGACATCAGCGAGAAAATCGGAAATATCTTCCGATTCCATCAATTCACGCCGCTGCTCATAAATGACCTTGCGTTGCTCATTCATGACATCATCATATTTCAACAGATTTTTTCTGATGTCAAAATTGCGCCCCTCAACCTTCTTCTGTGCCGATTCGATGGCCTTGTTGATCCAGGGATGAACGATGGCTTCCCCCTCCTCCAACCCCAGCTTGACCAACATGTTATCCATCCGTTCCGACCCGAAGATGCGCATCAGGTCATCCTGAAGAGATAAATAAAACCGACTCGATCCCGGATCTCCCTGGCGTCCCGCACGACCACGCAACTGGTTGTCAATACGTCTGGCCTCATGCCTTTCGGTGGCGAGAATATGCAATCCCCCCGCCTGTAAAACTTCCTCTTTTTCCAGTTGGCATTCCCGCCGTATTTCCTCTTCGCGCGTTTTGGCCGCCTCCTCGGAAAGAGTCCCGGCCACCTCGTTTTTGAGGCGCATTTCCACATTGCCGCCCAACTGAATATCGGTCCCCCGGCCTGCCATATTGGTGGCAATGGTGACCGCATTCTTGCGCCCCGCCTGGGCGATGATCGAGGCCTCGCGCTCGTGATACTTGGCGTTGAGGACCTTGTGGGTGATCTTGGCTTTCTTCAATCGCTGCGATAAATCTTCCGACCTTTCAATGGAAATCGTCCCGACCAACACCGGTTGACCCCGCTCATGACAGTCGGTGATCTCCTCGATGATCGCCTTGATCTTCTCTTCGTAGGTGCGGAACACCACATCGTCATGATCGACCCGAACCATATCCCTGTTGGTGGGGATGAGGACAACCTCCAGGTTGTAAATGGACTGAAATTCCGCAGCTTCTGTATCGGCGGTCCCAGTCATCCCCGCCAGTTTATTGTACATGCGAAATAAATTTTGAAAGGTGATGGAGGCCAAAGTTTGCGATTCGTTTTGGATGACCACTTGTTCCTTGGCCTCCAGAGCTTGGTGCAAACCGTCCGAATAACGCCGCCCCGGCATCATCCGACCGGTAAATTCATCGATGATGACCACCTCACCTTCGTTGACGATGTAATCCTTGTCCCGTTCAAACAGGGCATGGGCACGCAACGCCTGATTGACATGATGCACCACCTCCACATTGCCCACATCATACAACCCACCTTCCTTGAGCATCCCCGCGTCTTTGAGCAACGTTTCAATCCGCTCATTCCCCTCTTCGGTAAACACCACCGTGCGAGCTTTCTCATCGACGGTAAAATGGGTCTCCCGTGTGAGCTTGGGAATCAGTCGATCCACCTTGTAATACTTATCGGTGTTATCCTCCGTCGGGCCGGATATGATCAACGGTGTCCGGGCTTCATCCA
Organism: Magnetococcales bacterium DCbin2; assembly: GCA_002753615.1. Classification (GTDB taxonomy): domain Bacteria; phylum Pseudomonadota; class Magnetococcia; order Magnetococcales; family UBA8363; genus UBA8363. Next base: position 6,735 of record PEAO01000082.1, read on the forward strand.
CCAAAATGGAATCGACCTCATCCACGATGGCAAAGTTCAGTTCACGCTGCGTCATGTCGGACAAACTGAATTTCATGTTGTCGCGCAGAAAGTCGAAGCCAAACTCATTGTTGGTGCCGTAGGTGATGTCGGCCCCATAGGCTTTGCGTCGGGCGTCGTCATCCAAACCGTGAACGATGACCCCCACCTCCATCCCCAGAAAGCGATAAATTTGGCCCATCCATTCGGAATCTCTGGTCGCCAGATAATCGTTGACGGTGACCAGATGGGAACCACGTCCCGAAAGGGCGTTGAGATAAAGTGGCAAGGTGGCGACCAGAGTTTTCCCCTCCCCGGTCTTCATCTCGGAAATTTTGCCCTGGTGCAGAACAATGCCGCCGATCAACTGGGTGTCGAAATGACGCATTCCGGTGGTCCGTTTGCTGGCTTCCCGGACAACGGCAAACGCTTCGGGCAATAAATCGTCCAGGGTTTCCCCGGCGGCCAATCGTTCTTTGAACAGTCCTGTTTTTGCTCGCAATTCTTCATCGCCGAGCGTTTCAAGATCCGCTTCCAGTTCGTTGATGCGGTTGATCAGTGGACGCAAACTACGCAGATAACGATCGTTGCGTGAGCCAAAAATTTTACGGGCAATCTTGCCAAGCATGGCGCGACATCCTTCACGGGTTTTCGATAAAATGCCAAAACATAACACCAAAGACCCCTTGCAGCAAAGTGGGTTGATTGCGATAGTGTCAACTTAGGGCGTCCAACAGGGGACGGCAGCGGGTTTATTCATCCACTTTTTTTTGCGGTATTCATGGCGATCACCTCGTCCCAGAAAGAATGGCTGTCCGGTTTGCGTGACCATGTTCACGGGTTTATGGCAACCCTTCAGGTGCATCATCAGCCAGGGCATTTCAAACCTTGCCCTCAGGGGAGCTGCGACGCCGGCGAAACAGCGGCCTTGGGTTTTAGCTGTTTTGCCCACAAGATCTATTACTCTTTGGGGCTGTTGGAAACCCTTTCTCCCCAAGACCAGACCGCTTGGCTCGATTTTATCCGCGCCTTCCAAAGACCGGAGGGTATCCCTCCCCATGGCCGTTGGTCCAACGCCTTCATCGATCCCGGTTTGCTTCGTGCTATCCAGGAGCCACCGTACCTAGGAATACAGCTTACGGTACGCCGTTTTCTCGCGGGCATCAAACCACCGCAACCCAAGGAAGATGCCATCCGAGCCGAAACCAAACAAGCCATCGCCACCCTGGCCCAGATGGGTGCCAAACCCCTCTATCCCTTTCCCCATTTTCCCCTCAAAGCACGCCCCTTGCGCCGTGAACTGAATCGTTTCGACTGGTCGCAACCGTGGACGGCGGGGGCAAAAACCGCACTTTTCGCTGTTTTTATCCAAACCCAAGCCCCCCTCCTTGAACAAGTCGATCAACAAAACCTTGTCGCGACGATGGTTCATTTCTTGGAAACAATCGTCCATCCCGAATCGGGATCCTACTATCGCGGAAATCAGAGTCCTCCCCGTGGGCAAATGATCAATGGGGCCATGAAGGTACTCAATGCCCTGGATTGGCTCAATCAACCCATCCATTATCCCGAACGCCTGATCGATACCACCCTGGAACAGGGACCGCCGCCGGCGGGTTGTCATGTGGTTGATTGGGTTTATGTCATTCACCGTTGCTCTCTGCAAACCGATCATCGCAAAACGGAAATCCAAAACCGTTGCCTTGATATCATCGATCTGATCAAAACCCACCAAAATCGTGACCAGGGTTTTTCCTACCAACCCCACCAAGCCCAGACAAAATACTATAACGCCACCATCTCACAGGGATTGGACGAGGGAGATATTCACGGTAGTTGTCTGTTGATCTGGGCCTTGACCATGATCGCCGCCCTGCTTGAATGGGAACAACCCGGTTGGAAAATCATTCGGCCATGATGACCGATCTGAAACAACTGCATCTGGTTTTGTTTTTTACCGAGGGGGTCTCCCTGGAAATATGGGATCGGGGCGGGCTGTTTGATCGTGAAGTCGCTCTGTACAAGGCGTTATTGCCCCACCTCAAGGCCATCACTTTCGTGACCTACGGTAGAGCTTACGATCTGGATTTTGCCCAACGTATTGCAGGGATTCGGATCGTTTGTAACCGATGGAATCTGGGACCACAATGGTATCGAAGGACTTTTCCCCTGGCACTGCGTTCCTGCCGCAAGGGGCCGGCAATCTTTAAAAGCAACCAAGTCAGAGGTGGCGGAATCCCTGTCTATCTGGCCCGGCGTTTTGGCAAGCCGAGCATCGCACGATGTGGTTATCTTCCCTCCCATGGCCTCAGAATCTGCGAAGGGGAACACGCCGAACGGACCAGACAGGCCATGGCCTGGGAACACGCGCTGTTCTCCCAGGCCGACCGGTGTGTCGTCACCACACAGGCCATGAAAGAGTGTCTTCGACACGAGTACGGAATCGAACCTGAAAGAGTGCGAATCATCCCGAACTATGTGGATACAACCTTGTTTGCCCCGGACACCACTCGGGAAAAAAATAAACGACGCATTATTTTTATAGGCCGCTTGGAAAAGGAAAAAAACATTTTTCCCCTGATCGATGCCCTGGTGGCGCAGGATGTGGAACTTTGGATCGTCGGCGATGGCAGCCAACGCCAGGCTTTGGAAAACGTAGCGCGTGAGAAGGGTGTTTCCACACGGTTTTTTGGGACGCGGCCCCATCATGAATTGCCTGAACTCTTGAATCGTTCTGCCGCCTTCATCCTTCCCTCAATCTATGAGGGGCATCCAAAAACGTTGCTTGAAGCCCTTTCTTGTGGACTCCCTTGCATTGGCAGTGACATCCCTTCCATTCGCAGTGTGATCCGCCATGGTGAGAATGGTTTGCTGTGCGGGTTGGATGCCGCATCCATCCGTCACACAGTCGTACCACTTTTAGAACAACCTGCATTGCAGGAGCGTCTTGGACAGAATGCCCGTGCCTACGCACGCCAACATCTGAGCCTGGAACGCATTGTTGAAATGGAACTTGAAGTTTACCGAGAACTCCTGCACCGCACTTGTGGGTGAGAACTCCAAAAACCGTTGAGCGATGATACCATACCCGTGACTACCCCCACCGTCAGCGTTGTGATGAGCGTTCATAACGGAGAAGATTTTCTTCACCGTGCCATCGTCAGTATTCTCCAGCAAACATGGGGTGATTTTGAATTCATCCTCATCGACGACGCTTCAACCGACGCCACAGCAACCATGATTGACGCCTGGGCCAACAAGGATCGCCGGATTGTCCCGGTGGCCAATGAGTCCAATATCGGATTGACGCGCTCCCTCAACAAGGGGATTCGTCTTGCGCGGGGACGGTGGATTGCACGGATGGATGCCGATGATGTTTCCCTACCCGAACGGTTAGACATTCAACTCCAATTCCTGGCCGATCATCCCTCTGTGGGCCTTCTGGGGACAGCAGCCTGGCTGATCGATGCCAACGGGATGGTTGAGGAACCGTGTTACCTTAATCCCGCCACCCATACCGAAATTTGTTGGCGGATCATTCTCGCCAATCCCTTTTTTCATGCCTCGGTCCTGTTTGATCGGACTGCTGCTTTGAATCATCCCTATGATGAGTCGATACGTTACGGCCAGGATTTTGAACTTTGGGGCCGTCTGCTCCAAGTAACCCAGGGGGCCAATCTGACCCAGCCACTTATCCAATTGGGCCGACACGATAACCGTGTAAGTGTCCGTCATGGAAAGGAACAATTGGATCAAGGGATCCCTGTCATGCGAAAACGACTGGCCAAGCTGGTCCCCGAGGGGCACTGGGATACCGATACCATTCACCAAATGCGGCAGATCATTCAATCAGCTTGGCCAACCCCCCATGAAACTTCAAAGGGTTGGGAATGTCTCCTGACCCTTTTTTCTCGTTTTTCCCAACAACCTCAACTTGATCAGACCGTGCTGCGGCAAATACGCCAGCAATTGATCCAACATATATTAGTCAGCCTCTCCCCTTCCGGCCTATTGCAACCTAGTTTTGGATTGATGAAACAGCTTTTCTTCCGTTTTCCCCTGCCGACCATGAAAGAACTCATCAAACAAAGTCAGAAAAAAATGGTATCCCATCGGTTCTTGCAGAAACTTGGCTGATCATTCATCCCATTGACTGTCTTTTTGAGTTGCCGATGTTCGGGACTTCGATGATGGCAACCTTTTATATTTCGTTAAAATGGGTTAGATTGGGCTGCGAGTTCTGAACCCAATGTGCTTGCGGAAATCGGGATAAAAGCCGCTTTGAGCCTTAATCTTTGCTGAAGTCCATGATCATGTCATTGCAAATTCGATTATCCATCATTCTTGCCATTGTGATCACCATCCAGGTTATTCTGACCATGGTGGTTCAAGAGACGTTCGTCACTCCCAGTTTTGTCGCCCTGGAAGAGAGAGAAGCGGCGAAAAATCTGGATCGGGTAATGGAATCGATCCAGCGGGAACGCAAGCACATATCCCTGTTATCCTCGGATTGGGCTGCCTGGGAAGATGCCTATGAATTTGTTCAGCATCCTGCCCCAGAGTTCATCACTTCCAACCTCAACCCGGAATCTTTGGCGGGTATCCGCATCAACGCGATGTATTTTTATGATCTTCAGGGCAATCTTGTTTGGGGCAAATATCTGGACGCAACCAAAAAAGTGTATGTTCCGTGGCCTGACTTTTCAGAACATATCGATGGTTCACTGAAGGCGTTGATCACCCACAAGGATCCCACGGATGTTCACATTGAATTGCTCATGAGTTCTACCGGACCCATGATGTTGGCCACACGTCCCATTGTTCATACTGGATTCAAAGGCCCGATTGTCGGCACACTCATGATGGGGAGACTTTTGGACGCCGACCTAATCCGCGAGCTGGTGGAGCAGACCCATGTCTCTTTCCAGATTTTTCCGCGGGGGGCTGATGGTCGGTTTTCCGATGAATATCAAGCCATCGTGGACAAACTGGTTGCAGGCGAATCCACTCTTTGGCGCGATGAAGATGATGCGCATCGGGTTGGATACGCCTTGATAACCGATCATTACCAAAAACCTGGTGTGTTGATTCGCACCCAAACGCCCAGGGAGATTACCCATGAAGGGTCTTCCGCTTTTTGGGGTACTCTGATTTCCAACCTGATTCAAGGGATCTCCATGCTGGGAATTTTGTTGGTCACCCTGCATCGTCTTGTGATTCGTCCCCTGACCGAACTCAATGCACGGATTGCCAATGTTGCGACGCACGGTGATTTAACCAGTCGGACCGGGATCAGCGGCACGGATGAAATCGGATTGCTCGCTCGGCAATTTGACACGATGGTGGCCAATCTCGCCGATATCGTCGGGAAAATTCATCTGCACTCGCACTCTCTGGACGCATCCGTCCAATCTTTGGGGGCCAGCAAGGAGGGGTTGCAAAAAGATGCGACGACGACCCAGGGTCTGGCCATGGAGACCATTTCATCCTACCAGGAGTTGCAGGACAATATGGAAACGGTTCGGCATTCCGTCATGGTAACCAGTCAGGAAGTGGCGGGAATGGCGAGTGCTACCGAAAGTTTGGGGGATAACTTGCAAAGTATCTCCCAGGCGACGCTTCAGGCCAGCAGTCAGATCGATACCATGGAAAATGCCGCCATGGAAATCACTCGCCATGTTGATGGGGTGCGCGAAAATCTTGTCAAAGTCGAACACGCCATCCGCGCCATATCACAGGCGGTTTCCGACCTTTCCTTGAGCCTTGCGGAGGTCAACACCCAAACAGAAGCTGCCGCCACAGAATCTGAACAAGCCAGACTCCATGCGGATGCCGCAAGAGAGGTGACGCAAAAATTAGCCAGTTCAGCCACTTCTATCGGTAATGTTGTGGATATCATCAATAATATTGCCGAGCAAACCAACATGTTGGCTTTGAACGCCTCGATTGAAGCGGCTGGTGCGGGGAGTGCCGGGGCGGGATTTGCGGTGGTCGCCGATGAGGTTAAAGTACTGGCCCAAAAAACCGCCAAGGCGACCGAAATGATTTCTGAACGGATTCTTGATGTTCAGGACATTTCTCGGGAAAATGGACGCGCCATCGAGGCGGTTACATCATCCATCAATCGAATTTATAATGGCAATCAAATGATTGCCCAGGCGGTAAAACTTCAGAATGATCGCCTTGATGATATTTCCCAAGCTATGGCGGGGGTCAATCAGGCTTCCAACGAAGTGCAAAGTCGGGTCAATGAATTGGGGAATTCGGCCCGCCATGTCTCGGAGTCGGTCCACAATGCGGCTGAGGAAAACCGGGAAATCGCGCGTTCGGTCGAAGAGGCATCCACGGGAGCCAACAAGCTCGTCGAGCAAAGCAAAACGCTGGATGAAACGGCCAAACGGATGGATGATGCCACGACTCGTGGGGGACATGTGGCCATGATGGCGCGTGAGCGCCTGGATGCCATCGTCTGCCAAATTCATCATTTCTCGGGTATGGTCCACCATATGGCGGGTTTGGTGGTTACCACCGCTTCTCCAGGGCATCGATTGCTTGAGGCTTCGTCCACTTTGGGCATTGGTCCTAGTCCGTTTGATGTTGCCGAGATTAAACGGCAAACGATCAAACATTTTGGCTCCATCGAAAAAGCGTACTGGGAAGCCCAGGGACAGCCTACACCGGATGTTGGTGCAACACTGGACCGTTTTAACCAGGAAGTATTGCAAAAGATTTCTATTATTTGTGAAAAAACGAATGGAAGTCATGGTAAAATTCAGGAATTTTTAGAACAATTGCAGCAGTGTTGTTCCAGTGCCGACACGTCAAACCCGAAGGCTTTTTTTGAAGCATTATCGGAAAAACAAAAATATTTTTTCCGTTTTCTTGACGAGTTGTATCTACAATTGTATCTGCACCGCACGAATGGTTTTCAATCATCGTCGTCTCCATGAAATGACCTTTTTGGGTGGGGTGATCACGCAGAAGATGTTGGCTATTTTCCGGGGTAACGTTGTCGATTGAGGTCATATCATGGATTGGATGCATGCCGTCGTCCTGGGAATTGTTCAGGGTATTACGGAATTTCTCCCGATTAGTTCATCGGGGCACCTGATTTTAATACCGCATTTTTTTGGTTGGCCGGATCAGGGGCTTGGTTTTGATGTGGCGGTCAACAACGGTTCGCTAATTGCGTTGATTGTCTATTTTCGCAAAGACATCATGAAGATTCTGACGGCGTTTTTTGCGACGTTTCGTCCAGGGGGTTGGGGGAAGGATTTTCATGGTCGTTTGGCTTGGTGGCTGGGGATCGGGACCATCCCGATTGGTTTGGCGGGTATTACTTGCAAGCCTCTTGTTGAGACTCTGGCCAGAGATCCCTTGGTTATCGGCGTTACGGCGGTGACGTTTGGTTTATTGTTGGGTCTTGCCGATAAAATGGGGCAACGTTTGCGATCGCTATCTGACATCGGTGCCAAGGAGGCCCTCATCATCGGTTGTGCCCAGGCGTTGGCTTTGATACCGGGGACTTCTCGGTCGGGTATTACCATCACGGCGGGGTTATTTTTAAACTTGGATCGAGAAGCAGCGGCACGATTTTCATTTCTTTTGGCGATTCCCGTGAGTGTCCTTGCGGGCTTGCTGGAAGTTTTTGAATGGATTCGTCTTCCACCGGCTCCCGGAGAGTGGACCCCCATGGCGATTGGATTCATTGCATCGGGGATTACCTCTTTTTTGGTGATCCATTGGTTGCTCAATTGGATCAGAAGCCGTTCACTGACGATTTTTGTCGTCTATCGTTTGATACTGGGATTGGTATTGTTTATGGTTTTCTAGGGCGTACTAACACTCGATCATTCATTGATACACCCCTAGAAAGTTATTGAAAGAAAAAAGGGGTCTGGGGGATTGCCCCCAGGGTTTTGTTTTTGAATTTAAATAAAAAGG
>PEAO01000083.1 GCA_002753615.1 Magnetococcales bacterium DCbin2
GGGAAAAATGCTTCGGGAGGAGGGGCGCGTGAAAAACAAAATCAAATCAAAACCCTGGGGGCAATCCCCCAGACCGTGCGCCCGTGATGGCGTCTTATCAGCTTGGTGAAAGTCCGAGCCAGAGTATGCCATAACTCTGTAGTTGAAGGAAACTGCGTCGTCGTGAGGCGGGGTGGAAAGCAACTGGAAACGAATCACCGGTCCGTAGGAGACGAACTCGAGTCGGCAGGATGATGCGGCGAGCCTGCGGTCTGATGGCGAAGCCTGAAAATCATTCCATACGTTTAAGATGGTGATAAACGATATGGGGGCACATCAAGTGGTTGGAGATGGAACGGTGAGAAGGTAAGGCGAGGTAAGCGGGGAGACCTGTCGGTGAAGTGACACGGGCAGGAGTCAGAGCCTTCATAGTACCGATGGACCTAAATTATTAGATCCGAGAAGCATGGAGAGCAAAAACCATGTGGAGGGAAGGGAGGTAGGAAGGTGGATGTGGAAGGAAAGGATGGATGCAAGTGCAAAACACAGTCAGCAAAGTGCCTGAGAGGCTACACGAGCGAGAGAGATCCAACACGCCGCGAGAATGGAGTTGGGTTGAGGCGTCTATCTGGACACCAAACATGTTGGCAACACTGGAAAGAGGTGTAGAAGGAGGGAAATGGTACAGTTTGATTGACAAAGTAGTACGTCCTGGAACCTTGCTGGCAGCGTGGAAGAAGGTGGAAAAGAACTGCGGGGCAGCAGGTATTGACCAAGTGAGTGTGGAACGGTTTAGAGCGGGCGCAGATCGTTATTTGATGGAAATTGAGGAGGAACTGAAGAGTGGCCAGTATAAACCGGAGGCAGTCAGGAGGGTGAATATACCCAAGGCTCCGGGACAAACACGTCCACTAGGGATTCCGACAGTCAAGGACCGGATAGTACAAACGGCGATCAAGATGGTTTTGGAACCGATATACGAGCGGGAGTTTTTGCCCATGAGTTACGGATTCAGACCAGGCCGGGGATGCAAGGATGCGCTCAGGGAGGTGGATAGACTGCTAAAGGAAGGATACACCTGGGTGGTGGATGCTGACCTGAAGAAGTATTTTGACACCATTCCGCAAGACCGATTGATGGACAGGGTACGGGAAAAGGTGAGTGATGGGAAGGTATTGAAGTTGCTGGAAAGATACCTTCAGCAAGAAGTTATGGATGGGCTGAACTCCTGGAAACCGACGAGTGGGACTCCCCAGGGCTCAGTCATCAGCCCATTGCTCGCCAATATCTACCTTCACCCTCTGGATAAGAGGATGGCGGAATTGGGATACAAAATGGTTCGGTATGCGGACGATTTTGTCATTCTATGCCGAAGTGAAGGGGAGGCAAGGAAGGCATTCGAGGAAGTGCGGAGATGGACGGAGACGAATGGCTTGCAGCTACACCCGGACAAGACCCATGTTGGAAATTGCCTGGAAGAAGGGCAAGGATTTGAATTCCTTGGCTACCGATTTGAAGCGGGGCTACGAAAGGTTCGGCAGAAAAGTCTGCTGGCACTGAGAGAGAAAATACGCCAAAAGACACGAAGAACCCAAGGTAAAGGGATCAACAGGGTCATTGAGAGTCTCAACCCGACGTTGAAAGGTTGGTTTGGGTACTTTAAACACGCACACGGGAGAACCTTCAAGGCAATTGATGGTTTTGTCAGGCGACGTATGAGGGCTATGCTTCGGAAACAGGAGAAGCGGCCAGGATTCGGTCTTTGTCAAGCAGACAGCAGGAAATGGCCAAATGCTTTCTTCATGGAGAAAGGGCTTTTCACTATGCAAGAAGCCCATCGACGGATATGCCAATCCCGATGAGGAAACCACTAACTGGAGAGCCGTGTGCGGGAGAACCGCCTGCACGGTTCGGAGGGAGGGGAGGTCTTGGCCTTCCCTACCCCTATCCTTTTTCCTTTTAATAATTTCTCAGAGTCAACACACCCTAGGGGGTGCGCTAGGAGACAATACACTTTGGCCACAATCCAAAAAGGGAGTGCGATGCTGGCCCTGATGGCCTTGTTGGTCGTGGTATTGGGGGCATCTTTTTATTATTTTCTCGATCCGCGATCCCAATATTTGGCCGAACGTGAGGGGACCATGCGGCGGATGGCTTGGGCGGTTTCGGGGTTGGTTGCCTACTCCGGTCAAAGTGCGGGATTGTTGCCATGCCCAGATTTGGATTTTCCCCCCGATGGTCGTGCCGAGGAGGTGTGTACCCCGATCCCTGGACAATTGGTGGGGTGGCTGCCGTGGCGGACATTGGGCCTGCCACCCTTGCGTGATGAGGCGGGTAATCCGCTCCTGTATGTGGTGGCACCGGGTTCTGTGAATGGTGGCATTGGCCAACAATCGCTCAAGTTAGGGAACAGGTCCGCAGCCCAGGCGGCTGTGGTGATTGCTCCGGGGATGGCCTTGTTTGGGCAAAAACGGTCGCAAGCAGTGTCTCAGGGTGCGGACTGGGTTCGGGAATGGTTGGAAGGGGCGAACCAGACAGCGGCGCGGCAGGTACCAGAAAGTGTTTTTGAGCAGCAGGGGGAATCGTTGATGTTTAACGACCGTCTGTTACCCCTGCCGGTGGAGCAACTGGTCAAAGAAGCCACCGACAAGGATAGGAGCCACTGAATTGGGGTTTGGGTTACACCCCAGATTATGCCAAGACGTTGACACGACCCGCTTGTTCGGCTGTGGGGGCCGATCCCATGGCGGATTCATCGACAACCGCCTGGGCTTGTTTATTGAGGTCCATGGTTTGGGCCGCCTTGGTCGTGGCATCGATGACTTGACGCTGCACGATATTGTCCAGACTGTAGCGCGTCACTCCCGAAGAGTTGAGTGCCATTCGCTTGGAAACATGCACCGCCCGGTCATTGAGCGGAATAGAAACGGTTGCGTTGATATTGGAAGCCATCTGCCCCTCCACGACGTTATTCCTAGGAAAAGTCCATACACCAGAAGCACACTTTCCCCCTTTCCTTATCATCGGTCAATGGTCGGGAAAAGTTGAGGAAAAAATATGTCACGGTTCCATCCCGTCACCTTTTTCGTAACCATCGACCAGTTCTTTGATCTCTTTCAGTTCACTCCTGATGCGCAGGATGGAGGTTTCAATCCGCCTTTTCTGGATACCATATCCTTTGTCGATTTCCGCGAGTTCCTTTTGAATCTCCATGCAAAATCGCCAGGAAGACCGCATAGTTTCTTTTGTGTTGGATAAAAGCGCATAGGCGGAACCTATTTGTCTCTGCACCTGTATTTTAAGAACTCTGAGTATTTTGTGGTAGAGTTCTTGTGTGGATATGGGTTCGCTGAGGTAGTCTGAGCCGCCTTGTTTCATGAATGTTACGGCCAGTTTTTCAGAATCGACCTCTTTGGCGGCTACTATGATAATGGGAAGATCGGAATGTTGTTGGCGCAGGGATTTCCAGAAAACTTTTTCCCTTCCTTCCTCCAGAGGATTTTTTAAATACCAAACCAATGCGTTGATTTCAGAAGCAGTCGGTGGATCATAGAGCGTTCCGTCACTTAAGAGATAATGTTTTTGCTTCAACTGTTTACGGACAATATCCAGATTTTTATCGTTCGGCATTTCAATAAAATGGACCCGAATGTTATTTTTCTTTTGATGTAGATCGATCATGTTGGCCACTGTCGTGCAATCCTGACTCATGCTCCTGGCTTGAGGCAAAATTTTTAATTGGTGTTTACTTCCAGACGTGGGGATACTGTCCGCGCCACCGAATACTTCACGACAATTTTGGGCTGAGGTATGAAAACGCTTTTTGGCCTCCTCCAAAATCTTTTCGAGAGCGGAAAGCTCCATGTCTGGGTTACGTTTCATCGCTTCGATGATCGCTTGATCCAGGTCCAAGGCGGAAACAGGTTTTGTCAAATAGTCGGAACCTCTCTCTTTGAGAAAACTGGCTGCCAATGCCGAATCACCCGCGCCTGTCATCATGATCACCAACAGTTCGGGATAGGTACTGCGGATCTTGCGGAAGAAATTCATGCCATCAACATGCGGCATGTGGTAGTCCGTGATGATGACATCAAAATAAGTGGTTTTGAGTTTTCCGAACGCGCCCGCCGCATTGGTCGATACGTCCAGATCATACCCCAGACGCTCAAGTGAGCGGATCACCGACGCCATGTCTTCCTTGGCTTTGTCATCCACGAGGAGAATGCGACCATTCCGCTTTCTTTCGACCTCCTTGTCGAGTACCAATTGGTAAGCGTCGTGCAGTGTTTCTTGAAAATCGTTCATGGTCAAAACTCCATCCTCAGGAAAATCTCTATAGAATATTTGTAGCACGTACAACCGGCTTTTGTGAACTTCGATTTTTTGATGCCTGGAATGAATGGAAAGGTCGCGAGGCGATTAAAACGGTATAGCCGGAAAAGTGATCCGTTTGTCCGTTACGGCGGAGAAAAGTTTTTGTTGCTTCTGCCGGGGCCGATGAGAAAAAAACTTTGGAAATCGCGCATCGTTTGCACGCGACCCTGTTGGAACAGCCTTTCCCGGAAGTGGGTCCCGTGACCGCCAGTTTTGGTGTCGCCACCGAAACGGTTTACTCTGGCAGGCTCATCGCGCGTGTGGACAAGGCACTGTACGCCGCCAAAGCTGCTGGCAGGAACTGTATTATCTTTGCCGACACCGAATAGGGGATACAACCAAGAACCTTCCAAGTCGTGTTTTATTCACGTTGTATGCACGTCGTTATGTTGGATGGGCAGGACTATTTTAAACAGCACACCTTCTCCCGGAGAACTGACACAGGTGATGGTCCCCGCGAGCGTTTGCGTGACAAGATTGTAAACAACGTGCATCCCCAAGCCACTGCCGCCATGGTCCCGGTTGGTTGTGAAAAAAGGCTCGTATATTCTTTGTCTCTCGATGTCCGTCATGCCGCGGCCATCATCCTGGTAGGTAAACAATAGACTTTCATGATCGGATGAAAATTCCAATTTTATTTTTCCCGGACTCCCTTCCGGGTAACCATGAATCCGAGAGTTGTTGAGCAAATTGAGTATAATCTGGGTCATGGCTCCGGGATAACTCTTCATTTCAAGATCATCCGGGCATGATACGACGATGATCAGTTGGGTGTGTTTGAATTCGTGCAGTAGTGTGGTCACGGTCGATTCAACGCATTGTTTGACCTTGAAACCCCGTTTACTTTCGCAGGATTGATCCACCGCGACGGACTTAAAGCTGCGGATCAGTTCTGCGGACCTTTCCAAATTGCTTTGGATCAGGTAAGTCAACCGGTTCGTCGAAGTGAGATAGTCTTCCAACTCTTCCTCGGTGATTCCACAGGTATGGACCATGTTGGCGAAGTTATGTGTTCTTTCACTCAGTTCCGACGTTGCTGTGACGCCAATGCCAATGGGGGTGTTGATTTCATGCGCTACCCCAGCCACCATATTTCCCAAACCCGCCATTTTTTCTGTTTGAATCAGTTCGGTTTGCATCCGTTTTTCTTCGGTCAGGTCCACGATGATCCCCACAAATGAGGGGGGGGATTCTTTGATTTCCATGCGGTTGACGGCCAGTCGGACAGGAAATATCTTGCCATCCTTGTGGAGTGCCTCTGTTTCCAGTGGCCCTGCACCGATCATAGGTTCCTCTCCAGTGGTGAGATGTCGCAAAATGCTCGCGCTATGGCGTTCTCTGGTGGCAGGGGGGATCAGTTCTGTCAAAGGATGTCCGATGATCTCTGTCGGATCGTAACCAAAAAGCTTTTGTGCGGCTCCATTGAAGACTCGAATAATACCGTTCTGCTCGGCAACCACGATACAGAAGGGGGCACTTTCCAAGATGGTTCGCGTCAGCATTTCGCTATCGCTGATTTGTTTTCCTAAAATAGCTCGACTATTTTCGTCTTTTTTTAGTTTCAGGATGAATAATAATAAAGAAAGCGTTAACGCGACCCCAATCATCAGGACATAATAAGTTGACCAGTATTCAAAACGACGTTCTCCAGCACCACTTCGGTGATATACGGCGACAAACTGAAACTCACGATTGGCCACCGTAAAATTTCGGGCGAAACGTAAGGGGCTTTCATGAAACTGTGAGATATCGTAAGTTTTTGAGAGATGGTCTTTGGCGGCGAAAGTTCTGGATATATGGACGTAAATGGGTTGTTCTTCTTTGGGGGAGGAGAGATCATTGAGCCAGAAGGTAATGCCTCTGGGAGCTAGGTTGGCGATGGAGGCTTCTATCATTTTTTCGATGTGGATGACACCCACGGTAAATCCTATCAGATGCTTTCGTCGTTGCATCTCCGTTTCGATGACGGCCCCTTTTTGATAGACCGGGTAAAGGATCAACAGTCCCAATCCGCTGTCGGTTTTTTCGGCCTGGGCCAATTTGATTTTGGCCGTGATGGCTGGCCGACCGGAATCACGAGCTTTCTGAATGGCGGCCATCCGTATGGGTTCCGAGGCGATGTCACAACCCATGGCCCGTTCGTTGCCCTCTTTGGGTTCGATGAACAACACGACAACGTGGTAATCCCTGGTTGGTTCTGGTTCCAATAAGGGTTTATGGGATGTATGGGATGGGCATTCGATAACCTTGAACCCCGGTGTGTCCTGGGAAGCCGCCCTCTCGAAAGTGGGCGTTATGGCATTGGGAACCACCGGATTCCAGCTCAATGCCTGAAGTCCCCGGTGGCGGACAAGGATGGGTTGGATGAATTTCATGAACTCGGCACGATTTACTTCGTCGGATGCTTCAAACAGACCTCTCACATCTTCAACCGCATCCAAAATGTGGGAAAACCCTCCTTTGACGGCTTCAAATCTTTCAAATGCCCCCTTTTCGAATGATACTTTCCATATCTCGATACCCAGTTTATTGGTCAGATAAGTTCCCGCCACTGTCAACGTCATGCCGACTGCGATGACGCTGAAAACGATGAGATTCCATTTTTTCTTCAGGTTGTCAATGTGACCATTGCGTTTCATGGCAAGGGCCTCGCTGCCTATAAGGTTCAAGTCACTTTAGAAACCTCAATAAATCCTAATTTAAGGTACTCCATCGTGCGCCACGTTGGTAGAAAAAGCGACGAATGTCCGTATAAAATAAAAATGAATTTTAAAATATCATCGTCAGACAATGCGGTTCATTTGTCGTTCACGGGGTGATAGACTGGTCCTTGGTGGGGTACCGTTTGCTTCCATCATCGTGAATGATTCAGGGGGAAGATTGTCATGACGGATCATGTGCAGATACCGGTGAAAAACCGGATGGTTTTTAAAAAGAAGGCTGGACCATCGCCCCAGGATCGTCCCACAACGGAACCTCCCTGGAAAATCCTTGTGGTGGACGACGACTCCGAGGTTTGTTTATTGACTACGGAAGTCTTGAGAGGGTTTGTCTTTGAAGGACGCTCAATTGAACTGATCTCGGGTTATTCCGGGCAGGAGTCTCAAAGCCTGATTCGACAGCATGGTGACATCGCTGTCATTTTGTTGGATGTGGTGATGGAAACCGACCATGCTGGATTGGATGTGGTCAAGTTTATCCGGGAAGAACATGGTGATAAAAACATGCGCATTCTTCTGCGGACGGGACAGGCGGGCTTATTCCCGGAAGAAAAAGTTTTTGAGCAGTACGATATCAATAACTTCCTGGAGAAAGCAGACCTGACCAGTCGTCGCTTGAAAACCGCCCTCAGGGTCGCCTTGAGGGCCTACCGCGATATGCTGGAACTGGATGATGCGCGCAAGCGGGAAAGCCTTCTTCGTCAGGCTGCGGATGCCGCCAGTCTGGCGAAGACCAATTTTCTCCACATGATGAGCCATGAACTCCGAACCCCACTTCAGGGAACCAAGGGGCCTTTTGAGGAATTCAAAAATCAGTTCCACTTATTCGCCGGTACACGGAAACTCTGGGCACTGATCAGCAAACTCGGCGACGAGGCACTGAAAGCACAGTTCTCTGCTTCGTTGGCCGAGATCACGAAAGAGGTAGTCGAAATTGCCGAACAGGGACTGACATCCGTGGAGCATTTGCTTGGAATCATCGAAGATGTGTTGGACTTTGCCCGGATCGAGGCGGGAAAACTGACGCTCTCCATGGATGTCCACGCCGTTGCCAAACCGGTCCATGAAGTGACGCACTTGCTCCGTCCATTGGCGGAGAAAAAAGGGATCGCTCTGACCGTCACGATCATGGGAGACTACAACGTGAGGGTTGACCTGAAGCGTTTTAAACAAATTTTGTTCAATCTGATCGGCAACGCCATCAAGTTTACCGCCCAAGGGGAGATTTCCCTGCATGTTTCACAGCAGGCGAATTTTGTGTTGTTTCGGGTGGCTGATACGGGACTTGGTATTCCCCCCGACAAGATGGAGGTCATTTTCGATGCGTTTGAACAAGTCGATAACTCACCGATTCGTCAGGCGGGAGGGACCGGGCTTGGTCTTCCCATCACCCGTGAATTGGTCCGTCGTCAGGGGGGAGATATTCAGGTCCAGAGTCAAGTGGGCGCGGGGAGTGTTTTTTCTTTCAGTTTACCTTTGGCGGCAAATAACCCAGTCGTGTGATGGTGTTGGGGAAAACAGTTTCGATCATAGCGATGGCCGGAGGTGCGAAAAATGCCAAGTCTCCAATTCTGACTGTCGCTGACCATGTGCGCGAGATTTGGATACCGATCCTTGAGAGGTGATGATGGACGACAAAAAGGGTGGAAACGGGGGCTGGATATTGGGGGTCTGGCGTTTTGCGGACCATTTATTGCTGAGTTTGATGGTTGCGTGTACCCTGATGGCTGCGGTGATCCTGACTTGGGATGAGCCGATCTGGACCACGGTGTTGTTATCGCTTTGCTTGGTCATCCAAGGTTTGTTGCATCCCGGTCCAGGAGATCGGTTGGCGATGCTGACCGCAGCGATTCTGGGTACGCCGGCGGAAATTGCGGAGGTTCATCTGGGGGAGTGGACCTACTATGCCCCCGACTTGATGTGGGGGGTTCCCATGTGGATCCCTTTGATTTGGGCCAATTTATTTGCTTTGTTTCGTCGCCTGTCCCGTTCTTGGACGGCCATTTTGGATATTATCTTTGAAAAAGAAGGTGTTTTACGCCGCAGATTGGACATGGTGTTGATGGTTTCGATCATCGGTTTGTGGGTGTCCGCCTTGTTGTTGATGGATAAACCGCCCCTGGTTCAAGGACTCTATGCGCTGATGATTCTTTTGACGGCTCTGTTTTGGCGCACGGAGATGGATAGCCTTGTTTTCCTGACGGGTGGAACCCTGGGTGCTGTCGGTGAATTTGTTTGTGTACAATTGGGTTATTGGAGTTATTTTAATCCCTTGTTCAAGGATTTTGGCGTTGACATCACCCTCCCTTTGGATTGGGGGCTGAGTGCGGTCATCATCCACCGTATTGCTAGCCGCTGGCAGGGTTCGCAACCGCTTCAAAGGCTATGATTCATGTTTCCTGTGCTTTTTTCCCATGGCAGTATTCATTTCTATACCTATGGTTTCAGTCTATTTGTCGCCTTGATGGCGATTTATTTTCTTGCCAGAAGGGCGGTCGCAGGATCCATCCTGTCCCATGATAACATTGATGATCTCATGCTGATCATCATCAGTAGTTTGTGGCTGGGGGGAGGGGTGGTGCATTTGACCCTCTCGGCATTGTCGGGGAAAGCAGACTGGCGGGGGTTGTTTGATCTGGCGGCCATGCAACAATTTTCTGTTTTTCCCGTCGCTTTGGCGGCGACGCTGGGTATGGCGATCTGGTGTCGTTGGAAGCGGATCCCTTTTGTGGGTGTTTTGGATTTTCTCATCCCATTTTTAACGTTGGGATACGGATTACACCGGATTTTGGGCTGTTTCAACGCCGGTTGCTGTTATGGATTACCCACAACACTGCCATGGGGGGTGGTATTTTCGCCCAATCCTTTTCTTCCCGATACCCCGACGGGTATCCGATTGCATCCCACCCAAATTTATTTGGGATTGTCGGCATGGATCACAGGGTGGTCGATTCACCATCTTCGCAATGATTTGCGCGATTCCGGTGCCAGGACAGCCGTCGGATTGGCCGGTTTGAGCGGATCTTATTTTCTGATCGCCTTCTTGAGAGGTGATTATTCCCATCATCCAGGGCATTACGGGTTCGATATGCCGAGAATCCTGCCGTTGATCGTTTTTTTGGTGGCGGTTGCCTGGCTTGTGAAACTGCGGCACCGACAACCCCCGGCGCCGTGATGATCGGGGGTGGAGGACCATGGGATCGTGGCAAAACGCCAGATGGTAGATCTTGACAATTTGTTCACAAAATGAGATCCTGCCGGGCTGTGTTTCTTAAAAATGAGGCACTCAAAAGGCAAATTCCAGGAAGTCGATCATCAGGATGATGAAAGAAAAATAGGCGCAGATGTCAGGGTGGGAATCGTTATCCTCGGTGTGGGTTTGGGGCGGCGAGCTTCCAAGGATTTTGTTGAAAATTCGTAACTGGCTTTAAGCAACCATGCCCCGTTATCCAGACAGCTTCATCGAAGAGGTCAGAGAACGTGTTGACTTGTTGGGCGTTGTTGGTCGCCACGTCCAACTGAAAAAGAGTGGTACCAATTGGCAGGGACTTTGCCCATTTCACCATGAAAAAACCCCTTCGTTCAATGTACGTCCAGATAAGGGTTTTTTTAAATGTTTTGGTTGCGGCCAGGGTGGGGATGTATTTGAATTTTTGATGAAGATCAGAGGTTTGAGCTTCAACGAGACCGTTGAGGAGTTGGCGGCGGTTGCGGGTCTTCCGTTGCCGGTATTGGCGCAAGATACCGACTTTACGCGCCAAAAGATGGATTATCGGACTTCGCTCTTTAACTTGTTGACACAGGTACAGGATTATTACCACACACTTTTGATGAATGGACCGGACCAGAAAGCACTCAATTATCTGCGACAGAGAGGTTTGACGGATCAGACCATTCAACAGTTTCGATTGGGTTATGCCCCGCCAGGCTGGCAGACGCTTGCAGACCGTTTTCAGGGGATGGACAACGCGCAGCAGTTGTTGGAAGAGGTTGGACTACGGGTCAACAAAGGGGAATCGCGTTATCCCTACGACCGTTTTCGGGATCGGGTTATTTTTCCCATTCACGACAGTAAGGGGCGTTGTGTTGGTTTTGGTGGACGTACGATGGATCCCGATGGGAAACCCAAGTATATCAACTCGCCCGAGACCGTTTTATACCAGAAAGGGTCTCTTCTTTACGGCCTGCATCAAGCTCAGGAGGCGGTACAAAAGGAAGGAGAGATTATTTTGGTCGAGGGGTACATGGATTTAATATCCCTCGTCAGTCATGGGATCGTCCATTGTGCCGCTACTTTGGGAACGGCATTGACGGATGAACAGATTCGCCTTGTTTGGCAACGTAGTCGCAGGGTGGTTTATTGCTTTGATGGCGATAATGCGGGGCGACAGGCGGCTTGGCGGGCGTTGGAGAAATCCATCGAAGGTCTTGAGGCGGATCGCCACGTCCGTTTTTTATTTTTGCCCCAGGGGACCGATCCCGATCAGTTCATTCGACACCATGGGAAAGGGAAATTTTTATCGTTATTGGAAAAAGCCGTTGGGTTGATCGAATTCCTGACCGAAAGACTGAGTATGGATCTCAGCCTGTCGCAACCGGAAGGGAAGGCGGCCCTTGTCCAGCGGATTCGTCCCTATTTGGAACGTGTATCGGACCCGCTGCTCAAGGAACTTTTTGTGCAGTCGTTGGCCGGGCAACTGGCTATTCCGCCCTGGAGAGTGATTCGAGGTGTGCGTCCCGGTCCGCTCATAGGGCAGTGGGGTGAGAGGAAGGTCAACAAAGGGGTTGAAAAGGATCCTCCGGGATTGGGAGGACGGGATGTGGAGCGGACGTTGTTGGGATTGCTGTTGCGATCGCCCGGCCTGATATCGGACCATGAGGAGAGGTTAGCGGGATTGGAACTTCAGAATCAGGCCTATTTGGGTTTGCTGGAGATTTTGGTTGCCATGAGTCCCCAGATTTTGGCAGCGGGTAATTGTTTGGAGGTGGATCATTTACCGGGTGATGAATGGCAAAGTCTGGCCAGGAGGATTTTGGCCGATGAGGAGGTTGTTCATGCGTTTCCAGAGGCGGAGTTGTCTCATTGTTTGGAAACATTGCAAATTAAGCATGTTGATATGCTGGGGAAACACGTCATGGTCGAGAGTTGGCACGATGAGGACTCGTTTGAGGAGCGTTACCGGAAGTTTTTTGCGTTGCGTCAGGAACGTAATCGGCTCATGGCCAGCCACTGTTCCCAGGAAAATTAATCGTTATTAAAGATTTTCACACTTTTATGATGACCAATTGCCAAATTGGAAAATAGCTCAATGGTTAACGAAGCCAAACAGGAAAATATGAAGAAACTCATCGCTCGTGGTAAAGAGCGAGGATTTCTCACTTATGATGAAGTGAACGATATTCTGCCGGAGGATGTGAATTCTGTTGATCAGATAGAGGGGGTGTATTCCATATTGGATGATATGGGGATCCAGTTGATTGATGAGCAGTCTGAGGATGAGGATATCAAGGCTTCTGGGTTGGAGCATTCATCGGTTGGCGTCGATGAGGAAGATGATGATGATTTACTGATAGACGACGGATCGGCGTTGTCGGCAGAGCGTTCGGGCCATGAGGGTGGTATTGAGGATATTGATTTAGGGAAGACTGACGATCCGGTTCGGATGTATTTGCGAGAAATGGGGTCGGTAGATTTATTGACGCGGGAGGGTGAGATTGTCATTGCCAAGCGGATTGAGGCAGGACGTAATGAGGTGATATTTTCGATATGTAATTCGCCGATTACGTTTCGCGAGATTTCTTCGCTGGCGCAGAAGTTAAAGAACAATGAGGTTTCGCTGAGGGATTTGTTGGACATTCCGACGCCGCATAGTGATGAGGATGTGGATGATCCAGATAAGGATTTGGATGAAGTTGATGTTTTAGTGGATGAGATGGACATTTTGGACGTCAGGGATCCATTGGATGGTCCCGATGTCAAGGAGATTGGTGGGGAAGTTTTATTGGTTGACCCGTTGTTGGTGGTTGGGGTGAATCCTGAGGATGATACTCGTTTGCAGGAGTTGATGGAGCAGACGCAGTTAGCGTTTGACAAGATAGCTGCGTTGAATGAGAAGTTGGAGGAGGTTCAGAAGGAGTTGGTATTGGCGCAGGAGGAGGGGAATCCTGGCAGGATCAAGAAGGTGAAGAAGAAGTATCAGGAGAGGAAGCGTCGTTTGGTGAGTTGTGTGAGCGAGGTCAATTTTTCCCAGAAGCAGATTGACCGACTGGTGAAGAAGATCAAGATGCGTGTGGAGAAGATACGTTCCCACGAGTTAGAGATATTGGCGATTGCGGAGAAGGCGAGCGTTGCGAAGGATACGTTTATAAGGTCGTATACGGACAACGAGGGGAGTCAGGAATGGGTTGAGCAGTTGAAGGATCACGATGACAAGTCTTTGAGAAATTTATTTTATTCTGCGGATCGTTTGCAGGAGCTTCAGGGGTTTATCCGTGGGATTGTGGAGGAGACGGGTCAGACGGTATCGGAATTAAAGAACACGAACAAGAAGATATTGGATGGAGAGCGCAAGGCCTCGCGGGCGAAGAAGGAGATGGTTGAAGCGAATTTGCGTTTGGTGATATCGATTGCGAAGAAGTATACGAATCGTGGGTTACAGTTTCTTGATTTGATTCAAGAGGGCAACATTGGCTTGATGAAGGCGGTGGACAAGTTTGAGTGGCGGCGCGGGTATAAGTTTTCGACGTATGCGACGTGGTGGATACGGCAGGCGATTACGCGCTCGATCGCGGGCCCGGCACGGACGATACGGATTCCTGTGCATATGATTGAGACGATCAATAAGTTAGTTCGGACGAGTCGGCAGATGGTTCAGGAGATGGGTCGGGAGCCGACGCCGGAAGAGATCGCCAAGCGGATGGACATGTCGTTGGACAAGGTTCGCAAGGTATTGAAGATTGCCAAGGAACCGATTTCGTTAGAGACGCCGGTAGGGGATGAGGAGGATTCGCATTTAGGGGATTTTATCGAGGACAAGTCGATGATGTCGCCGTCGGAACTTGCAATCATGTCGAATTTGCGCGATACCACAGGTAGGGTTTTAAAGACGTTGACGGATCGTGAGGAGAATGTGTTACGGATGCGTTTTGGGATTGGGATGCATACGGACCACACGTTGGAGGAGGTTGGCAAGCAGTTTCATGTGACGCGGGAGCGGATACGGCAGATTGAGGCCAAAGCGTTACGCAAGCTGCGTCACCCGACACGTTCGCGCAAGCTGCGGAGTTTTCTGGAGTCGTGAAGGGTTATTTTTTTTGCAGAGATTGGGGCCTATAGCTCAGCGGTCAGAGCCGCCGGCTCATAACCGGTCGGTCCCAGGTTCGAATCCTGGTGGGCCCACCATCTTAAGTTATTAATAATTCTCTCTATGTAATTTGAGGCAAATGTTAAGATTGTTAACCTTGAAAAAACACCAATACTTTCAATGGTTAGCTGGCGTGGTTTTGAAAAACAACCTGCCTGGAGTTGGACCAGAGA
>PEAO01000171.1 GCA_002753615.1 Magnetococcales bacterium DCbin2
AAAGTCAAAAGCAAAGTCAAAACCCTGGGGGCAATCCCCCAGACCCCTTTTTTCTTTTAATAATTTTATTTCTAGGATATGTCTAAGGTTATCGGATATCAATACACCCTAATGTCAAGAGATTCCCAATGCAATTGCCCTGCCCACCTCCCCCTCTCAACATGAAGCATCACGGCCTTCACCCAAAGCCGCGCCTTTTGACGCTCAATTGCCATGAAGCCTGGATTTATCAACTGGGATCCCTGGGCTACCCCCTGGATATCGTCGATGGCCTGCCCAATCGCCACGTCCCCTCCTGGAACCTGGGTACCCGTCCCATCCCCGACTTAAGCCGCCTGATCACTTTGGCCGACACCCATGCGCCCCATACCAAGTATGACTGCATCATTGCGCACAGCATGGGAGACCTGATGGATATACGACACCTCCCCGGGGCACGCATCCTCGTCATCCACAATCGCCTGGAAAGCCGGATACAAAGTTCACCAAACGCCCCCGATCCCCATCAGGTCAAACAAACACTCAAACGCTATCTGTCCTTGATCGGAGGGAGCGTAGTTGCGGTCTCCGCATCCAAAGGGGAATCCTGGGGATTTTCTGGCGGTACCGTCGTGGTTTTTGGCGCAGATATCCAGCACTATCCACCCTGGCACGGAGATACCGCCGCCGGTCTGCGCATCGCCAACCAGATCACGCTCAAAAAAGAGATATTAAACTGGAATTTTCACCAGAACGCCTTCAAAGATATTCCCGTCACCCTCGTCGGCGATAATCCCGACATGCCCGGCGTTCACCCTTCCAAAAACTGGGAAGACCTCAAAACGATTCTCAGCCATCATCGATTTTTCATCCACACCGCCCATCCGCAACTGGAGGACGGCTACAACATGGCCACCATCGAAGCCATGGCCGCCGGACTCCCCATCCTGGGCAACATCCACCCCACCTCACCGGTGGAACACGGCGTCAGCGGTTTTTTGAGCGATGATCCCGCCACGCTCAACCAATATGCCCACAGGCTCCTGAATGATCGAGACCTTGCCATGCGGATGGGAGACAATGCACGGCAATATGTCGCCGCTCATTTTTCCCTATCCCAATTTGCTTCCCGCTTCAAACAAGCCATCGAAAATGCCATGGCGACATCAAAAACCGCCCGGAGGGATGGAGAGGTTTCCCGCTGACCGATGCCACCTTTCGGCCCCATCACGACAACGGCCCCTCCCCCTCCAGGGAAATCACACCCGATTATTTTTTCTCACCAATGATGGTGATACCGGGCAATTCTTTGCCTTCCATCAGTTCCAGGAACGCGCCACCACCTGTGGAGATGTGCGAGATGGAACCGGCCACCCCCGCTTGTTTCACGGCGGCATCGGTATCGCCCCCGCCGACCACCGAAATGGCACCGCTATTAGAAACCGTTTTGGCCATGGCCATGGTACCGGTCGCATAGGCCGATTTTTCAAACATGCCCAACGGCCCGTTCCATACGATGGTACGCACCCCACCCAACGCCTCATTGAACAGCTTGGTGGTCGCCGGTCCCACATCCAATCCCATCCAGCCATCGGGGATAGCATCCACCGGAAACACACGGGTCGCAGCCCCTTCATCCATAGATTGGGCACAAACCGCATCCACCGGCAATATCAACTGCACCCCACGCGCCTTGGCCTTGGCCTCGGCATCGATGGCCACCTGCAACTGGTCATCCTCAACCAACGAATTCCCAGTATTATAACCACGGGCCTTGAAGAAGGTAAACGCCATGGCCCCACCGATGATGATCTTATCCACCTTTTCCATCAGTGCCTCGATGACACCGATTTTGCTGGAGACCTTGGCACCTCCCAGGATGGAGACCACCGGGTGTTGCGGATTGCGCACTGCCTTATTGAAATATTCAATTTCCGCCGCCATGAGATAACCTGCCACCGACGGGGGGACGCGCTCGCCAACGCCAACGTTGGAGGAATGGGCACGGTGGGCGGTACCAAAGGCATCGTTCACCGCCACATCGGCCAATTTGGCAAACCCATCTGCCAATTCGGGATCGTTTTTGGTCTCGCCGGCGTGGAAGCGGACATTCTCCAGCAACAACACCTCACCCGGCTTCAGGGCGTTGACCATGGCTTCCACTTCAGGTCCAACGCAATCGGGAGCCAGTTTGACCTCCTGTCCGAGAAGCATCGCCAAACGTTCCGCAACCGGCTTCAGGGAGAGAGAAGCAATCACCTTCCCCTTGGGACGGCCCATGTGGGAAGCAAGGATCACTTTGCCCCCTTCCTTGATCACTTTGCGAATGGTCGGAAGGGCACCACGGATACGGGTATCCTCACGAATCGTCCCGCTTTCGGTCATGGGGACGTTGAAGTCAACACGAATAAAAACCCGCTTGTTCTTTAACACCACATCATCAATGGTCAACTTGTTCATTCCAGTTTCCTTTCCAAAGGGCTTTAACAATTTTTGCCACCCAACACCCGCTGTGGCAGTTTTAACACCGAAGACAACAACATCTCAACGGTTTGCTGTTGGCCAACGGTGCCGTTGAATACATTACGAACGACAGACTCGGCCAGAGCCGCCTCATTTTTGTTTTCCATGGCAGCCATATAGGCGCGACACCTTCCCATGGCGTTGTGTATCAAAACCCGCATCCGCGCCCCCATGCGAATATCATTGACGCCGCGCTGCCGCAGACTTTCCTCCAACCCTTCAAAGGTCATATCCCACAACCCTTGGACCAGTTCCTTTTCATCTTTCACTGCCACCAGCACCAGGGCCACCGCCAAAATCATCACCTCGAACCGCAATGGAAATTCATCCTTCATCCCCAAGCGGTCATCGGCTGTCCACTGCAACACCGCATCGACAATCAGGCCGTGCAATGCCATGACACGGTGACGCAACGCCGCTTTGGCCGCTTTTTTTGTGCGCAACCGCTTCAAAAAATTCATGGAAACTTTGCTCCCGCCCCATCCGGTAGTATCATGGACACATCGAAAGAATGACCGCTTGTCAACCCCGACCAACGCATCGCAAGAAGATACCATGCCATTAATCCCCTTGAAGCCCCTGAGAATCTCACTGCTTGTTTCTTCGCTGTTTTTGGCCTCTTGTCAAGCGGTCATCAGCGAGTCGGGCAATATCATCGATCCCACGAAAGTCGAACAAATCCACATCGGCACCACCACCCGTGATGAAATACTCAAACTCCTTGGCCCCCCCACCCTGACCAACACCTTTCGTCAAGAACGGTGGATCTATATCCAGGATCGGCAGTTCAGAAATATCCAGCGGACTTTCTCAAGGGTCACCAATCGCCTTGAGATTACCTTCGATAGCGGTGGTGTCGTCCAGGATATTCAACGCAATTTTGAAGATTCCCTGTATGATCCCCGCACCGCCAACGAGGGGAACAAAGACGAAGGTTATACGCAATGGCTGTTCGGCGGTGAGTTTGCCAAGCCGAATAACAATCCAAAGCCCACCCAAGAATCCCCTGTCACGGAATCCCCCACCGAAAAATCCACCGAAAAGTCTAAAGACGCGACCCATTCCTCCTGGTCCATTTGGCCCTGGAACAAAAGCGATGAAACCACCGAACCACAACCCAAACCGGAGGCGGAAACGGAAGCCCCAGCCATTCCCGACACATCATCCCCCGATCCCGATTATGTTTCCCTCCCCGACTTACCCGACGTAGACGATTCCCACACCCGTTTGAAAGCCCCCGCGCTCCTAGAACAGCTCAATTCTATGGAGGTCAAACCGCCAGACGAGACCCTATCCGACACGCCAACTCCGAAAGACGAAACGCCGTCCAAACCCACGGAAACCACTGAACCGTCCAAACTCACGGATACCGCCAAACCGTCGGAACCGTCCAGTACCAAGCCACCCTGGTGGCAATTCTGGTCAAAATAGCCATGGCCCGTCCCCCAAAACGGGCGGTGATTGTCGGGACATCATTCCTGGAGGGACATCTGCCCAGGGGCAGCCGCATCCAGGTAACCACCCCCTATGGGATCGTGGATCTCGTAGAACTGGAAAACCAGGTCGTTCTCCAACGCCATGGCCTGGACCGCTATCATCCGCCCCACCGGATCCATCATCACGCCCATTTATCTGCCCTGCACCAGTGGGGTGCGGAACAGATCATCGCCTTGGGATCAGTGGGGAGCCTTCGCCTCCATCACCCTCCCGGTTCGGTGGTGATACCCGACGATTTTTTTGCCCCCACCGTCACCCCATCTTTCCATGACGATGCCCACGGACACCAGTTACCCCGATTCGATCCCTCCTTGCGCCGCGAACTCCTGGAATTATTGACCTCTCCCCCGCTCCCCACCCCGGTGGATGGCGGTGTCTATTGGCAGACCACCGGCCCCCGCTTTGAAACACCGGCAGAAATCCGTTTTCATGCCCATCATGTCGATTATGTGGGGATGACCATCGCTTCGGAGTGCATCCTGGCCTCGGAACTGGCACTCCCCTACGCCATGGTGGGAATCGTGGATAATTTTGCCCATGGGATCGGTCATGAACCGCTCACCATGGCCAGCTTCAAAGATCAAGTTGCCCGAAACCGCGAACTGGCCTTAAATATTCTCAACAAAATCTTAGGACGTGTTGACATTCAATAAAATTATTAAAAGAAAAAAGGGGTCTGGGGGATTGCCCCCAGGGTTTTGACTTTGCTTTTGAATTTAAACAAA
>PEAO01000172.1 GCA_002753615.1 Magnetococcales bacterium DCbin2
GACCCCTTTTTTCTTTTAATAGTTTATGGTCCCTTTATTATGTCGTGTTTCTCCGGCAAAAAACCTTCGAAGATGACCGCATTACTGTGTTCACAAGACTTTCGGTAATCTTTCTGGGATCGGGCCGTCCAGGCAATCAGGGGAAGGCCACGGGACCGAAGCCAGCGTGGCACGGGGCTTTGCAATCGTTTGAGATAACAACCCAGAAAATGAGGTCGTGCCGTGGCGGTGTGCAAAAAAGAACGCATCCCCAACGCGGATAAAAAACCGGCATCCCACTCAAAAACGCCGCCATTCAAACCACGGGTGACCTGAGGATAATGCTTGGCAAACCAAGCGATCACCTCAGCGTGAAATGAAAGTGCTGCCCAACGGCCCGGATGCCCCTGGGCAACCCGCATGACCGCTTGGGCTGCCTGCACGGAAGAATCCTTGATTTCCACCAGCACCCCAACCTTGTCCCCCACCAACGCCAAAACCTCCGGCAATAACGGTGGGTGTTGATGGTCCAACAGGAACCTGAGATGGCAAAAGTCCGCTGCGGTGAGTCTTTCCGTCGCCCCCATCTCTCCCGTCATGCGCTTAAGTTCATGGTCATGAAAGACCGCCAGTTGGCCATCGGCCAGGAGCCGTACATCCAACTCAATGGAAAAACCAGCCTCTACTGCACGCTGAAAAGCGGCCATACTGTTTTCCGGGATCCCTTGCGCAGGATCGAATAACCCCCGATGGGCAATGGGTCGCTCCGTGACCCAGTGATGTTCCGAGGTGGGAGCGGGGTTGAAAAACCAATGCAAGGGGTTTGCCTCTTTATGATTCTGGTTCATAACCCAAATTGGCCGCCAACAAATGTTCCGCTTTTTCTATGGTGATCCCTTTTCTTAAGGCGTAGTCGGCGACCTGATCGGCCATGATCCGACCCACATGAAAATAACGCGACTCTGGATGCGCAAACACGGTTCCACAGACTGCGGCTTGCGGCAGCATCGCCTGACTTTCGGTGAGATGAATACCCGTGGTTTCGGTAACATGGAGAAGGTTGAACAGGGTAATCTTTTCGCTGTGATCGGGACAGGAGGGATAGCCGGGGGCGGGACGTATCCCCAGATAGGATTCCGCAAGAATCTCTTTTTGTGACAGATTCTCGTCGGCGGCATATCCCCAATGTGACCGCCGTATCTCACAATGGAGCCATTCGGCAAATGCCTCGGTGAGCCGATCCGCCAGTGCCCTGACCATGATTGCGGCATAATCATCCTTCTGCCCCTCCAATTCTGCCACCAACGTTTCCAGTCCAAGACCGGCGGTGTGTGCGAAAAGACCGATCCAATCGGTCTGGCCCGTGGATTGCGCCATCACAAAATCGGAGAGGGCATAATAATGCTTTCCTTCGGGCTTTTCTTCCTGCTGACGCAGAAAATAGAACGTGCCGATGGGGTTCTTTCCATCGGGACCATCATAAAGCATGATATCGTCATGGTTGACGGTGTTGGCGGCGAATAATCCAAAAACCCCTTTCGCCGTCAAAGATTTTTCTGAAATGATACGGGTGAGCCAAGTTTGGGCATCTTTGAAAAGCTGCTGTGCCTGGGCTCCCGATTCGGGATGATTGAACAGTTCGGGATAGCGTCCTTTCATTTCCCAGGTGTGGAAAAATGGGGTCCAATCGATCCAATCTTTCAGTTGGGCCAAATCCATGTCATCGATCACCTGGATGCCAGGATGGTTGGGTTTGCAGGGGCGATAGGGGGATGGGCCGGGGGTGAAACGGGCGGTTCTCGCCTGTTCGAGGGGAACCCATGGGTGTTTCCGATGTTCATGGCGTGTGCGTAACTGTTCATGGCTTTTTTTCAACGCCTTCATGGACGCAACGCGATTTTCTGGATGGATCCATTGCTGTGCGACGCCGACGGCCCGTGAGGCATCTTTAACGTGGATCGTGGCACCGGAATAAACCGGGGCAATGCGAACGGCGGTGTGTAAGGGCGAGGTGGTGGCACCGCCGATCAACAGCGGCATGGTGAAACCACGGCGTTCCATTTCTTGGGCGACGCGCACCATGTGGTCCAGGGATGGGGTGATGAGTCCCGAAAGGCCGATGATCCCGACTTGATGTTTTTCCGCTGCGTCCAGGATGGTTTCTGTGGGGACCATGACCCCCAGGTCGATGACCTCATAGTTGTTACACTGGAGGACGATTTTGACAATATTCTTGCCAATATCGTGGACATCCCCCTTGACGGTTGCCAGTAGAATACGGTTTTGATGAACGTCCCCGTGACGTTTTTTGGCCGCTTCGATGTAGGGGACTAAAACGGCAACCGCTTTTTTCATCACCCGGGCACTTTTGACCACCTGCGGGAGAAACATCCGTCCCGATCCAAACAGTTCCCCGACCCGGTTCATCCCATCCATGAGTGGACCTTCCACCACTTCCAGGGGATGGTTGGCGGCCAGTCTGGCTTCCTCCACGTCCGCCTCAATGAATTCGGTCACCCCTTTGACCATGGCGTAAGTCAAGCGGTTTCCCACAGGTTCCTGCCGCCATTGGGCATCGGGAGCTTCGGTTTTGGTTTCACCCGACGCCCGATAATGCTCAGCGACGGCCAGCAACCGTTCGGTAGCCTGGGGATCGCGATTTTGAATGATCTCTTCGACCAAGGTTTTTAATTCGGTGGGTATGGCCTCATAAAGGGCCAGTTGTCCGGGATTGACGATCCCCATGTCCAGACCTGCCCGGATGGCATGGTATAAAAAGACGGCATGCATGGCCTCGCGGATCCGTTCAAACCCGCGAAAGGAAAACGAAACATTGCTGATGCCGCCGCTGGTCAGGGCACCGGGAAGATTGTTCTTGATCCAGGCAACCGTGTCGATAAAATCCAGGGCGTAGCCGTTGTGTTCCTCCATGCCAGTGGCCACGGCAAAAACATTGGCGTCGAAAATAATATCACTGGGAAACAATCCCACCCGGTGAACCAGAAGGTCATAGGCCCGCCGACAGACGGAACGCCGCCGTTCCCGGGTATCGGCTTGCCCTTGTTCATCAAAGGCCATCACCAAAACGGCGGCACCATATCGTTTGGCCAGGGTCGCCTGTTTGAGAAAAACCTCCTCGCCCTCCTTGAGACTGATGGAATTGACGATCCCCTTGCCTTGAAGGCATTGAAGTCCCGCCTCCAAAACTCCCCAGTCGGAGGAGTCCAACATGATGGGGATGCGGCTGATATCGGGTTCCGCCGCCACTAGGTTGAGGAAGCGGACCATGGATTCCCTGGCGTTCAGCATGGGATCGTCCATGTTGATATCGATCACGTTGGCACCGTCCATAACCTGTTGCCGGGCAATGTCCAGGGCCGGTTCAAACGCTTCTTCACGAATCAGGCGGGCAAAACGGCGTGATCCGGCAACGTTGGTCCGCTCACCGACATTGACGAATAGCGAACCTGGGGTGATGGTAAACGCTTCCAGGCCACTCAAGCGGCAGTGATATGGGCGCGTGGGAGGCTTTCTGGGGGGAATTCCTTTCATCGCTTGGGCAATGGCGCGTATGTGGTCGGGGGTGGTGCCACAACAACCGCCGACAATATTGACCCAGCCCGATGTCCCATATTCCCGGACCTTGGCCGCCATAGACTCGGGGGTTTCGTCATAACCTCCCAGTTCGTTGGGAAGTCCGGCGTTGGGATGGACCGAAACAAACGTTTCGCACAGACCCGAAAGCTCCTGGAGGTGCGGGCGCAGTTGATCGGCCCCCAGGGCACAGTTGAATCCCATGCTTAATAAGGGGGCGGCGTGGGCCATTGAGTTCCAAAAGGCCTCCACCGTCTGACCCGTCAGCGTCCGCCCAGAACCGTCGGTAATGGTCCCGGAAATCATGATGGGGATCTCCAGAGGACGGCCATCGTTGAATTCCATGATGGCCATGAGGGCCGCCTTGGCGTTCAAACCGTCAAAAATGGTTTCCACCATCAGTATATCGGCCCCACCATCCACCAATCCGCGAATGGCATCGGAATAGGCCCGTTTGAGTTCCATGAACGAAATGTTGCGAAATCCTGGATTATTCACATCCGGTGAAATGGAGGCGGTCCGATTGGTTGGACCCAGGCAGCCAACGACAAACGTTGGTCTTTTCCCCTGGGTGGACTCGTGCAATCGGCAAGCTTCCCTGGCCAGTCGTGCCCCTTCCAGATTCAGTTCATAGGCGGTCTCGACCATGGCATAATCGGCTAGGGAGACGGCGTTGGCATTGAAGGTGTTGGTGGAAATCAGATCGGCCCCAGCCTCCAGATAGGCGCGGTGGATCCCCAATATGACATCGGGTTGCGTCAAGGAGAGCAGATCGTTGTGACCCTTAAGATCAACCGGATGGTCTTGAAAACGGGTGCCACGAAACTCTTGTTCACTCAGATTGGCCTTTTGGATCATCGTCCCCATGGCACCATCCAAAATCAGGATGCGATGGTCAAGCATTTCTTTCAATAACTGGCTGCGTCCCGCTTCAACCGACATGATGATCTCCCTTGTTTGATCCGCTTGGTGACCCAGGGCAATTGCGTTTGAGATTTCTGGGTGCCATGGCGTATTGATATTTATAAAGTTATTGGTCTCAATAAAATATTATTAAAAGAAAAAAGGGGTCTGGGGGATTGCCCCCAGGGTTTTGATTTTGTTTTTGATTTTGTTTTTGACTTT
>PEAO01000173.1 GCA_002753615.1 Magnetococcales bacterium DCbin2
AAGGTCAAAAGCAAAACCCTGGGGGCAATCCCCCAGACCCCTTTTTTCTTTCAACAATAAAAACAAGCAATTCCTTTAAGGCACCCATCAGTGCCCTTTCTGCTTTTCCTCAATCATCTCAAGACGCTGCTTCGCCATCGAGATAGCCGGAGAATCGGGATAATCACTCACCAGCCGACTCAAGCTATTCTTCGCGTTTTCCATATCACCCAGCTCAAAGAATGAAAAACCAATCTTAAGAAGACTCGCCGGAATCTTGCCGCTGGTTGGCCAACGGACCAAAACCTGGTTAAACGCCATCAGAGCATCGGGAAATTTCCGTTGTACATAATAAAGCTCGCCAATCCAATACTGCGCATTATCCGATAAATTATCGTTGGGAAACCACTCCATGTAATTTTTAAAGGCTGCCAAGGATTCCTCATAACGGCCACCCTTGAGGAGAAGAAACGCCTCCTCATAAGCCTTCTTGGGACTTTCCGGCTTGGATTTGGAGACAGGAGGAGCTGATCTTTTCTCGGAACTCGCTGGCGGAACCGCTTTGGCCACCGTACCCGAGGCCGGTGCCACAGAAGAGGCCGCCGACTTCCCAGCAACCACGTCCGGCCCCCCCCTAGGCTCCTCTGGGGAACCCCCCTGATCGGCAGGATCATAGTCGGGGTCACTCGCATCGGGCGCATCGGGCGCATCGGGCGCATCGGGCGCACCGGGCGCATCGGGCTGCGCCAATTGCGCCGGGGCCTGTGCCGAGGCCGATCGTTGTATCTGCTTCTCTTTCTCTATAAGCTCAGCCTCCAGACGAGCCTTCGCATGATGCAACTCGTCTACCGAGCCACGCAAAGTCGTCACCTCCTTTTCCATCAACCCCAACCGTCGCTCCAGATCGGTCGCCACACTCCGCTGGATGTCCGCATCCTTCTCGACACGATTGGCAAGGGTATCCACCCTCTCAGGCAAGGGTGCCCTCAACTCCGGTGGCGGACCCGCCTGATTACGAACGGGCGGCCTGCGACCCTCAGCTTCCTCATAGTACTCCGCCCCACCCGAGTCACGTCCCGAAGAATTCCCACTGACGCAACCCGAAAACGGCAGAACAAAAAGAAGAAGGGCTGGAACCCACGGCCTCACCTTCTCGAACGACAAAGAAGCCAAAGCTGACAAACAGCGCACTAAAAATGAATTCCAGCCCATCTTGATTCACTCGTAACCGTAAAAACTTATTGAGGAACGACTTCGGCGCGACGATTCTGGGCCCAGGATTGATCTTCATGGCCCCTGACCAACGGCCTCTCCTTGCCGTAGGAAATGGTCTTGATACGGCTGGCATCAATCCCCTGAGAAATCAAATAACGGGCCGCAGCATCCGCACGTTGTTGGCCAAGTGCCAAGTTGTACTCACGGGTTCCACGCTCGTCACAATGCCCCTCAACCTGAATGCGGCCAGAAGTCTTGGAAAGCTGGCGGGCATTATAAGCAAGAACCTCTTCCGCCTCGCCAGTCAACATGGCCGAATTAAAATCAAAATGGACCAGACGACCCATCTCACCCCTCATACCACCACCGGTGCCGTTGGGATCATCCAGGTTGGAACCGTAACCACCCGGACGGCCCACCGAAGAACCATCGCCACCCACTCCCCCGCCAGCCTGCGACGATGTGCCATCGCCCGGCCCCTCGTTCGGAACTGCTCCACACCCCGCCAATGTTCCAAGGAACAACACCGTGATGAAAATCGTAACCAAGCGTTTCATGCAATCACCTCAAAAGAAATTGTTATTGCCCCCTTGAGAACCCCTCAAGGCAGCGGTCACTACCAAACGAACTGTCAACGTATCAACGTATCAGGGGCGACCAGGAAGGATCAGAACCATTCAAATCGTCATCCAGACTCACCAGCCTCTCATTATGACCTGTTAAATCGACCGTGTAAAGTCGCGTTTGATTCCCCGCCTGTCGTGAAAATAAAATAACACGACCATTGGGCGACCAAGTCGGCGATTCATCCATCCAGGAATCGGTCAATGCACGACTATTCTGACCCTTGGGATCAATCACAGAAATACGAAATCGCCCGCCACCACCACTGACATAGGCAATGTAATCCCCCCGTGGTGACCAACAAGGCGCGGCATTGTAGGAACCTTCAAAGGTCAGTCGGCGAACATTGCCGCCATCCGCCGCATCCATGACGTAAATCTGGGGTGACCCACCACGGTCAGAATTGAATACAATCTGACTCCCATCCGGCGAAAAGGACGGAGAGGTATCGATGGCACTGTTCTCGGTGAGCCGACGCAGGCCACCACCATCAATATCACGCAGATAAATTTCCGAATTGCCGTCCATGCTGAGCGTTACCGCCATGGACCGCCCGTTCGGTGACCATGCGGGGGCACTGTTCAGCCCGGGATAGTCCCCCTGTATGGTCCGTTTGCCGGTATAAAGATCCCAACGAAAAATCCTTGGCGGACCCCGTTCGTAAGACAGATAAAAAAGCTGTTCCCCCGCCGGTGCAAAACGGGGTGTCAATACGATGGTGCGATCACGGGTCAGATCGACACGGTTAGCCCCATCCTGATCCATCAATGCCAACCACTTCATATCGCCCTTATTGGCCACAAAGGCAATACGCGAAGTGAAATAACCACTCTCGCCCGTCAGACGGGTATAAATTTCATCGGCAATGCGATGCGCCACATGCCGCCAATCCCGAACAGGTGCCGTAAAACGCTTCCCCTTGCCAACCAAAGAACCCTGGTACACATCATGCAGAAAAAAATCCGCAATCAGCTTGCCATCCTTTTCATGCACCGCCCCCGAAACCACCGCATCGGCCCCAATCAGACGCCAATCCCGAAAATTAGGCCCCTGTTGCCATAGTTCCACAGGCGTCTGCAAAAATGTCGTCGGATCCAAAGGCTTAAAAAGACCAGAACGCTCCAGATCCGCCGTCACAACCTCGTTGATGCGATGTCCCGATGTCCCCTGTGGAGACGCCGTCCCATCCGGTGACAAATCGACAAAATCGGAAAGCGCAATGGGGAGCGGCTGCAAGCCTCCCTTGGTGATATCGATACTCAACGCACCATACGCCGGGACACCATACGCCAAAAACAGTAAAGAAAACACCGCAATCCGTAATTTTTTCATGGCAATCTCGGCTCGATTCAAAAAGCCAAACCCCCATCGACACGTCACAATGCCCGCCATGCCATTCCTCACATATTCTTTGAAAAAATCAAATGGTTGATCCAAACCCCAACGACCCATGATCAGCCCGGTCAACGATACCTGCCCCATTCACTAAGGCCCTTTGCCGCGCACTATCGCAGGGAAGACGAAATAATGCAAGTAAAGTTACCATTCCAGAAAATCTTCTTTTCCCCCGCAAAAAAGGAACATGGAAACCACCCCCAACATCATGGAATACTGCACCCATCGTTTTTCCAATGCCATGGAGCTTCGTTGTGACCCCTAAAAATAATCTTCGCGTCGCCATTATCGGAGTCGGCCAGATGGGTCGGCATCATGTCCGCGTCTACTCCCAAATACGCGGCGTCGATCTGATCGGCGTCGTCGATCCCAACGAAAAACACGCCCGTGATGCCGCCAACACATTCGGATGCCCAAGTTTTAACACCATCGATCCCATTCTGGAACACGTCGATGCCGTCAGTATCGCCACCCCTCCCGCAACCCATGCCGCAATCGGCACTAAGCTCCTGAACCGTGGCATTCACTGTCTGATCGAAAAACCCCTCGCCACCACCGAAGATCATTGCCAACAACTCATCCAGGCGGCCCAAAAAAACAACGCCATCCTCCTGGTCGGTCACATCGAACGGTTCAATCCTGCGGTTCAGACACTGGCAGCCATCCTCTCCCAAGGATGCCGCATCCACGCCATCGATATCCGCCGCATGAGCCGTGCCAGTGCCCGGATCACCGATGTCGATGTCATCGCCGACCTCATGACCCACGATCTAGATATCGTCATGAGTCTGATCCAAGAACCCATCCGCCAAATCGTCGCCAGCAGCGTGCAAACCGCCGACTCCCCCGGCAGTGACTACGTAACCGCTCTGCTTAGTTTCTCTGGGGGAGCCATGGCCTCCCTGACCGCCAGCCGCATCACCCAAAATAAAATACGAGAACTCAACATCACCGCCGATCTGGGATGGATCACCGTCGATTTGATCCGGCAGGAACTTTGCATTTTTCATCAAGGAGGAGGACATCAAAGGGGCATACCCGGTCCACACTATGGTCTCGATTATGCCATCGAACGGGTCACCGTCAAACATGCCGAACCCTTGGCCGTGGAAATACAACATTTCGTCGATGCCGTGCGTGGCCACACCGCACCCCTGACCACGGGCCAACACGCCCTGGCCGTACTCAAAGCGACACAAATCATCCGGGAAAAGACACGCCCCCCAAAACAGGACACCTAGGGTGTGTTGACATTTGATAATTTGTTCGCTCCCCTAAAAAATATTGAAAGAAAAAAGGGGTCTGGGGGATTGCCCCCAGGGTTTTGATTCTGTCTTTGAATTGAAACAAAAAGATTTCCATGCTTAAGCTTTTGACCTTGTTTTTGACTTTGTTTAAATTCAAGAGCAAATTCAAAAGCGAAGAATGAAGCTTTTTGTTTAAATTCAAAAACAAAACCCTGGGGGGCA
>PEAO01000084.1 GCA_002753615.1 Magnetococcales bacterium DCbin2
CATGTCACACCTCCAGGTTAATGAAAGTAACATGCCGATTATGCCCGTTTTTAAACAAAAAAACTACGTATTCCGTGCTGGGTGCGGTTTAATAGAAAATTGGAAAGAAAAGAAAATAAAGATTCTCTTAAACGACCAAGGTAAAAATGACCTGCTCCTGGAAAGAAAATACTCCAAACCAAAGCCCAGTGAGGCGATTTTTCAGGCCATTGTTCCAATCTATTCAATTCTTTCTTCATCATGTTTACTTTTTTCTGGTAATCTGGATGGGTGATTTGGGCCAGATGTGTTCGTGCTGTGATAAGATCCACCGGTTCAGACAATGCCAACCCAAGCAAACGAAGATGTCCAATACTGGATATTTTCTCATCGGAGAAGTGTTGAATCAATCGTCCATAACATTGCTTAGCCAATGATAACCTTCCACTATCCTCATAGAGGCTTCCCATCCGAAGTAATGCTTGAGCAATAAAATGCGAAGAAGGCCATCGCTCTCCAAAGGAAGAAAAAGCCTCTAAAGATGCTTGGGTTTCCCCATTTTCCGCTAAGTTCATTGCCAAGCGAAAATGGGCTTCTTCCAACCTTGGTCGCTCGTCTTTAGAAAATCTTTCCGCAAAATGGATATACCGTCCAAATTCGGTCGCTGAACGCCCGTAATCCCCCTTTTGTTCCAATTCTACGGCATAGGAAAATAGTGCGTCGGCAGACATGGGAGACATTCCAGTCAGTAGCATCCATAACAGGAAAAACCGAACAAGGAGACCCACGCGCTCAACAATTGATCGTGTCATCATACCCATCCCAGTTCTGTTTTTATGCAATTAAAAAAAACTGTTCATCTCGAAAATAGGAAGAAGAACAGCGACAACAATGACCCCTATCACCGACCCCATGACCAGAATAACGACAGGTTCCAATAATTGCATCAATCGATCCGATGTTCGGTCAACCTCCTCTTGGTAATAAAGGCGCACCCGTTCCAGCATCATTTCCAAATTTCCTGATTTTTCACCCGTTTGAATCATTCTGAGCGCAAGTTGCGGCAACATTCTCATGGCTGATAACGCCTCCGCCAAAGATTCCCCCTGCTCAACAGACAAGGATGCCCTCACGATACGCTCCTTAAACACAATCATGCCAACCGTCTCTGAAGTTACCCGAAGACATTTTACAATAGGAACCCCTCCACGGATCAAAAGACCTGCCACCTCGCTGAAACGCATTGTCATAACCTGCACCATAAATGGACCCAGGAGTGGTGTAGCAAGCACAAGTTTTTCCAAGTGTCGTCGCCCCCGAGGGGATTGCATCCAGGTACCTGCAAATAGGACTGTAACCAAAACGATCATTACAATAGCCAAACCCCACTCCCGTAAAAAATGTGACAATAGCAACAACACCCGCGTAATCCATGGAAGGGCTTGTTGTCGATCCTCAAAAACTCCCGCCACTTGTGGAACAATCACGGTCATAAGAAAATAAGAGATAGCGATCCCTACGACGACCAGAAGGGCTGGATAGATCATGATTCCAGTCATCCGTGTTTTTGTTCGCTCCTGAGTTTCCATGACCACGGCCAATTTTTCAAGCACCGATCCCAAAGCTCCTCCCTGCTCTCCTGCCCCCACCAAACTGACATAAACATGATTAAATATGCCTGGAAAATGGCTTAACACTTCCGACAAGGATTCTCCCTCCCGGATGCCACTGCGTAACTTCATCACCACACCGCGCATGGATTCCTCCGGTCTGATTTGCTCTTCTACTCCCGTCAAGGCGTCCACAACTGAAAAACCAGCGTTGAGTAGGGTAGCCATCTGCCGAGTAAAAATAATTTGTTCCCGAACAGGTACTGTCTGGCGACCGCGAAAACCAAGCCAATACTGATTGATTGTGCGATGTTTCTCCACTGTTTGGTGCGCACGATACAGTTGCGTTGTAAAGACACCCTTTTCACGAAGTATGCGCCTAGCATCCCGCTCCGACTGCGCATCCAGTATTCCCCGAGTGATCTTGCCATTGGCAGCACTAAGCCCCTGATAGTGGAACACCGACATCAGGTACGCTCGCCCGTTTGTCGAGTAACGCGAAATACCTCATCCAAGCTGGTCAAGCCGGAAGCCGCCCTACGCAACCCCGCCTCATACAAAGTGATCATCCCCTCCCCCCTCACCAGATGCCGTAGATAATGATCCGAGGCTCGCGCTACCAACTGTTCGCGTAACGCATCCGTTATCGTCAAAAGCTCAAATAAGGCTGTTCGACCTCGATACCCCGTTCCCAGGCAGATTTCACAACCAACTGGTCGAAAATAGTTATCCGGCATGTCGGTCCAGGGAAGATTACCGCGATACATGGATAACAAGTGACTAGGGGGAGAATAGGGAGCCTTGCATTGCTCACACAGTCGTCGTACCAATCGCTGCGCCACAACACCGTCCAAGGCTGACCCCACGAGGAAAGGTTCGATCCCCATGTCGATCAAACGGGTTATGGCTCCAACGCTGTCATTGGTATGTAAAGTCGATACGATCAAATGGCCCGTAAGACTGGCCTGGATAACAATTTCCGCAGTCTCCAGATCGCGGATTTCTCCCACCATAATGACATCAGGATCCTGACGGAGAATCGAACGAAGCCCTTTGGCAAAGGTAAGCCCAATCTTGGGAGCCACCTGAATCTGGCCCACGCCAACCAGGGAATATTCAATAGGATCTTCGATGGTCAGGATATTTTTTTCCGGAGTGTTGATGTTGGATAGTGCCGCATACAAAGTGGTACTTTTTCCACTTCCCGTGGGACCGGTAACCAAAAGAAGGCCATGGCTGACCTTGGTTCGGTCATTCATCCAAACCATTTGTTCCTCTGTCAATCCAAGTTCCGTGAAACAGGCAATTCTTTCATCCTTGTTCAGTAGTCGCAGAACCAAACGTTCGCCGTGATGACCGGGGAGTACGGAAACCCGAACATCCACATTTTTCTTGCCCACTTGAACCCTCATGGCACCATCCTGCGGCAGGCGTTTTTCCGCGATATCCAGCCCGGCCATAACTTTGATACGCGACATCAACGGTGCCTGAACCGGTTTGGGTGGGCGCAATACCACATGCAACAAACCATCGACGCGAAACCGAACAATGATGTCATTTTCAAAGGGTTCTATGTGAATATCCGAAGCCCTGTCTCTAAGGGCTTGCACAATCAAAGAATTGACTAACTGAACGATCGGGGCATCGTCCGCAGCATCCAAAAGATCGATTTTTTCCGCCAAATGATTCGCTAACGTGGATAAAGGCTTTTCGATCACCAACGACTCCATCGAAAATCCGCTCTCCTGGTGGATTTGTTGCAGTGTTTCCAGCAATGCTCCTCGCTCAACCTTGATCGGTCGCAGCGGTAAAGGGGCATGCATCCGATACTCGTCAAGCATGTTCCTGTCAGTTTCTTCCGTTACGAACACTTCGACACGCTCATCATAGATGCGAATCGGTAGAAACAAACCACGTCTGGCGATGGCAGCCGGGACTGCACGAGCCAATTCAAGATCCAATCCTTCCTGTATGTGTTCCATAGCGGGGTTAAGGGGGCAAATAGAGTGTCACCGTATCATGGTATGGTGGTTTGTGCTTCTTTAGGGAATTACTGAGGCCGGTGATTCGACCTCCCATTGTTGACGCAGGAACTCCTTAATGGAAGGTTTGTCAACGGGATCAATCCATTGCGAACCTTGGGTTGCACTTTCGGGTTGGCTTTTTTGCATAGTATTGATCTTTTTGCGTGTTTCCAGGAGTATATCCTCATTGGTGTTGATGATTACGGGGCGAATAAAAACCATCAGGTTCGACTTATTCTTTGACCGACTTGTCTGTTTGAACATTTCCCCAACACCATAAAACCCACCCAAGCAGGGAACCTGTTTGACCTTCTCTGACACGTCCTCGGAAATCAATCCGCCAAGAACGACGACTTCCTTATTTCTCAATATTGCCTGAGTTTTTATAGCCCGTTTTCTGGTGATAATTTCTGTTTCATTCGTTCCAATAGTCAAAGTACGATCACTTAAACCTGATTGTTCCTGGTAAATTTCCATGCGCAACCAACCATCCTCCATGATGGCAGGGCGAATTTTCAGGGTGATACCCACATCTTTACGTTCAAAACTTGTGGAAGAACTCACTCCGGTCATTGTTCCAGTTCGCAAAGGTATATTTTCACCGACGATAATTTCCGCCTCTTCGTTATCCATGGTGATAATGTTTGGCGTCGCTAAAATATTGACCTCGGTATCGCTTTGCATCGCCTGAACCAGGGCCCCCAAATTAGGGACAACATGGCCACCGACAGAAATACCCCCTTTCATGAGTCCCAAGGTCATCCCATCGGGTGGTTGCAGGGGGTTGGCCATAATTGACTGAATCGCACCAAAAGAACTGCCACCGTACTCTCGAAGTGTTCCAGATCCTTCCTGAGGAGCGTTGGCGAACCGCCATTCAATACCAAAATCGGCGGCTCTATCGGCTGTAACCTCCACGATCAATGCCTCGACATGGACCTGAAGGCGACGAATATCCAAACCATGAATAATAGGGAGGAGCTTTTGATAATCATCAGGATCGGCAGCAATGACCAGGGTGTTGGTTTCCTTTTCTCCGACAATATGAATGGTGCGATTAAACTCCAGGGGAACGCGCTCCATGGAATTGCCGGAAGACCCCGATTTACTTGCATTCAAGAGTTCATTTAATACTTTGGCAATAAGCTCCGCTTTGCCATTTTTGGGATAATAGAGATGCAGGTTACTCAGGGAAGTATCGGAATGATTAACATCAAGATTTCTAATCAATCTATCAACTTCAAGCATTCTTTCCTGCGGTGCTGTACAGATGAGAATATTGCTTCGCGGGTCGGAAAAAAATTTGATTCCCACCACCCCTTTGGGTACTGAAGAATTATATTCAGCATAAATTCCGGTCAAAAGTTTTTCAATGTAACTCACCGTGCCATTCTGTATCTTAAAAATCTGCCGTTGTGCCAAATTGGGTGCTACATCCATGGCCCCAATCAATTCCACGATGCGGTCAACCGTTGCATGGGTATCGCTGACGATGATGGCATTGCTCGGTCCATGGGCGACGAGGGCACCCCAGGCATGCACAAGGGGTTTGAGACTGGCTGCCAAAGAAGTTGCCTCCACTTGTTCAATCCGTATCAACCGGCTTACCAGATTTTCATTTCCAGGATTACGGTTAGCAAAGTCTTCCTTGCCACCATCGCCAATCCCAACATTCAACGGCACAATCTTCATAATCCCTTCGCGCTCGATAATCGTGTAGCCTTGGACCAACAACATGGTTTGAAAAATTTTTTCTGCTTCCCCCAGGCTGACCGGTGAAGGGGTTACGATCGTTGCTCTTCCTTTGACCTGTTCATCCACGACAAAATTTCTACCTGTCATCTCTGCAATAAATCGGATCACCTGTTTTAGTTCCACCTCCTGAAAATCCATGGTGATCTGTTTTTCTTCAGCAATAACTGTTGCCATAGTTCCCAATGAAAACAGAATCAAGAACAATCTCAACCCAAATAGCCGAATCTGCC
This sequence comes from Magnetococcales bacterium DCbin2, assembly GCA_002753615.1. Lineage (GTDB taxonomy): Bacteria > Pseudomonadota > Magnetococcia > Magnetococcales > UBA8363 > UBA8363. The sequence continues at coordinate 5,599 of PEAO01000084.1, forward strand.
AGCGGGGCTTGGTAGATCCGGTTGTGGATGTCCTGTTGGTTTGGCTTGTCCGTTTCATCCGCATTGTCCAAGGAGTTATTTTTATTCAATCACAATATCAAGTTTTTGCAGGTGGCCTTCCCTCTGGAATTCCAGTGCAAGGGTACGTAACTTGGCCACAAGTTTTTTTATCTCTTCCATGGCCTGTAAATCGGTCACCGCAATGCCATTGAGGCGAATAAAAATATCGCCATTTTGAATCCCCAAAACATTTAAAATGGGCCATTCCTCTTTTGCCCCCAAGCGGTATCCCAGAAGACGACCATGGGTGTAAAACGGTTGCAGATCAAAGTCGGGCAGTTTGTCCCCAATACGCTTCAGGATATTATCCAGCATGGTCTTGGATATTTTAACCGCCTTACCTTCCTGAGCCATAGTTTCGGGAGTAGACGTTTCTTGGGCGTTGGGTACCATAGAAACTTCTTTTGTTTTTCCATAGGAGTGCCGATCCTTTGATCGGTCCGTGAACGGAGGACGTTCCACCTTCTCCATACGATCACCATTTTTAAAAAAAGCGGCATTACGTTCAATCCGCGCCAACTTTGCCCCGTCAATCTCATCCCCCAAACGTAAAATGACCTGCTGCTCAGCAGATTTTTTACGAACAAAGACTGCCCAAGAATTATTTCCGGGCAGAATCATCGATCCTACCAGTATAAGATCCAAAGACGAGGTAATGATTGTTTCCGTTTTTTCCTCACCCGTGGAGGAGGGTCTGGTCGCAACCACCGCTATAGAATTTTCCCATAAGTTGAATTGGCGCAGACTGGAGAGTATCCCATCTAGGTCAAACTTGTTTTCCTGACCAATCCTTGTATTTGTTTTTTCGAATGCTGAATATTGTTCACGAAGTTCAATCCTAAAATCGATGGCTACGAGCCATACCATATGGACAAACTCCAGAGCAGCGAGCATCAGAAAACAGAGCAACGCAATCTTGATAACACTGGCATATCCAATCTGCATGGACAATGGGTTGGCACTGTTCACCACGGTAAAACCATACGCTATCATCGTTATAACAAACCAATTTCCAACAACACATCGACCCCGGGTTGTTCCTCGCCACTGCGTTTTAAGTCACCACGGGCGATGCGTAAGGAGGCTTCCTTCTCAATCACGGCGATGAATCCTACCGCATCAACCATCGTAAGCCCCTTCATCATCACCATGGCACTTTGCCGAAAAGGGCTGACCTCATCCATAGCAGAAATCAGCGGCGAAATCTGACTGACCTTATCGATCAATCCCATGCGGCGGATCTCCCGCTCCAACCAAGGTAGAAGGGCATTTATAGCGAAGCCTGACTGACCATCGTCCCCCGGACGTTTGACCAATCGGGCCTGACTGAGCTGGTTGGCAAGGTATTGAACTTGTCCAAGCATCTGCAACTGATCAAGAGCGCGTCTGTGAAACTTCTCGACATACCCATCCACACGTCGCACCCCTACTATGACCAGAAACAACAATCCGACAATTCCCCACACCATGAACCATGAATTATGTAAAATTTTTTTCATGATAGCGACAATTTAAACCTGACACGTTTACTCTCTGGAAGAATGCTGGCCTCCTCAATCGTTACCGTAGCAATACCCTGAAGTTCCGCCAGTCCTTTCCTGATTTTCTCCAAATGATCGTAGGAAGGAACTTCTCCCAGAAGATGCACCCCTGTTTCCTCGTATTGGCACCCCAACCATTGCACACCCGTTTGCCGTTCCACTTTCAATTGAATGAGTTCAATCCAATTGATGAATCTTTTTGCCCCGTTGGCGGATGCCGAAAAACGATGCAAAGCCTGTTGCAGTTGCAACACAGGGTTCACCACCACGGAACTAGGAGGAAGGGTTTCTTTCAATACCTGCTCCATCCTTTGTTTGGACCACTGGACCGAGGTTATCAATTGCATCGTTCGCCATCCCTGTATCGTTGCCCACAGGCCAAGAGAGAATGCGGACAAAATCATGAAAACTTTCCACAACGACCAAAGTTCAGACCAAATCTCTGCACCCGATTTGTTAAGCAAAAACCGCGACAAATAGCCGCTACCATTTGCCATTTCCAAGGCCAATCCGGCAGCACGTCCCCATGACCACTGGGCAACGCTTCCGTCAAGTTCATGCAACGCAACGATTCTGAAGGAATAACCTGTAACAACACCCCTAAGTTTTTCCCAAAAATCGTGAGTTTCACCTAAACAAAATAGCGGTACGTTTTCAGAATTTTCCACCTGCATCGCGTTGATCAACCATGCCAACTCTTCCAGAATGCTGTCTATTCCACCCTTCTGGGCACTGGGTGAAACCAAATGAAAATCATATAACCTTTGATTATTGATAAGATAAAGCGCATAGGGATTCCGGCTGGCATCCAGAACCACTATTTTTCCCGTATTCGGCAACAATCCCGACCAAGCCAATAAAGGCCACAAACCCAACTCCGCTATGACCATCCCGGAGGAGGTGCCAATTTTGGTAGGAAGACTAGTAAAACTTTGGTTAACAGATTCTCTGGCAACTGCGGCATAAAAGATGCGGTTTGTTTCTCCCTCAGATTCCAAATCCCAGGCAAACACCGGATCATCTACGGAAGCAATCTGCGTATCGGCCAAATCCTGGGGCAATACAGCGAGGATCTGCCCTTTCTGGGTAAACGGAAGATGGGCAATCCGAAAGACCATGGTGCCGCCAGAGAGACCACACAAAACCGCATCTCTTTTGGAATCTGGCTCCCTGTAACAATGAAAAACCGGACGTTCTCCCGCCGGACAAAAAACCCAAACCGGAGCGTCATCAGAAAGATCGACACCGTAGCCATTGTGCAACATCAACCACTCCACCGGACACCCATGAGGGAAATTTTACCATCCTTTGCCAGCAACCAACTCTCCAGCGTTCCCCGCACCTCCGCAACTTGGGTCTGAATGGTCACAGCAAAACAACTGCTTTGAAAACGGGCAAAGCTGGCATCTTCTGCTTGAAGAGGAAATCCCGCTTTTTGCATCTGTTGCAGGTCAACAAAGGGACGGGCCTGAAGGAAGGTGTCCACATTCCATCCTTCCGCCATCGCCACCAGAATGACCGCGTCGGCATTATTCAGATTTATTCCCGCATACTGACAACCAGGAAAGACCCGGGCATAAGGTTCGATACGGCGGATGAGATCCTCATTCCAACCGGGTAAATAGTTCAGTTCCATACGACCCGCCATGGGTTCATTGGCCAGACCATAGTTTAAACCTTGGGATTGATATCTGCTCGACTCAGTTTCCGTTCCCCCCATCTGGGTTTCATCGGAATCCATCCAATCGACAACAACATTCAAAAGAGAAATATCAACATGTAAATATTCAAAAATTTCTCCCATTAAATGATATACTGGCCTGTTGAGATCGCCATTGGCCAAAACCAGATCGTTGATATTGACATATCGCGTTGCATCAATAACTTCTATTTCAGTCATTCCTTCCCCATTCTTGCCGCTGGCACCCCCCATTCGGGTCTCATCAAAAACTTGTCCGCCCTCTTTCTCAAGATTGAGCATCACCTGCTGTAGCGTGGATTCGGCCAACCGATAGGCTTGTTGCATGGCCAACTCGTTTTGTACCCTGCGAACGGTAAAACGCTGATTCTGAAGATCGTGAAGAATCCAGGGCAGCAGCAATGCAATAACCCCCAACACCACCAACAGGGCCATGCCGCTCTGATTGTCCGTCCGCAATACCGTCATCCAGTTTCCCATCCTTGGATAAAGTGCCAGCTGCCCATATTTTTCCAACGAAAATGCCACCGTATTGCCCTTAACTGCACCTCAATAGTGTCGCCCGCACGTTTCCATACGCGACCATCCAGAAGATCCAATCCCACCTCTTCCAATCGCTCTTCCACACGGAACGTGGTTATCCCCGTCGTCTGGCGGTCATATCCCGAACTTACCGTACGGCTCCAAGTCATTTCTTCTCCAGTGTGGCTACGGAGAAATTGCCAAGCATAACGGACCAGCACCCTGGGACCAAGGCGTCCACCGGCCACCTCACCCAGACACTTGAGTTCCATTTCTCCCTTACCAATCACGATGGCCTGGCTGGGTGGCAACGCCAATAGATGCATATCCTTCATCAAGGAGCGGCGCAGGTGCAGCCAAGTTTGCAATACTTCCCGGTGGTGTTGCAGTTGTTTTCTGGCAGCCATCGTACCTTGGAGAATCTGAAACACACCTGTCAGTACCAACACCGTCAGGGTCATGGCCACCAAGATTTCCAACAGGGAAAATCCACTCTCTTCCGGGACTAATGGCTGGCCCAAGTCCACTTCTCCAAAAACAGGGCATTTTCTGTGGGTCCGATGGCAATTTCTACCCGATAGGCTTTATCCGGTCCGATTCTGCTCACCTTGCGTCGCCATGGAAACTTCCACCCCCCCATTTCATCATTGCCCTCTTTGAGAGCGGGTTCGGAGGGGGCACCATCCAAGCGGAACTGCTCCATCAGGTTGAAAGCCAATTGCGCCGCTGCCACCTTTTGTTCGAGATACGCCTCTCCCTTGATTTGTCGTTCCATCAAGGTACCCATGGTCAGGAGAATCAAACCGGTCAAAGCCAGGGCAACTAAAACTTCCAGCAAAGAAAAACCGGACGCTCTATCCCGCACGCTCCACCTCCCGCCAGCCCAGTAACCCCTCAAACATTTTGGATCGTGACCATTCAGGGCGAAGAGAGACGGTAAACCCATTTCCAGAGACGGCAACAAACTGCACCAAAACCGGCCAGTCAGGCCCAAAGGCATCAAATTGAACGGTGCTATCACGGTCACGAAGCGTTCTTTCATCCCTTCCCACCCAAACCATCCGCCCCTGGATGGGATTGATGACAACCGGTAGCACCAGGGTATCCTTGACCGATACAAAACGACCATTCTCCATTTTTTCGCAACGATACCCATTTTCCACTAAGTCGAAAACCAAGCGATAGGTCGTTTTGCTAAAGAGTGCCCTTGCGCTCACCCACTCCAACACGTTGCGAAATTGAACAGCGGCGCGGCGCATGGACTCTCGATCATTTTCGCCATAGCGGACACTCGCCGCCGTGATCAATAAAACCATGATACCCAAGGCAAGCATCAATTCCAGGAGGGTCCAGCCGCCACGATTGGCAAGCTGTTTGCCAATTACGGGCATTGTTTTTTCCTGGTTGTATATGAGGCCCTGCGGGAAAAAATAAAAATCAATATCTTGCGTCCCTGCCCCAAACCCCGCTGGAAGAGGCAATCCCCCCCAGACCCCCGTAATCATTTCCACCTGTTATCAATGGCAAACTCTGTTTTTCCGATACGTGGTCCAGTTCCCAACCTAACGTAACGGTGATTCCATCCAAAAATCATTGGCTTCGACAGGACTGTAAACACGCAACCGCCCGGTTTGATCACGGACAAAAGGCCCGGTGGATACGGCTGTATGTTCCTGAATCAATCGGTCCACCAACATCCACATTCCGACCAGCACACCATGTTTTTTGATGGCTTGCCGGGCATACAGGGAACACACAGGCTGACACGGGCACCGATCACCCCCGGCGGCACCGAAAACCCACCCATACAGGTCGAACAAGGTAAAAACAAAGCGCATACCAACGGAATCCCCGTTGGCACCAGAATGTTTTTTTTCCGCTCTGTTCTCTTCAACCGCTGGCAAGGCTAGAGGATTCTCTACCGCAAAAGCGGGATCCCATGACAGCAGCATCATCATCACCCCACACACCAAAACCCACCGCCCCATCATTCGGGGTATTTGCCCTGAAAATTCATGATCATAAATCATTAAAATATATTTCCAGGTAAAGAAAATAAGCCTTAACCGCCTGCGACATGCACGCATAAAATCTTACAAAAAATAAACTTCAAGTCAATGGATATTGTGACTTTGAGATGACAGATGTGCGCCTTACGCTGCCATAACATTTATATTTATATGTTTTTTAACAAATTTAAAAAAATACCGAAAATGAAAAATTTTCTTTGAATATTAATTTTTCAATATTATATTATCTTAATAATTCATCAATGCACCTTGAGACAGAAAAATTACCCGTTTATTGAGGATCAGTCATGATGTCCAAAATAATGAATAAATGTCTCAATCTCATCATCTTCCTGACATTATTTTTCGCGGTCATCCCCCCAACATCAGCCCAGGATTCCAGCCTCAGCCCCTCCCTCTGGATGGGTGGTAAAAAGACCATCCTCGCCGCCAATCCACAAAACGGTGCCACCCAGATTACCATCCCCAACTTAGAGCCGATACGCGATGTGGCTGTGGATTCCCGTCGGGGAGTAGTTTGGGCTGTCGGTAACGAAAAATTTTATGCTTTTCGCACGGATGGGACGCCCATCTTTTCCCGCGCTCTCCCCTTGTTTGCATCCGCAGGGGATCAGGACGATGACGCCGATGACGATGATTCGGGAAAATCGGAAGAGGATAGCTTGGCGTTTCATCGGCGACCGCAACTCATCGTCGATGAAGAGATCGGTAATGTTTGGATAACATCGGGTAATTTATTGCAACTTTTTGATTCTACAGGAAAAGTACTCTTTGAGCGTAAGCTTTCCGACCCCATTCAAGCCATCGCCTGGGATACGCTTCGCGCCCGTCTTTGGGTTGCGGTGCGTGGTTCCCAAACGCTGCGGGTTTATGATCGCAACGGTAACGTGGCAACCGCGTTCGATCCCCTGGGAAAACGAAAGATTGTCGATATCGCCTATGATCGTGATACCGATCTTCTCTGGGTTTCCCTGGGACAACGGGAAATCCACGCCTACAACGGTTCGGGACAACAACGTTTTGCCAAAGATTTCTCCAAGAAAGAACGTCGCGTCATTCGCAAACTCACCCCCGACGGATTGGGGGGTGTCTGGTATTCGGAAAACAATCGGATCTACCATCTACTGACCGACGGTCGTGAACTCCCCGCCATCGCCCCTTTTTCTCCCCCATCGGGCCGGGTGCGCGATCTCATGCTCGACCCCAAGGATAAAACCTTGTGGGCCGCAGCCTTTCAGGGAGTCATCCAGATTGCTGGCGATGGCAATGTCGTCAAACGCTTTGAGTATTTGCAAAAACCAGCCAAAAATCGTCCGATTCAAAATATTCGTGCTATAGCCTTCTATCTTCCAGGGAGTTCCTTGGCCATCCGTTCCCCCGTAGCGGGTAGTGTGGTTGCCAGCCGCACACCCACCGTTGTATTGGATGTCACCGGTAACATCAACCCCGCTTCGATCACTTTTACGGTTCTCGGCACCACCACCCCGGCCACATGTACGACGCTGACGGGCCAACTCTCCTGTACCCCTGGACAACCGTTGCCGGAAGGGGCGGTGACTCTGATCGTCACCGCCATCGATCCTTCGGGCAAGCCATTGGCAACCGCCAGCGTTCCACTGACCATCGATACCCTCCTCCCTGTGATCTCCCTGACCGCGCCACAGGATGGCCTTCTGACCAGCAGCACTGTACAAATGATGCGCGGCAATCTGGATGCCCCGGCGACACTCACCATCCAGGGTCAAACCATCAGCATCAACACGGATCTAAGCTTTAGCTCACCCCTGACCCTCAATGAGGGGACCAATACCATCACCCTGGTCGCCGTGGATTCGGCAGGTAATCGCACACAACAGGCGATCACCATAACTCTGGATACCCAACCGCCATCATTAACCGTTCTGACCCCGATCAACAATAGCACCACCAATCAAAAACGTCCGACGTTAACCATCCACACCACCGACTCCGATCTGCAAACGTTAGCGTTCGTTCTCCACGGCAACCCGTGGATTGTCGCCTGTCAGACCCAGACCGATGGTGCCACCTGCACCCCTCAAGGGGATCTTGCCGATGGAACACACCCAATCAGTGCCACCATCAGCGATGCCGCCGGGAATACCACCACCACGACCCCGTTGACTTTCACGGTCGATACCGTTCCCCCGGTGATCACCCTGTCCAGCCCGCAAAATCCGCTCCTCACCAACCAGGCGATGCAAACGTTGCAGGGGTCGGTCAACGAAGCGGGTACCCTTACCCTGAACGATCAACCCGTTGCCATCGATCCCAATAACGCCTTTGCCATACCCGTCACGCTCAACGAGGGCGACAACACTTTTACCCTCAAAGCGGTCGATCTGGCCGGCAACGCCTCCACCCTGACGCTACCTGCCCAAAAAGATTCACAACCCCCGGCAACCGCCGATGGCAGCAAAATATTGGTGGGTGATCCGGTGGCCGGGCAAGTCACCATCTCTGGGGCTCCCGCCTGCGTCGAAGCCAACACGCGGGTGGTTATTTCCCTACGGCGTTTGGGATCTCAGGTGAATGTCGATGCTTCTGCGACCGGAACGTTTTCCGCCGTCATCAACGCTGTGGCAGGCGATATTTTGGAAATCGCTGTCGTCGATGCGGCGGGTAACACCAGCTCCGCCATCGCCGTTGCCGTCTCCAATCTTCCACCCGATCCCGTCGTTGTTGCCCCACCGGTCTCTACCGGCACCAGCACCAACCTTTCCTCCTCGATTTCGTTTCTCTATTCCGGTGACAACCCCATCCAAACGGATGTTGCCCCCAATGCCATCGAACCAA
>PEAO01000174.1 GCA_002753615.1 Magnetococcales bacterium DCbin2
TGGGGGCAATCCCCCAGACCCCTTTTTTCTTTTAATAATTTATCTTTTCCGAGGCATTTGGACGTGCCAATTTCAAATGCGATTGCCCTGGCTATGTGGCGAAGAACGGCGAGAATTTTTGGGTTGTTATCCCTTCTGGGAGCGATTTTGGGCTTGGTGGATGCAAGCTGTTATGGGAAATTAACGCAATCAAAACGCGACCACCCTGAGGGTGAACACACGAACGGTACCTTTTTTCAAGCTATGAATTTGAAAAAGGATTTTTTAGGATCATCGTTTGATCCCGATCCGCCCCCGTGGAAAGAATGGAGACCCGAACCCCGGTCAGCTCCTCCAAACGACCCAGATAAGCCAAAGCTTCGGGGGGAAGATCTTCCTTGCGTTTAGCCAGAGTCACCGATGTTTTCCAACCGGGCATCTCTTCGTATACCGGCTCACACATTTCCAAAACCGACGGATCGGCGGGGATATGCTCAATCCGGCTGCCGTTGCGCTCATAAGCGACGCAAATACGTAATTTTTCCAAACCATCCAAAACATCCAGCTTGGTCAATGCCATACTGGTCAGACCATTGACCCGTGCGGCATGTCGCACAACCACCGCATCAAACCACCCACAACGACGCGCCCGTCCCGTCGTCGCCCCAACCTCACCCCCAACCCGGCTGAGATGTTCCCCCACACCATCCTTGAGTTCGGTGGGCATGGGTCCACTGCCAACACGGGTCGTGTACGCCTTGGTGATGCCGAGAATATGGTGTAATACCGTCGGACCAACCCCCGAACCCAACGCCGCATTACCAGCGACGGTCGCGGATGAGGTTACGTAAGGGTAGGTTCCATGTTCCACATCCAGCATGGTCCCCTGCGCCCCCTCAAAAAGGATGGACTGACCATGGCCGATGGCCTCATGCAACAAGTGACCCACGTCTTCGATGTAAGGGGCCAAAATATTGGCCATACGCATAGTTTCATCACGGATGGCTTCAAAGGCAAAGGTATTGGCGTCGTAAAAATTTTCCAACATGAAATTATGGTAGGCCAGATTATCATGTAGCTTGGATTCAAACACCTGGCGATTGAGAAGATCACTCACACGAATACCACGGCGCGCGGCGCGATCCTCGTAGGCGGGTCCGATACCACGCCCCGTCGTCCCAATCTTCCCCTTACCCTTGCGTTTTTCTCGGGCAATATCCAGCTCCCGATGATAGGGCATGATCAGATTGGCTTGCGCCGATATCTTGAACAGATTGCTGTTGACGACCACGCCCAAACCAGCAAGGTGCTGAATTTCCTCAATCAGAGCGGCAGGATCCAAAACCACGCCGTTTCCGATGATGCACAGCTTATTGGCACGGACGATCCCGGAAGGGATCAGGTGCAAGACATACTTTTTACCCTGGACGACGAGGGTGTGGCCGGCGTTATGCCCACCCTGGAAACGTACCACTGCGTCGGCAAATTCAGTCAGCAGATCGACAATTTTTCCTTTACCTTCATCGCCCCATTGGGTTCCCACGATCACGACATTAGGCATGGCTTTTGGAACTCCCTGTCTCCAAATTTCAAGATTTCGGTGCGACTATAACCCAATTTGGCATGGTTGGAAATTTTTTTTTAAATCAAACTGGTCTGTACCTTGCATTAAAATGGTGATCAACGACCCGTCCAGGCCGTCCGCATCGTTGTTCTATTGTATTAATAAAAAATAATTTTTCCACGGTTCGTGAGCGTTTGGTTTATGGAAAAGCGACGGTATGTTGACAATCCACTTTGATGACTCGCCATTTCCGATGCTGGCTAACGGAGTTTAAAATGAGCCGCATACCCTTCAGGTTGACAGAGATGGAGAACGTTCCAGAAGACGTATCTACAAACGTTCATGTGGAACCGATGCCGATCAAACATACTGCCCCAGGTGCCAAGGCAATCGTCCAATCGATTCCCGTTTGGGGATGGATGGTGGTCACCCTGGTCCTCATGCTTGCCTGGAATTCTCTCTGGAATACCTTATTTTTCCAATCCGCCAGTGCCGAAGCCCCTCTCCATGAGTCCACTGTCGTCGGTTCTGGAGATATCCACGCAGTCACTGAGCCGCCGGGTGCAGGGATTCTCATGGATGGAAATTTTGTCGGGGTTACCCCGATTCGCTTTGACTGGGAACCCGGCAGCCACCGTCTGGAGATCAAAAAATATGGATATCACGATCTGATCGTGGATTTAAACCTTGAAAAAGGACGGAAGATGGAGGTCGATTTAAGGCTCTATCCCGTGATGCAACAAAGTCTCAAGGCAAGCGCGACACCTCCCAGAGAAACGGAAAAATCATCCGTTTCGAACACCCAAAGCAAGCCGTCTGCTTGGGTTGTCAAACCCGGACAGGGTAACACCCCACCGGAACATGTGGCCCCCCCCCAGGAAGGCGACACCCCATCGGCGCGGGTTTATACCATCGAAGAGGGAAACAAACAAACCATTACAGGTCGCGTCCAGGAAATGGCCCGCAATGAAATGCCATTTCGTTACTCCATTCAGGTGGGAGCGTTTTTGGACCGGGACAGTGCCTTGCGGTTGGCTGCATTCTGGCGCCGCAAGGGTTATGATGCCTATCTTCTGGAACTGTATGGCATCAAGGATCCCAGCCGATTGTGGCAAAGCGTCCGCATTGGCCGTTTTGACAACATCATGGTGGCACGCCGTTTTATGGATCATTTCCGCGCCAAGGAAAAAACCGACGGTTATCTGGCCCTGAGCGACTCGTTTGCCCCGCCAACTCAGGCACTTCTCACTGCCGGCATAGGCCACACCAGCCACAAACCGGCCAGTAAAGAAAAAGATCCCGCCCAGGCCATTGTTCCTCAAAATGGTTCTGCCCCTTCTCAGATGACACAACCGGAGGTGCCAACGCATCTGCCCAGTGGGGATGCGGTTACCCAACAAGCCCTCCCCGTATCTGCAACAGCTCCCATTGCCACAAACCTGGAGGAAAAAAACAAGGCAGAGATGCAGCGAGAGGCCTCCATCCGTTGGTTGAATCCATCGGTACCATCTCCCGGACCTGACATCGCCGCAACAAATACGGAAAAACCCAGGGATACTGCCGCCCTTTCAATCCAAACGGTTCCGGTGGACAGTTCCAAGGCAACCGAAAGCATCGCACCGACCCAAAGCCATCTTGACTTGATTCCACCCAACATTCCGGTTGCGACCAAAAACAGTACGGAAGAAAACCATCCTTCCGCGATCCAGCAAGCACCCCAAGCTGTCCGCGCAGAGCGGCCCGTCGCTCCCGCGGCAACCGCCAACACAACAAACAGCACCGAAGTTCAAGCCCTGTATGACCAAGCACTCGCTGAGGAGAGAAATGGACATTCGAGTAATGCCCAAGAACTCTATAAGCGGGTCTTGGAACACGACTCAGGACATCTTCTGGCCCGGCAACGATTGGCTCGCATCTACGTGGAGTCTGGACAAGCGGCGGAGGCTTTGACCATTCTAAAACCGGCGGTTTCTGGTCGCGACCCCCAAAGCTTGGCACGGTCCGATCCCAATTTTTCCGCATTTCTTGCCGCCCTGTATCAACGACAGGAAGAACATCAGAAGGCGGTAGAACTGTACGAGGCCCTGCTCCGTGGCGACCCCGGCAAAGGGATCTGGCAAATGGGGATCGCCATTTCCCTTGAAAAGCTCCATCAACCGGAGAATGCCTTGCGCTATTATGAAAAGGCTATGGAGAGCGGCGAGTTGAGTACGCGCCTACGGGCGTTCGTGCAAAAACGGGCACGGACCCTCAAAAAGTGACCGTCCCTCACGTATGGCTCCGGTAAGCGGGATTTTCCCACCAGTGCAACTTGTCTCGCAAAACCGAGAAATAATCGCGATCCTCGGCATGGAGTACACGGAGTTTATGCCGCGATTGGCGTACCAAAACCTTGTCACCGTCAAAAAGGGCAAAACCGGCTTGGCCATCCAGGGTCAAAAGACGATCAAGGCCATCGTTGGCCAGTGTGACTGTGACACAGCCGTTACCTGGAACAGCGATGGCGCGGTTCGCCAGGGTATGGGGACAAATGGGAACCAGCAGAATGGCATCCAGTGCTGGATGGATGATCGGCCCCCCTGCGGACAAGGCGTAGGCGGTAGAACCTGTCGGCGTCGAAAGGATCAAACCGTCGGACCGGGTAGAAAAGGCAAATACGTCGTCGATGGCAACGTTGCATTCCATCATACGCGCCAGGGCCTCTTTGTGAACCACCGCATCGTTGAGGACGCGGGTTTTGAGGACATGTTCACCGTTGCGGACGACGGCGACATCCAGCAGTGTGCGGTATTCCTCACTACACCGCCCCGAAAGAATCTGGTTCAGGGTCGAGATCATTCGATCCATGGCCACTTCGGTCAAAAACCCCAAGCGACCCACATTGACCCCCATCAATGGGGTATTGCGGTCGCCAACGGCCCGGGTGGCGGCGATGAAAGTACCGTCACCACCGATGACGACCACCAAGTCACAGTCTACGGGGATTTTGGACTGGGGAACCCCCGACGCAATATCCTGGTTGATACCGGCATCGCGAGCCGTTTCAATGGAAACGGTGACTTTGAGTCCATTTTCATGAAGCCAAGAGGCCAGTCGTGCGCTGGCTTCGAGAGCC